>NZ_JASGBY010000011.1:0-196520 GCF_030053355.1 Pantoea sp. EA-12 | reverse complement strand
TCTTAACCACCTCGCCAAAACCTACCAAAATATGGTGTTGGTTTATTAGCGCTGATTTAGTGGGGATCCCTCAGCGCTTCGGCGGGGTTTTTTTATACCTGCGTGTCATGAATATCCCTATATACTCATGACATTCTCTTCACAGGACGTGAACCATGCGACTTATCCTTATTACGCTATTCCTGCTGGCAGGCTGCACCCCAATCAAACATCCGCGCACCCACGGCACGCCTCCGCCACTTCCTGCGGTCACCGATTTAAAGAGCTACTACGAAGGCATTTTCTACGCCATCCAGTGGGAGTTTTATGATCCTGACCACTTCATCGGCAAGCGCTGTGAAATGCGTCTTGATCTGGATGACAAAGGGCAACTCACTGGGATTCATAATATGACCGGCGATCTCGGGCTGTGTGAGGCGGCCATGTATGCCGCGCAACATGCTGCGTTACCGGCACCGCCATCAGTGGAGGTGTATGAGAAGATGAAGACCGTTGTGCTGGTGTTTGCGCCGGAGTAAGAAATAAGCGCGATAAATCGCGCCGCAACGAAATGAAAATTCAACCTGGTGCGCATAAATGCGCACCCTACGAAAAACAGCATCCATTCTCGTAGGGGCGCCATTCATGGCGACCAAAATGCGTTTAAGTCACCAGCATTGCCCCAACATTCTCGTAGGGGCGCCAATTATGGCGACCAAAAAGCGCTAAGTGACCAGCATTATCCCAAAGGCCGCACCCTACAAATTCAAGCAGTGATTGTTGCTGCAATAAATCAAATTGCGTCTGATCCAACAGGCTGATTTCCCCCACCACCCTACATCCTCAGAAAAGTAACCACCCTGTTACAGTCCCGCGCCAAAATGCCGATAACCACTCCAGAATCATTCCAATTTTTACGCTCTATTTTTTCTGTTTCTGGGGTGTCTATGCGCTTCAATTATGACTTGTTACCAGGTGAGCAACTGACCTTCGAAGAGATTGCGTTGCGCTATGCGCAGCAGCATCCTGATGAGAAAGAACTCACCGCACGCGGGTTGCTGAGCCCGTCGACCAGCTTTCGCAATTTAATTATCCGCGCGGTGTTCGCGCAGGAGGAGATCAACAGCCCGCTGGAGGATCTGCTGTTCGTCTCGGAAGATAACGAACGCAAAAACTATCTGCGCCGTTTTGAGCACTATTTAAAGACGCAGCAGGCTTTCCTCTATTTCCGTCGCAACGATGAAATAAAGAAAGAAGGGCGCTGGAAAGTGGTGGGGGAAACGCAGGTTTACGCCATGCTCGATCCAAACTCGGCAGAAGCGCAGAACCTGCTCGCCAGCCGGGGCTTTAAACTGGTGCTGATGCGCCAAACGGAAGAGGAGGAGTATTGGCAGCTGTTTGATCCCCATGCGCATCCCTGTTTCCCGCTGTCGCGCAAGATTCAGTTCCTGGTAGTGTTGAGCACGCCGCAGCATAAAGTGCCGACAGCAGTGATGCCGGGTACGGAAGTGGGGCGGCGCGTGAAAGCCAAAGTGTTCCAGCGCGCCAGCCAGGCGGAGTTCAGTTCTGCGGTCAAAGCACGCTATGGCGCCTGCATCATTACCGGAACACAACTCACAGAGCGCCACAGCTGGCCATGGGTGGAAGCCTGCTATATCGATACCCAAGAGAATGAAGAGGGTTTTCTGGCGGATAACAGCGTCGATAACGGCCTGTTCCTGCGCAGTGATTTGCAGCGCTTGTTTATCAACAAAATGATAAGTATCGACGCGGAAACTGGGCGGGTGGTATTTAATCCGGCACTGGAAACTGAAGCATCGATTAGCGATTTCTATCAGACACTTGAGGGCAAAACCTGCGCACTGTGGGACGTGGTGCCGCCTGGCACGCGGCAACGGCTGCGCAATCTGCGTTAGACATCGGGCTGATGGCGGTGCATTGCGCCGCCATCCATAACAAATTTGAAATAACCTCGCTTTTTCCCGCCTATTCTGCCAATCGAAACCCCTACAGAATTGGATAATCATGCCGATAACTTTATTAACGCAGGGTAGTCATCGTGAACGATCTCTATACGCCCGAAGGCGTGATGGATAAACATTCGCTCTGGCAGCGCTACGTTCCTCTGGTGCGGCATGAAGCGTTGCGCTTGCAGGTACGTCTGCCAGCCAGCGTTGAGCTTGACGATCTGCTGCAGGCTGGTGGCATTGGTTTATTGAATGCCGTGGAGCGCTACGACGCGCTACAAGGCACCGCCTTTACCACCTATGCCGTGCAGCGTATCCGGGGCGCAATGCTGGATGAACTGCGCAGCCGCGACTGGGCACCTCGTAGCGTACGTCGTAATGCGCGCGAAGTGGCTGGTGCTATGCATCAAGTAGAACAGGCGTTGGGGCGCTCGGCTACTGAGCAGGAAGTGGCTGAACAGTTGAATGTTTCGCTGGAGGAGTATCGGCAGATCTTGCTCGATACCAACAACAGCCAACTCTTCTCCTACGACGAGTATCGGGAAGAACACGGTGACAGTGCGGAGCTGGTGACGGAAGGGCATGAAGAAGCCAACCCGCTTCATCAGTTAATGGAAGGAAACTTGCGTGACCGCGTAATTGAAGCGATCGAGGCATTGCCCGAGCGTGAAAAATTAGTGCTCACACTGTACTACCAGGAAGAACTGAACCTGAAAGAGATTGGCGCAGTGCTGGAAGTGGGGGAATCCCGCGTCAGCCAGCTGCACAGTCAGGCGATCAAACGCCTGCGTGCCCGATTATCGGGGGCGCGCTGACAGACTCAGTTCCTGGGATCAAAAATAAAAATACCGGGGACTCAGCAATGGGAGCCAAAGCCAAAGCCAGACCTTTAAGTCGTTATCTTAAAGACTACAAACACAGCCAAAGCAATTGTTCACATTGTGGCAAGGTTTTAGACCGCATGGCATTAGTATTCCGCGGCCAGATCATCAATAAAGAGGCCATCGCACGCATGGACCAGATGATTGACGATCAGGTGTGGATGAAACTCCAGCCGGAATTAACCGCGTTGTGTCGTTTTTGCAGCGATATTTTCTGTAATACCCATCCGAATTACTTCGACATTATGGCGTTCAAGCAATACCTGTTTGAACAGACCGAGATGAGTCACAGCACCATACGTGAGTATGTGGTACGCCTGCGTCGTCTTGATGACATGCTGAAAGCGAAAAATTTCCCGGCCGACAGATTACGGGGCATAAGCTGGCATGAGTGTCTGGAAAACGACTTACCCGATGCCGGTAACAATAACTACCGCATCGCGCTGCGCAAATATGACCAGTTTTTAGGCTGGCAGCAGGGCTGATTGTGATCCTGCCCTTGTTGTTGCTGAGCATAGCGGCAACAAGGGCCGCACACGTAGATTTCCGGGTGCGACTTTTCTCATCTTCTGCAACACTATATGGATAATTGCACATTGCCCGAATGGAGGCTGCATTGTCCTTACACCTGTTGCACCAGTTCCCTCGTCTTGAATTACTTGGTGCGCCTACGCCGCTTGAGCATCTGCCACGGCTTTCTGACTACCTCGGTCGCGATATCTTTATTAAGCGTGATGATTTCACGCCGGTAGCCTTGGGTGGTAACAAACTGCGTAAGCTCGAATTCCTCGCCGCTGATGCGTTGCGCGAAGGGGCCGACGTGTTGCTGACTGCGGGTGCGATTCAATCCAATCATGTGCGCCAGACTGCTGCGGTGGCGGCTCGTCTCGGCTTAAAATGTGTCGCGCTGCTGGAAAATCCCATTGGCACGGCCAGCGAAAACTATCTTTCTAACGGCAACCGCCTGCTACTTGACCTGATGGACGTCGAGGTGGTGATGGTGGAGTCGCTGTACAATCCCACTGAACAACTGGCTGAACAGGCCGAGCGTCTGGAAGCGCAGGGCTTCCGTCCGTATGTGGTCCCTGTTGGCGGCTCAAATGCCTTGGGTGCGCTAGGGTATGTGGAGTGCGCACAAGAGATCGCCCATCAGAGCGAAGGCGTGGTGGATTTTGCCGCCGTGGTCGTCGCGTCCGGGAGTGCAGGCACGCACGCCGGTCTGGCGGTGGGCCTTGAGCATCTGTTGCCAGAAACCGAATTAGTGGGTGTGACCGTTTCACGCAAAGTTGAAGCACAACTGCCGGTAGTCGAGCGCATTCGCACGGCACTGGCAGAGCAGCTCGAAGTGCAGGTGCACGCGCCGATCACCCTGTGGGATGACTATTTCGCCCCGCGTTACGGTGAACCGAACGAAGAGGGTATGGAAGCGGTGAAGCTGCTGGCGCGTCTGGAGGGCATCATGCTGGATCCGGTCTACACCGGCAAAGCGATGGCGGGATTGATCGATGGTATTGCGCAGAACCGCTTCCGTCGGGAAGGGCCGCTGTTATTTGTGCATACCGGTGGATCGCCTGCGTTATTTGCTTATCATCCTTCGGTCTGAGACAGCAGCAAAAAAAAGTTTATAATCCGGCGGTTATTACATAAACGGTCGCCATAAATGGCAACCCTACGAGGAGGCAATATCATTTTCGTAGGGGAGCATTGATGCGCACCAAGAGATACACAACAACACATCACAAAAAATGGGGTCAACATGACTTTCTCTCCAATTCGTCGCCAACTGGTGATGGGCATGATGGCGGTCGCGCTGGTCGCGGGCGTGAATAGCAAATCCTTCGCAGCGGAAGATCTGCTGGCGAAAGTAAAAAGCAAAGGCGAGCTGCGCGTGGGCCTGGAAGGGACCTATCCTCCGTTCAGCTTCCAGGATGAAAGCGGCAAACTGACCGGTTTTGAAGTGGAGTTCGCTCAAGAGCTGGCTCAGCATCTTGGCGTGAAAGCCGACCTCAAGCCGACCAAATGGGATGGCATGCTGGCCGCGCTGGACTCAAAACGCATCGACGTGGTGATCAACCAGGTGACGATTTCACCTGAGCGTAAGAAGAAATATGACTTCTCTACCCCGTACACCATTTCTGGCGTGCAGGCGCTGACGATGAAGAAAAACGCCGGCAGCATCACCAAGCCGGAAGATCTGTCCGGCAAGAAAGTCGGTGTCGGCCTGGGCTCTAACTACGAACAGTGGCTGCGCGATAACGTCAAAGGCGTGGACATCCGTACCTATGATGATGACCCAACAAAATATCAGGATCTGCGTTCTGGCCGTGTTGATGCCATCCTGGTTGACCGCTTAGCGGCGCTGGATCTGGTGAAGAAAACCGGCGATACCATGGCGGTCGCGGGTCCGGCGTTCTCTCGTCTGGAATCGGGCGTTGCACTGCGTAAAGGCAATGATGACTTGCTGAAAGCCATTGATGCGGCGATTGCCGACATGCAGAAAGATGGCTCGCTGAGCAAACTCTCTGAGAAATGGTTCGGCGCGGACGTCACTAAATAATGCAGGAAAGCCTACAACTGGTGCTGGATTCAGCACCATTTTTACTCAAGGGCGCGCTGTTCACACTGCAGCTGAGTATCGGCGGGATGTTCTTCGGCCTGGTACTTGGCTTCGTGCTGGCACTGATGCGTTTGTCACACTTCTGGCCGATAAACTGGCTGGCGCGTATTTACGTGTCGATTTTCCGTGGCACCCCTCTCATCGCCCAACTGTTTATGATCTATTACGGTCTGCCACAGTTTGGTATCGAGCTGGATCCGATTCCGTCAGCGATGATCGGCCTGTCGCTTAACACCGCGGCCTACGCCTCAGAATCTCTACGTGGCGCGATTGCTGCCATCGAGCGCGGGCAGTGGGAAGCCGCAGCCAGCATCGGCATGACGCCGTGGCAAACCTTGCGCCGCGTGATCCTGCCACAAGCAGCGCGCACTGCGTTACCGCCACTTGGCAACAGCTTTATTAGCCTGGTGAAAGACACCTCACTGGCGGCCACCATTCAGGTGCCAGAGTTGTTCCGTCAGGCGCAGCTGATCACCTCACGTACACTGGAAGTGTTCACCATGTATCTGGCCGCTTCACTGATCTATTGGGTGATGGCGACCGTGCTGTCGGCGCTGCAAAATCGCCTGGAAGCGCATGTGAATCGACAGGATCGGGAGGCGAAATGAGTGCAATCGAAGTACGCCAGCTAGTGAAGCAGTTCCACGGACAGACCGTGCTGCACGGCATCGATCTTGATGTGGCTCCGGGTGAAGTGGTGGCGATTATTGGCCCGAGCGGATCGGGTAAAACCACCTTGTTACGCAGCATTAACCTGCTGGAAGTGCCCGAAAGTGGTCGTGTCACGGTCGGCGATATCACCATTGATGCCAGCCTCGGGCTCAACAAGCAAAAAGAGCAGGTGCGCCGCTTGCGTCAGCAGGTGGGATTCGTGTTCCAGAACTTCAATTTGTTCCCACATCGTTCGGTGCTGGAGAACATTATTGAAGGCCCGGTGATCGTCAAAGGTGAGCCGAAAGCGGAAGCGATCTCTCGCGCACGTAGCTTGCTGGAGAAGGTCGGGTTGCACGGTAAGGAAGAGAGCTTCCCACGCCGTCTTTCCGGTGGACAGCAACAGCGTGTGGCGATTGCGCGTGCGCTGGCGATGCGTCCACAGGTGATTCTGTTTGATGAACCGACATCGGCACTGGACCCGGAGCTGGTGGGGGAGGTGCTCAACACCATCCGCGCGCTGGCAGAGGAGAAGCGCACCATGGTGATCGTCACGCATGAGATGAGCTTTGCGCGCGATGTGGCTGACCGCGCCATCTTTATGGATCAGGGGCGCATTGTGGAACAGGGGCCAGCAAAAGAACTGTTTAGCAACCCGCAGCAGGCACGCACCCGGCAATTTCTCGACAAGTTTCTTAATCAATAGTCTCAAGCGCCGTCTGGATCGGATGGCGCTTCCTTTCTGCGTTATGTCATTACCCGCTCTCAGTTTCTTCTGAAAATATTGTCGCTTAGATTAAATAACCCACTGAATTTAGGTGTTTTATCCTGACTTAGAATTCTGTTGCAACAGGCTAAACGAATTTTAAGACCCGCCCGATTGAGACAACTTTGTAAATATAAATAATTCTTTACAAATTCATGGCGCAATCAGGATAAAACAATGAGTAATGCCAGAAACGAGGTCCTCTGGATCAACACGCTAAAAGGTGCCTGTATCTTGCTGGTGGTGTTGCACCACTCGATCATCACCACCTTCGCTCCTTCTATACATCATCTCACCGCCGGTGTGGTGCCCGCGCACTGGTGGGTGACCTTTAACACCTACCTCTCGCCACTGCGTATGCCCGCGTTTTTCTTTGTGTCGGGACTGCTGGCAGCGAGTTCGATTGTTAAGAAGAGCTGGAAAGAGGTGTTTACTAAGAAGTTCAGTAACATCGTCTATCTCTATCTGCTGTGGGGAGTGATTCAGTGGGTGAGTATTCATTACATTTCTACTCACCTTGGGGAAAAGCTCTCCAGTGCGAAGAATGCTGCCTATGCCGATACGCCGTTTGAGTTCATTAAGCTGCTGTTCACCGCCATGACCAGCCTGTGGTATCTCTACGCGCTGGCCGGGTTCTTCCTGTTCACTAAGTTGTTCCATCGCCAGAAAATCGCGCTGGTGCTGTTGGCGATTTTGGCCAATTACGCGGCGCAGTTCAGCCTGATCCCCGGTTGGGGGCCAACCAGTGTGGCGCAAAACTATCTCTACTTCCTGCTTGGCGTGTTCTTCAGCCAGTCGTTGATTGAGATCAGTCAGCTCAAGCGGCAGCACTGGCTGCTGTTGGCGGCTATCGCGATGATTGGTGTCGCGCACCATGTGGGCGGTATCTATAAAAATCCCTTCTACAGTTTGCTGACTATCGTGTTTGGCATTGTGGTATGTCGCTTCCTTAATGAGCGCCTGAATATGGCGTGGCTGAACTGGATTGGCCGCAACACCCTGCAAATTTACGTGCTGCATCGTATCTTTATTGAACTGCTGGGCTTGAGCGCGATTGCGCTGGCGCTGCACTACGGCTGGTTTGGCAATGCGGTGTTCAGCTGGGCGTGGGCGATTCTGATGCCGGTGACGGGGGTTGCTGTCTGTGTGGCGGTCTCGTTGCTGGTGTGGTCCGTGCTGAATCGTGGGCCGGGACGCATGTTGTTCCTGTATCCACGTTTGCTACGTAAACCGGCGCTGGAGCCCAAGTCAGCACCGTTGCCGTAATAACCTATAGGGCGCATTAGAGTGCGTCCTATATCATTACTCTCTCCGCATTAAATCAGTGAAATTAAACTATTTCTGCAGAATATAAATATCCTCTTAGCACACCATGAATATCTCTGCTTATCCATTTGGCACATTTAATAATTATCTGAAAAGGATTTGATTATTATTTGGATGTCGAAGTGATGGATTGTTCTTAAATTCCCGCAGTGATTGCGCCCTTTACATATCTGCTTTCACCACGCTTAACGACTCAATTTAAGGCAAATATTCTTAGCCTGCTAAACATTTGATTAATGTTTGGAACTGTAAAGTATTGTTATATCAGGGCCACAAAAAAACTTTTAGGACTTTCGCTAGAGTCATCCCCGTCATGCATGTTTAATAATCGTTAAATAACCAGAAATGCTTCAATGCTTATTTCCTCATACTTCTCCTTAAAGACCTACACAGCAGCGGGAGTTAATCATATGAATAACGCCAGGAAAGAAGATATTGCATGGGTCAATACCCTCAAGGGGGCCTGCATATTGCTGGTGGTGTTGTATCACACCGTATTACCCGGATTTGAAGGAACGGTGAAATATTTGACGGCCGGTTGGATCCCGGCAGAAATATGGGTGCAGTTTAATACCGTTTTATCTCCACTGCGTATGCCAGCATTTTTCTTTGTTTCTGGCCTGTTGGCAACCAACGGGATTCTAAATCGCCCGTGGAAGCAGGTGTTTACCAGTCGTATTACCAATCTGTTCTATCTGTATATTTTGTGGGGCTTTATTCAGTGGTGGTCTATCGTGGGCATCTCCACGGAAATCACCGGGCAACGTATCTCGCATAACCTTAATGCGGCCTACGCGGGTTCACTGTTTGAGTTCCTCAAGCTGACGTTTATGGCAATGAGTACCTCATGGTACCTGTATGGGCTAGCGCTGTACTTCCTGTGCGCGAAGATATTTCACAAACAGAAAGTGGCTTTGCTGGTGGTGGCGGTGGTGTTCAACTATCTGGCAGTGGAGAAGATCATTCCTTACTGGGGTCCACAGAGTGTGGCGCAGTACTTCCTGTTCTTCTTGCTGGGGGCGTTCTGGAGCCCACTGATGCTGCGGATGAGTGAATGGCGCCGTGAGAACATTGTGCCATGGGCATTGCTGGCGGCGGTCTCGGGGATTCACATCATCTTTGGTCTGGATAAGAGCTTATTCCTGTGTGTCATTGCGGTGCTGGCGAGCGTGGCGGCCTGCCGCTGGCTCAATGCGCACTTCAAAATGACCTACTTCAACTGGATTGGGCGTAACACCTTACAGATATACGTTATCCATCGTATTTTCATTGAGTACTTTGGCATGTCAGCGATCTTGTTCGCTCAACGCCATCACTTGTTTGATCATGCGTGGTTCTCGGTGCTTTGGGCGTGTTTCTATCCGATAGCGATAGTGGGAATCTGCTCGCTGTGTTCCGTGGCAGTGTGGTCTCTGACTAACCGTGGATTGGGACAGTCGCTGTTTGTGTTCCCGACCTTGATTGGGATGAAGCGCGGTAAGACTGCGGCGTAATCAAAAAAAGGTCGTCATCAATGGCGACCTTACATGTCAGGTGCGCATTTAAGCGCACCTGATCATTTTTTGGGATGATGCTATCAGCCGATGGTCATCAAACTCGCATTCCCGCCCGCCGCTGCAGTGTTCACGCTCAACGAACGTTCGATCAACAGACGCTCCAGCAGCAGATTGGTTTCACCGCGCGCAAAGCCTTGTACTGATACAATCGCACCGTCTCGCGCCGCCACCTGTTCGCACAGATGACGCAGCTGATCGGCATCGCCGTGATAGATCACCGCATCAAACTCAGCCGCTAACGCCTCTTTCACCAGCACGACATGTGCCTGTACCGCAGCGGGCAGTTTTGCACGTAGCGCACGATGTAACTCGTCGTCCTGCCACAGTGCCTTGCTGCCTACGCTGGTCACCGCCGCCAACTGCGTCAGTGCGTCCTGCTCGTTGTCCGCCAGGCACAGCACATGCTCACGCGGCAACAGGGTGAAGGTATTACGTTCACCCGTTGGGCCTGGTAACACGCGCACGGTACCGGCCTGCGCCAGTTCGTCATAACGCTGACACAGTGCCAGCAGTTCTGGCTTATCTTGCGCCCATGTCAGCAACGCCTGGTGGGCGCTCATCAATTCCGCACGCACGCTGCTATCCGCTGGGCGCTCCGCATCCTGACGGTTAAAGGTCTTCAGCAGCGCACTGTCTGGACGGTTCGCCAGCAAGCGATAAAGATAGAGTGGGCCACCGGCTTTCGGACCGGTGCCCGACAAGCCTTCACCGCCGAACGGTTGCACACCTACTACCGCACCCACCATGTTGCGGTTCACATACAGGTTACCGACCTTGGCACCCGCCGTGACCTGCGCGATGGTTTCATCGATGCGCGTATGCACGCCCAACGTCAGGCCGTAACCGGACGCGTTAATCTGATCGATCAGCTGTGGCAGACTGTTACGCGCAAAGCGCACCACGTGCAGCACCGGACCAAACACTTCTTTATCCAGATCGCTCACCTGATCCAGCTCAATCAACGTTGGCTTGATAAAGGTGCCGCTGTTCCACTCTTTGCTGTCTTGCGGATGTTCCTGCGCAGCCTGATACACCGTGAAGCCTTTGTTGCGCATTGCCTGGATGTGACGCTCAATATTGCCTTTGGCTTCGGCATCAATTACCGGACCGATATCGGTTGAGAGACGTTCCGGGTTACCCATGCGGCACTCGGCCATGGCACCGCGCAGCATTTTCAGGGTGTGTTCCGCGACATCATCCTGCACGCACAACAGGCGCAGTGCCGAACAGCGCTGACCAGCACTGTCAAACGCTGAGGCCACGATATCCACCACCACTTGTTCGGTCAGTGCTGATGAATCGACGATCATGGCATTCATGCCACCGGTTTCGGCAATCAGTGGAGTCGGGCGACCTTGAGGATCGAGACGACCGGCGAGGTTGCGTTGTAGCAGGGTAGCGACAGCGGTAGAACCGGTGAACATCACACCACGGACACGTTCATCGCCAGTCAGCTGTGCGCCAACGGTCTCGCCCTGGCCTGGCAACAGTTGCAGCACGCCCGCCGGGACACCGGCATCCAGCATAATCTGCACCGCCTGCGCAGCAATAAGAGGCGTTTGCTCGGCGGGTTTCGCCAGCACGCTGTTACCCGCTGCCAGCGCGGCGGCAATTTGACCGGTGAAGATCGCCAGTGGGAAGTTCCACGGGCTGATGCACACTACCGGACCCAATGGACGATGGGTTTCGTTATCAAAATCGTCACGCACCATGCCCGCGTAGTAATAGAGGAAGTCCACCGCCTCACGCACTTCAGCAATCGCATTGTTATAGGTTTTACCCGCTTCACGCACCAGCAGACCAATCAACTGCTGCAACTGGCCTTCCATCGCTTGCGCTGCACGTTCGAGGATGGCAGCACGCTCTTGCGGTGGAGTAGCAAACCAGATCGGACCGGCATTGACTGCCGCATCCAGCGCTTCTGACACTTCTGCTTCGGTGGCGTCACGTACGCTGCCCACCACATCGCCAGGGGCTGACGGGTTGAGCACCGGGCGGCTGATGCCTTCACCCAAAGTGGCCTCAACCAAAGGTTGTGCGGTCCACGGCTGGCTGGCGCTGTTCAGCAAGGCGCTGGAGAGCGATGCCAGACGATGTTCGTTGGCCATGTCGAGGCCCGCCGAGTTAGCACGATTCTCACCGTAGAGATCGCGTGGCAACGGTATTTTCGGATGCGGTAAGCCAACGGCACCTTCGCTGACACCCATTTTTTCTACGGCGGTCACCGGATCGGCCACCAGTTCGTCCAGCGGTAAGGTGTTATCGGCGATACGGTTGACGAAGGAGGTATTGGCACCGTTCTCCAGCAAACGACGCACCAGGTAAGCGAGCAGGGTTTCATGCGTGCCGACCGGCGCATAAATACGGCAAGGGCGGTTGAGTTTGCCATCGGCCACTTTGCCCACCACTTGCTCATACAGCGGCTCACCCATGCCGTGCAGGCACTGGAACTCATACTGACCCGGATAGTAGTTGTTGCCTGCCAGCTGATAGATCGCCGCCAGCGTATGGGCGTTGTGGGTAGCAAACTGTGGATAGATCAAGTTCGGCACCGCCAGCAGTTTGCGGGCGCAGGCCAGATAAGAAATATCGGTGTACACCTTGCGCGTGTAAACCGGATAGCCTTCCAGGCCATCGATCTGCGCACGTTTGATCTCACTGTCCCAATACGCACCTTTCACCAGACGGATCATCAGACGGCGACGGCTGCGCTGAGCCAGATCGATCAATGAATCAATGACAAACGGGCAGCGCTTCTGGTACGCCTGAATGACAAAGCCGATACCGTTCCAGCCATCCAGCTCTGGCTCAAAGCACAGCTTCTCCAGCAGATCGAGCGACAGCTCCAGACGATCTGCTTCTTCCGCATCAATATTGATGCCGATGTCATAAGAACGCGCCAGCAAGGTCAGGGATTTAAGGATTGGATACAGCTCCTCCATCACGCGCTCATATTGCGCGCGGCTATAGCGCGGATGCAGTGCGGAAAGCTTAATCGAAATGCCTGGGCCTTCATAAATACCACGGCCGTTAGAGGCTTTACCAATGGCGTGAATCGCCTGCTGGTAAGAGACCAGGTAAGCTTTGGCATCGCTGGCGGTAAGTGCCGCTTCACCCAGCATGTCGTAAGAGTAGCGGAAACCTTTCTCTTCCAGCTTGCGAGCGTTGGCCAGCGCTTCAGCGATGGTTTCGCCCGTCACAAACTGTTCGCCCATCAAGCGCATCGCCATGTCCACACCTTTACGGATCAGCGGCTCACCGCTCTTACCGATAATGCGGTTCAGTGAACGTGACAGGTTAGCTTCGTTATGGGTAGAAACCAGACGGCCGGTAAACAGCAGGCCCCAGGTCGCCGCGTTAACAAACATCGACGGGCTACGGCCCAGATGTGACTGCCAGTTGCCGTTGCTGATCTTATCGCGGATCAGCGCATCACGGGTCGGCTTATCGGGAATACGCAGCAGCGCTTCCGCCAGACACATCAATGCCACGCCTTCCTGCGAGGAGAGGGAGAACTCCTGCAACAGGCTTTGCACCATGCCAGCGCGTCCGGTTGCACCTTTTTGGTGCCGCAGTTTCTCCGCCAGGCTGTAGGCAAGTTGATGGGTTTTTTCTGCCAGCGGGGCAGGGAGACGCGCCTGCTCCAGCAACATCGGCACCGCATCCGTCTCCGGACGACGCCATGCGGCGGTGATGGCGGAGCGGGTCACTGACTGCGGCAGAATGTGTTCCGCAAAGTCGAGGAAGGGCTGCAGAGCCTCGTCTGGCGTGCCTTCTTCGCTGGAGGCATCCGCCAGTTGCAAGGGGATCTCTGGCAGTGATTCACCCGCTTCCAGCTGCGTGAGGTAGTTAAAAATGGCCTGCTTGATCAGCCAGTGTGGCGTGCGGTCAATTTTGTTTGCAGCCAACTTAATGCGATCGCGGGTGGCTTCATCCAGCTTCACCCCCATGGTGGTAGTTCCCATGATTTCCTCGTCTCTAAATGATGTCGTCAAATCCAGCGTGGCAGCACTATCACTTAAGTTGCAACTTTGTGCAACCTTGTTAAATGTGACCTGAGTTGCATGTTTTTCACTGCCTGAATTGTTAAAACCGAATGAATCGGCATGAAACTTGCTGCAAGAATCTCGCCAGGGTTGCAACTCAACTTAACCGTCTGCGTTTTAAATGGATTGGGGTGCAACTAAAAGTGTGAGTGAGTGCAACCTATTGGCATTTAAAAATCGAAGTCAGGTGAAACCAGTGTGACAGCTGTGTTAAATGCATTGTGCGCGCCGCCCCTTTGCGGCAGGATACCGCGCCTTAAGAGGAATCGCTTTCTCTGGATGCGGTAAAGCCCTGGGTTATCCCGTTCCGATAACCCAGGAAAAAGATTGCTCTTAATGAATTACATAATAAGTGGAGAGAGTATGAGTGTAAGTACACCGATGTTGGTGACCTTTGTAATTTACATCCTTGGGATGGTGTTAATCGGGTTTATTGCCTACCGTTCAACCAAAAGTTTTGATGACTACATTCTGGGTGGCCGCAGTTTAGGCAGCGTTGTTACCGCCTTGTCCGCAGGTGCATCGGATATGAGTGGTTGGTTGCTGATGGGCTTGCCGGGTGCCATTTTCCTGTCCGGTATCTCTGAGAGCTGGATTGCCATCGGCCTCACTATTGGTGCCTGGCTGAACTGGAAAATCGTTGCGGGCCGTCTGCGCGTGCAAACCGAACATCATGACAATGCCTTAACCCTGCCAGATTTCTTCTCCAGCCGTTTCGAGGATAAAAGCAAGCTGCTGCGTGTTATCTCCGCGGTGGTGATTCTCATCTTCTTCACCATTTACTGCGCATCGGGTGTAGTTGCTGGTGCCCGTCTGTTTGAAAGCACCTTTGGTATGGATTACCAGACCGCGCTGTGGGCCGGTGCGGCCGCCACTATTCTCTACACGCTGGTGGGTGGTTTCCTGGCGGTGAGCTGGACAGATACCGTCCAGGCCAGCCTGATGATCTTCGCGCTGATTCTGACGCCGGTGTTTGTGATTATTGCAGTTGGCGGCCTGGATGATTCCCTGGCGGTCATTGAAGCGAAAAGCCTCGAAAACCTCGACATGCTGAAAGGGCTGAATTTTGTCGCGGTGATCTCACTGCTCGGTTGGGGCTTAGGCTACTTTGGTCAGCCACATATCCTGGCGCGCTTTATGGCTGCAGACTCCCATCGTTCAATTCGTGCGGCACGTCGCATCGGTATGACATGGATGATTTTGTGCCTGGCCGGTGCGGTAGCGGTAGGCTTCTTTGGTATCGCGTACTTCCAGAACCATCCAGAGCAGGCCGCAGGCGTCAGCCAAAATGGCGAGCGCGTGTTTATTGAACTGGCGCGTATTCTGTTCAACCCATGGATTGCCGGTATTCTGCTCTCCGCGATTCTGGCGGCGGTGATGTCCACGCTGAGCTGTCAGCTGCTGGTGTGTTCAAGTGCCCTGACCGAAGACCTGTATAAAGGCTTCCTGCGTAAAAACGCCAGCCAGAAAGAGCTGGTGTGGGTGGGCCGTTTGATGGTGCTGGTGATTGCGCTGATCGCTATCGCGCTGGCGGCAAATCCGGAAAACCGTGTGCTGGGTCTGGTGAGCTACGCGTGGGCAGGCTTCGGTGCCGCCTTCGGTCCGGTAGTGTTGTTCGGTGTGTGCTGGAAGCGCATGACGCGCAACGGCGCGCTGGCCGGTATGGTGATTGGTGCGCTGACCGTGCTGCTGTGGAAGAACTACGGTTACACCGAGCTGTATGAAATTATCCCTGGTTTCATCTTCGCCAGCATCGCGATTGTCGTGTTCAGCCTGATCGGCAGCGGCCCGTCAGAAGAAGCGCAGGCGCGTTTCGCTGCGGCTGAAGCAGAATACAACACCAAGTAATTTTTTCGGTTTTAGTGCAAACCCGCCCGTTAAACGGCGGGTTTTTTATTGGATTTGAATCTTGCAGGCTTGGCAATTATGGCGTTGTACCTACCAATCAAGCGCATTTCGGTCGCCATAAATGGCAACACTACGACGAATGCGCGCGGCTTCAGTAGGGTGCTGTCTGATTCACCGCAATAAATGTGTTTGAGGGTCAGTAAAGGCCATCTCGAAGAGCGAAGCGTCCGAGCCATGGACAAAAACGCCAGGAGCGTTTTTGAACAATGCGCAGCATTGGCCCGTTAACGGGCGAGTCCCATGGATGGGACGAGTAATCGCGAGGCCGATCTGCAGGGAAGCATGACTCCTTCGCGATCGGGATGGCCTTTACTGGACCTTACACAATTCCATCAGCAATATTTTGCCCCCAGGAAATTCTGTCTCCCGCTCCGCAAATGAGAAATTATTTCATTAAGTGACTTGTATTTTCCATCCCTGTAATGATAATCGATATCGTTCGCACTTTACGTATTTTTACCTAAGGTTTACCCTCCTTAACATTCAAGAGGTTGGTGATGTTCGTACCGTTTCTCATTATGCTGCGTGAAGGTCTTGAAGCAGCGCTCATCGTCAGCCTGATTGCCAGTTACCTGAAACGTACCCAGCGCAGTCAATGGTTTCCTGCTATGTGGGCGGGTGTTTTCATTGCGGCAGCGCTCTGCTTGGCCCTTGGCATCTTCATCAATGAAACCACCGGTGAATTCCCGCAGAAACAGCAGGAACTGTTCGAAGGCATTGTGGCTGTTGTGGCGGTAGTTATCCTGACATCCATGGTGTTCTGGATGCGCAAAGTCTCGCGCAATATCAAAGCCACGCTTGAACGGTCGGTTGATCAGGCATTGCAAAAGCAGGGCGGAAGTGGCTTCCCGCTGGTGCTGATGGTCTTTTTGGCGGTGGCTCGTGAAGGGCTGGAATCCGTATTCTTCCTGCTCGCTGCCTTTACCCAGGATGTGGGCTATGCGCCGCCGATTGGTGCGGTGCTCGGTCTAATCACCGCTATTGTGCTGGGCATGTTGCTCTATTACGGCGGTATTCGCCTCAACCTGGGCAGCTTCTTCCGTTGGACCAGCCTGTTCATTCTATTCGTGGCTGCTGGCCTCGCGGCGGGGGCGATTCGTGCCTTCCATGAAGCCGGACTGTGGAACCATTTCCAGGATGTGGCTTTTGACCTCAGCAACACGCTCTCAACCCATTCGGTAGTAGGGACGCTGCTGGAAGGCATTCTCGGTTATCAGGAAACGCCTAGCGTCAGTGAAGTGGCGGTCTGGTTAATTTACCTGATCCCTGCACTGTTGCTGTTTTTCTTCCCGGCACGCCCAACGGCCAATGCCGCACGTACCACTCGCTGAAATTAAGTCAGGCGCGATTGCGCGCCTGTTCTTCCATGTAACAGGGATATCACTATGACGATTCGCTTCCGCCGCAAGGCGCTGTTGATTTCTATGCTGGCTCTCTCAGGCGCCGCTTCTGCTGCATCCATCCCGCAGGTCACGGTTACCGTCACCGACAAACAGTGCGAGCCGATGTCACTGAATGTGCAGGCAGGGAAAACCCAGTTCATCATCAAAAACAACAGCCAGAAAGCGCTGGAGTGGGAAATCCTGAAAGGGGTGATGGTGGTGGAAGAGCGTGAAAACATCGCGCCTGGCTTCAGCCAGAAACTGACGGCCAACCTCGAAGCGGGCGAATATGACATGACCTGTGGTCTGCTCACCAACCCGAAAGGCAAACTGGTGGTATCGGGTGAGTCGAAAACCGCTGCCAAAGGCAAAACCGACATCATGCAACTGGCTGGTCCGATCACCGACTACAAAACTTACGTGATGAGCGAAGTTAAAGAGCTGGTGGCGGGAACGCAGGCCTTCACCGATGCGGTGAAAGCAGGCGATCTGGAGAAAGCCAAAGCACTGTATGCGCCAACCCGTGCGCACTATGAGCGTATTGAACCGATTGCCGAACTGTTCTCCGATCTGGACAGCAGCATCGATGCCCGTGAAGACGACTTTGAGAAGAAAGCGGAAGATCCTAAATTCACCGGTTTCCACCGTATCGAAAAAATCCTGTGGGCTGACAAAACCACCAAAGGTGCAGAAGAGTTCGCCACTAAGCTGAACCAGGATGTGTTGGATCTGCAAACCCGTATCAGCGAGCTGGCATTCCCGCCAGCCAAAGTGGTCGGTGGCGCTGCCGGTCTGATTGAAGAAGTGGCGGCCAGCAAAATCTCTGGCGAGGAAGACCGTTACAGCCGCACCGACCTGTCTGACTTCCAGGCTAACATCGATGGCGCACAGAAAATCGTTGATCTGCTGCGTCCACAGTTACAAAAAGCTAACCCGCAACTGCTGGCGAAAGTTGACGCAAACTTCAATAAAGTGGATGGCATTCTCAGCAAATACCGCACCAAAGATGGATTTGAGTCTTACGAGAAGCTGACCACTGCTGACCGTAATGCGCTGAAAGGGCCGATCACCACCCTGGCGGAAGATCTCTCCCTGTTGCGCGGTACTTTAGGTCTCGACTAATCATGAGTAATAAAAATGACGCGGCGCAACCGTCGCGTCGTCGTTTATTGCAGGGATTAGGCATGCTGGGCGGCGCTGCCGCCCTCAGTGGCGGCTGTCCGTTCCATACGGCAGCTGCGGCTGACAGCTTCTCTCCCGGCACGGTTGCACCCGATGCACGCCAACAAGCGCAACCCTTCTTCGGCCCGCATCAAGCCGGCATTATCACTCCGCAACAGGCATCCATGATGCTGGTGGCGTTTGACGTCTTAGCCAGTGATAAAACCGATTTAGAGCGCTTATTCCGCTTACTCACCGCGCGCTTTGCTTTCCTGACCAAAGGTGGGCCAGCGCCAGCAGTGCCTAACCCGCAGTTGCCGCCGATGGATTCCGGTATTCTCGGTGCCGATATTGCACCCGACAACCTCACCATCACCTTGTCAGTCGGTACCTCATTGTTTGACGAGCGTTTTGGTCTCAGCGCCCACAAACCGACGCAGCTGCAAGCCATGACGCGTTTCCCCAATGATTCGCTTGATGCCGAGCAGTGTCATGGCGATCTGTTGATCCAGATTTGCGCCAATACCCAGGATACGGTGATCCACGCGCTGCGCGACATCATCAAGTACACCCCCGATCTGCTGGCGGTGCGCTGGCGTCGCGACGGCTTTATTGCCGACCATGCCGCACGCAGCAAAGGTCAGGAAACGCCCATCAACCTCTTAGGCTTCAAAGACGGCACCGCGAATCCAGATACGCACAATAATGCGCTGATGAATCAACTGCTGTGGGTCACGGCCAATCAGCAAGAGCCCGCCTGGACGGTGGGTGGCAGCTATCAGGCGGTGCGTATTATTCGTTTCCACGTTGAAATGTGGGATCGCACCCCGCTGGGCGAGCAGCAGACCATTTTTGGCCGCGAGAAATTATCCGGTGCGCCATTGGGCATGAAAAATGAACACGATGTGCCGGATTACAGTAAAGACCCCGATGGTGATGTGATTGCACTTGATGCGCATATTCGCCTCGCCAACCCACGTACGCCTGCAACCGACAGCAGTTTGATGCTGCGCCGAGGTTACAGCTACTCTTCTGGTATCACCGGAGCAGGGCAGTTAGATATGGGGCTATTGTTCGTCTGTTATCAGCATGATTTAGCCAAAGGCTTTATCACCGTGCAGAAGCGTCTGAATGGCGAAGCGCTGGAAGAATATATACGCCCGATTGGTGGCGGATACTTTTTCGTTTTACCCGGTGTTCCAGACGAAAAACATTATCTCGGCCAGCCTTTACTGCAAGCCTGATTAATAAATACACAGCGCCTGCGCAGCATGACGGCTGCGCAGGCGCGCCATCATACCAGTTGCCAACTTTTCTCTGGATGCACCCGCTTCCGAATGTTCCTAAAAAGTTCAGCCATGGCGAAATTATCCATGCTATTGATAATGCGATTAAATTTAATTTAAGTGTGAAATTCTCATGCTTCGCTTAAAACTTTTTCTTTAGCGGGAAGTAAAATTACTGTTGCAAAGCACCGCAAATATGATGCACTTTACTCATAAGCGTTGTCAGTTGTGTGGCTAAGTCCACTGGAGTTCGCGCATGACCCGGTCCTTCTATGGACAGTTAAATACACTTCAGCTAGCGCAGTACACTGCGGGGGATTTCTTCCCTCCAAAGTATCCTCTTCACTTTTCAATTATCGTTTCCGAACTAACGCCAATTCTTTACCGGTGCGCTACAGCGCTTCGTCGTTGTTGCACACTATTCTCAATGGCCAGACTCGGCTTACAAGGAAGCCAACGAAACCTCTAAAGCGTTCAAGTCATCGCCGCGGGTGATCCGCCGCGATAAATGAAACCAACTGTAAGGTGCCACTATGGGAAGACAGAAAGCAGTGATCAAAGCGCGTCGTGAAGCAAGAAGAGTCGTTCGTAGTGATTCTCGCAGTCACCGTCAGCGCGAAGAAGAATCGGTCACTTCGCTGGTGCAGATGGGTGGGTTGGACTCAATAGGCATGGCGCGTGATTCACGCGATCGTGGTCCGATTGAAGCCAGAAATGAAGCTCAGGCGCACTATCTTAACGCCATAGAATCGAAACAGCTGATATTCGCCACCGGTGAAGCCGGTTGCGGTAAAACCTGGATTAGCGCAGCCAAAGCGGCTGAGGCCCTGATCAATAAGGACATCGAAAGGATAATTGTGACGCGCCCGGTTCTGCAGGCGGATGAGGATCTCGGTTTCCTCCCCGGAGACATTTCCGAGAAGTTCGCCCCGTATTTCCGACCGGTATACGACGTTCTGGTTAAACGTCTCGGCGCTTCCTTTATGCAGTACTGCCTGCGACCCGAAATCGCTAAGGTAGAGATCGCGCCCTTCGCATATATGCGTGGACGTACCTTTGAAAATGCGGTGGTGATCCTTGATGAGGCTCAAAACGTTACCGCCGCACAGATGAAGATGTTCCTGACACGCTTAGGCGAAAACGTGACGGTTATCGTCAACGGCGATATCACTCAGTGTGACTTGCCGTCTAACGTCAAATCTGGTCTGGCCGATGCGTTAGCGCGCTTCGAAGAAGATGAGATGATTGGCGTGGTGCGTTTCGGCAAAGACGACTGCGTCCGCTCGGCACTCTGCCAGCGCACGCTGCATGCTTACAGTTAACCTTTATAAAAGTAGATTGAGAGTGTAGCGAAGCAAAACCCGGCGCAAGCCGGGTTTTTTTGTTCCCGGTTAACCAGGCTCAGTTGAACGAATCATGAGTTGATTGTTGGGGAAGTCGATTAACACTGCATGGTTCTGTAGAAAGTTGGTCCCTAATAATCCATCCGCTTTCATATGTTGAAAATCACCTTCAAGAACTAAGACGTTCACGTTAAATTTCCCTGGTGCGGTGTCTTTAATATGAACCTGAGTCGCCTCGCAGTTATTGTTATCCATCTCAGCCATGACGCGTTGGCAGTCGATGGTGTTAGATGTTTCGTTTATTCGTTCTTTCCATAACAATGAAACTGTCGCGCCGGTATCCAGCATCATTTTATAATTTTCATTATTGTGAGTGACATCAATTATAATCCCTTCATCACTTACCGTTAAGGGTAACGATAACCACTCATCATTAATGATATTTAACTCTGAAAACTGATTGGCGACGGTAAACGTCTGCTGGGGATAATCCATCATCAGTACTTTCTGTTTGAACAAACCTAAGCCGATGACCATATGCTCAGGGCGCTTCCCGTCTGGCAACAACGTCAAACCCCAAGGGGTTAATGAGACACCTTCAACGTTTTCGAAGCTCATACCGTTGACATAGACATGATGAAACTTAAATTTGTCGTTAAGAAAGACTTTGCCAGTGAGGTCGGTAGTGCGTGCCTTCTCTTTTAGACGTTTTAAATTTGGCATATGACGCATATATGCCTGAGTGAAATGAAAGGCGGATTGTGATCCGCTATCCACCATAAATTCACCTTCCTGCCCATTGATATTGACCTTAACAATAGGCAGTGCACTTTCATCCAGATTAAAAGGCAGTGTTATTACTGCTTCAGCTAATGGAATCGAAGCTAAGGCGAGAATTAAAATGCCATTGCGTAAGAGTCCTTTCATATAAAACGCGTCCTAATTTATCCTGCGCTGGAGATTTACACTCCAGTGCATTACATTTTTATCCGAAAGTGTTCTTGTCTATATCTGGTGATCTAAAACAAGGCGTTTCTTGCGAAAACCGGGCGGTACGCGCATCACGCTCATAACCTTGCGGTTCACACAGCAGATGATAAAGATCGGGCCGACGGCCATGGATCCAGCGTCGGCCGGTCGACATCGCGAGCAAAGAGAGATCCAACTCGGCGCTGACAAGCGCATCCCGGAAAGTGGTGGTTTCATTGATAATGCGGCCATAGGGGTCAATCACCATCGCGTTGCCAGTACGGATTTCGCCGTTATCGAGTCCAACACCGTTGCTGAACAATAAGAACAGCCCATTATCGTGTGCGCGTGACGGCAACCAGCGCATCAACCAACCGCGCCCGCTGTCTCCGGCTAATGCGGCTTCCAGTGCATCTGGATCCTGCTCGCGGTTCTCCCACAAACTGATCGGAATTGGCTTCATGCCGAAGGGGCTACGTGAATGCGTGCCGCCGGTCTGATGTGGTGCAATCAAAATATCGGCACCAAGCAGGGCGGTGATGCGCACGTTATCAGTCAGGTTGTTATCCCAGCAGATCAAAATCCCAATACGCACTCCCCATGGTGTATCGAAAACGGTGAATTCATTCCCTTGGGAAATCGCTGGATGTTCAAATGCGTGGATTTTGCGATGAATATGACGCTGACCATCCGGCATGCACACGGCATAGGCATTGTAGAGCTGGCCATTGCGATGTTTTTCAATGAAACCAGCACCGATTGCCATCTGGTACTTCTCAGCCAGCATTGCGATACGTGCCAGCGAGGGGCTGTCATCACTGCGTTCAGCCAGCGCTTCCACCTCTTCAGCAGAGAGATCCGTAACATGCCAGTAGCCAGTGATACACATTTCAGGGAAGGCGAGAACCTGGGTTCCTGCCTGCGCGGCTTGCAGAATAAAGTCTTCCATTACCGCTAAGTTGTACTGCTTATCGTTGGCGCGATGGCAAAACTGCACGCTGGCAACGCGAAGGTGCTTATCCATTCTGGTTTCTCTGACGGGGAAAGTGGATGCTATTTCACCAGATTGAAATCTACCGTGTATAATCACAAAATCTCGCATTTTGATAACCAAACGGAATGGATATTAAATTTCTGCGCGCCTTCGTGACGCTAGCCAAAACAGGGTCGTATCATGCGGCCGCGGACATACTGTGTGTGACACAACCCGCGCTCACTAAGCAGATCCAGACGCTGGAGCATTTTGTTGGTGTCACGCTTTTTCAGCGCGGGCGTAATGGCGCAAGGCTGACCATCGCTGGTGAGCAACTGTTGCCAAATGCACAGGATATTGTTGAACGGCATACACAGTTTTGTGCGTCAATCGCTGAGCTGCAAAGCGGTCATGCGGGAAAGCTGACCGTTGGGTTCGGCATCTCGTCATTTCGACTTGCCCCCGAGCGGGTAGCGGCATTCCGTAACCTGTATCCTGGCGTGCAAGTGTTTTTGAATGATATGCCCTCAGCGGTGCAGTGCCAGCAACTGATTGAAGGGCGTCTTCAGGTCGGATTTGTGCGTCTGCCAGTGCCTGAGCCTTTGTGCAGTATGGCACTGGGCGAAGACCAACTGGTGTTGGCGGTTGCTGCCGATTGCGCTACAGAATCCACGACGTTAATTGAAACCCATCAACTGTTGCAGCTCTCGCCGTATCGCGGTGACGGGCTAACGGAGCAGGCACAGCGTTATCTTTGTGCTCATCACCTTAAGCCGCGCACAGTGGCGGCCGCCGATGATATCCAGACATTGCTGGCATTAGTAGCGGCGGGTGATGGCATCGCATTACTCCCCGCCAGCGTGATGCATATTCTGCCCTCAGCTGTGAAGTTGTTATCGCTTGAGGGTGAATATACGCGCTGGCAAACCGGCATGGCCTGGCATGCGCAGATTAAAGACCCAGTAAGAGATAACTTTTTGCATCTGGTGAGAAGTAACTAAAAGCGTTTTCGGGCTCTGGATGAAAGATAAAAGGGCGGGTGCATTGAGGTCAGCCATGCCAACACAAAAGAGAGGCGGGAGTCTCCTCCCGCCGGTTGCTCTTACTTCAAGGATTCGTAAGCCATGAATGCAGCAACCTCCATGTGGCCGGTTCGGATTCGTACCTCACAGAGGTCTTTTCTCGTGACCAATATCACGGCCAGCACTGCCGCGATGAAGAAGATGGCGATCAAGATCGCCTCACGCTGCTTCATGGTTGCTTCTCCTTGCCTTTCGGCGAGTAAGACGCTACCTTTCATGTTGTCTGGCATTAAGGGTAGGCCTCGGGTTGATTGAATAAATCTCTCGGGGCTTTCTTCTTTCTGCCGTCAGCCATGCTTAAGACAGAAAGCCTCAAGCACCCGCCCGAATACTACGTATCCTGATACAAGCTCACAATGAGATGCCTTGTAGTCGAATTCTTAATCTGTGAAAAGTTTGACCGCTGGAGTCAGATGATGAAATTGAGCAACCTCAATTTCAAGAGATAGCGGTGGGCGGCGGGATATACAATTAAAAATGCCCAGCTGTTAACTGGGCACTTTCATATAAATAATGGCGGTGAGAGGGGGATTGATTCGCTGCGCTCACCCTACGGGCAGCGTCGCAGGCTCCGCTTTCCAACTGGCTGACGCCAGTTGTCGAACCCCAATCGGGGCTTCTCATCCCCCTCAGATCGGCGGGAAATGCAAATAAAAATGCCCAGCTGTTAACTGGGCACTTTCATATAAATAATGGCGGTGAGAGGGGGATTCGAACCCCCGATACGTTGCCGTATACACACTTTCCAGGCGTGCTCCTTCAGCCACTCGGACATCTCACCACGTTTTTTCCGCTAACCGCACTGGGTCAACGGGGCGCTACTATAGGGAGTAACCCGAAAACGGTCAAGCCCTATTTTCTCCTTTTCTTCTATTCGCTTAAGCTCTGTGCAGCTTGCTGCAACTCTCAACGAAGTGGTGTTTCTGTCATCAAATTATTCCCTATCCGCCACAAAAGTGTCACCAAACTGTCGCAGACTTGTCTGCGGAAACATTTGGTTATATTTAATGATAAGGATGCTTATAAATGAAACACATACCTCTTTTCACGGTTTCTCTGCTGGCCTCATTAATCACCGCGTCAGCAGTGGCAGATGATGCAACATACTCGCGTGCCGCAACTGGCGATATTACCGAACACGGTGGCGCGCGCCGCCTGAGCAGCGATCAAACTGAAGCGCTGAAAGCGTCATTAATGAACACCACGGCTAAAAACGTCATCTTGTTGATCGGTGATGGCATGGGCGATTCAGAAATTACCGCCGCTCGTAACCAGGCGATGGGGGCTGGTGGATTCTTCCCCGGTCTGGATGCATTGCCACTGACCGGGCAATACACGCACTATTCCCTCGACAAGAAAACTCACAAACCCAACTATGTGACAGATTCAGCCGCATCAGCGACGGCGTGGGCCACCGGCACCAAATCCTACAATGGCGCAATTGGCGTCGATGTGAATGGCAAAGATCAGGTCACCATTCTTGAGCTGGCGAAAGCCGCCGGGAAAGCCACCGGTAATGTGTCAACCGCTGAACTGCAGGATGCAACGCCTGCTGCATTGATGGCGCATGTCACGTCGCGTAAATGCTATGGCCCTGAAAAAACCAGCGAGCTGTGTCCGACTAACGCGCTGGAGCAGGGCGGTAAAGGATCAATCAGCGAGCAGATGCTGAAAACCCGTCCTGATGTCACCTTGGGAGGCGGCGCAAAATCCTTTAATGAAAGCGCTAAAGCCGGTGAGTACCAAGGTAAAACCCTACGTGAGCAGGCTCAGGCGTTAGGCTTTCAGCTGGTGGATAACCTTGAAGGCATGAATGCGATTCAGCAGGCCGATCAAACTAAACCGGTATTGGGCCTGTTCTCTGATGGCAACATGCCGGTGCGCTGGCAAGGGCCGAAAGCCAGCTATCACGGCAATATTGATAAGCCAGTGGTGACCTGCGAAGTGAACAAAGAACGTCCAGCTTCCGCACCGACTCTGGCGCAGATGACCAAAAAGGCGCTCGATCTGCTGAGCACTAATGAGAAAGGCTTCTTCCTGCAGGTAGAAGGGGCATCGATCGATAAGCAGGACCATGCTGCGAACCCGTGCGGTCAGATTGGTGAAACCGTCGATCTGGATGAAGCGGTGCAGCAGGCACTGGCCTTTGCCCGTGAGCACGGTGATACGCTGGTAGTGGTGACCGCAGATCATGCGCACAGCAGTCAGATTATCGAGAACGGCAGCAAAGCGCCGGGTCTTACGCAGGCACTGAATACCAAAGATGGCGCAGTGATGACCATCAGCTACGGTAACTCGGAAGATGATTCACAAGGCCATACCGGGACGCAGATTCGTATTGCAGCTTACGGACCGCATGCGGCGAACGTGGTCGGTCTCACCGATCAGACCGACCTGTTCTTTACGCTGAAAGATGCGATGGGAATTAAGTAATAAAATCAGGGGCGGTCTGATGATCGCCCCTCACTGTTACAGGCCGCGCTGAGCCATCAGACGGGCTAAATCGACTAAGCGATTGGAGAAGCCCCACTCGTTGTCATACCAGGCAAGGATTTTTACCAGGTTACCGCCAATAACCAGCGTTGATAGTCCATCAATGATCGATGAACGCGGATCGCCCTGATAGTCGCTGGAGACCAGTGGTTCATCGCTGTAGCCCAATATCCCTTTCAGCGGACCTTTTGCGGCAGCGGCTTTAAATGCGTTGTTCACTTCCTCAGCCGTCACATCCCGTTTTAACGTCACGGTTAAATCAACAATCGATACCACGGGAACCGGCACGCGCAGTGAATAACCGGTCAGGCGACCATCCAGCTCGGGAATCACGCGTCCCAACGCCTTAGCGGCACCACTTGAGTAAGGTACTATCGACAGCGCCGCCGCACGCGCGCCACGCAGATCTTTTTCAGGCTGATCGTGCAGTACCTGGCTGTTGGTGTAAGCATGCGTGGTGTTCATCAAACCATGTTCAATACCAAAAGCCTGATTGAGCACCTGTGCTGCCGGTGCTAAACCGTTCGTGGTGCAGCTACCATTGCTGACCACGAAGTGCTGTTGTGGATCGTAGCGCTGGTCGTTCACACCCAGCACAATCGTCAAGTCATCATTTTTACCCGGCGCGGAAATAATCACCCGTTTTGCGCCACCGCTGGTGATATGCACGGCAGCTTTGTCGCGTTCGGTGAAGAAGCCGGTGGCTTCAATCACGATATCAACGCCGACATCACGCCAGCGAATATTGGCCGGGTCGCGCTCGCTGAACACACGCACTGGCTTGCCATCGATACGCAACTCGCCTTCAGAGGCTTCCACTTCAGCGGGTAAACGGCCGAGCAGCGAATCATGTTTCAGCAGGTGTGCCAGCGTCTTGCTGTCGGTGAGATCGTTGATTGCCACAATCTCAATATCGTCGCTACCCAGTGCGGCACGGAATACGTTACGTCCGATACGGCCAAAGCCGTTAATGCCTACCTTGATCATCATTGACTCCTTATATGAAGTGATTGCAGTCAATGTAGGCCGTTCACAGGATGGCGTAAACGACAAAAAAGGATCACTTTACGCCAATTTTCGGCAGTGAAAGCGTTGGCGATATTCACCGGGTGTAAGGTGAAGTTGGCGTTCAAAACTGCGTCGCATGTTGATGCTGCTGCCGAAACCGGTCTCCTCAGCAATGCGCTCTAGCGTGTCACGGGTCTGTTCCAGCCTTTCCCGTGCAGCCGCCAAACGTGCTTCCGCGACAAAGCGTGCAGGCGGCGCACCGGTTTCACGGGTAAATACGCGGGTGAAGTTTCTTGGGCTCATGGCAGCATGTTCGGCCAGCTTTTCAACGGATAAGTCTTCGGCCAGATGGTCGCGAATCCAGCTTTGTAGCGCGTTAATCGGGCCAGAGTCACTTTGCTGGAGCTGGTAGCGACTGAACTGCATCTGTCCGCCGGGGCGGCGCAGATACATCACCATATCCTGTGCGATATCGCGTGCTACGCTGAAACCGAAATCCTCTTCAACCAACGCCAGCGTCAGGTCAAAGCCAGAACTGACGCCCCCTGAGGTCCAGATCGCGCCATCCTGAATATAGAGCGGGCCACCTTCAACCTTAACCTGTGGGAAGCGCGTTTGCAGTGTATCAAGCAGGCGCCAGTGCGAAGTGGCCCGTCGTCCATCCAGTAAACCTGCCTCCGCCAGCAGCATCGCACCGCCGCATATCGATACCACGCGTCGCGCCTGAGGGGCCGCCAGCTTGATAAAGTCCACCACCATGTTGCCTTCTTCCACGCTGTCGCCACGGCCGGTGATCATGATGGTATCCCAGGCCTGACGGGGATCGAGTTCGGCTAACTTGAGGTCGGCCAGCAGATTCAACCCGGACTGGCCATGGATGACTTGATGCGCTTGCGTCGTCGCGATACTGACACGATAGCGCGGCTGATCGAGGCCAACCGGCAAGTGCAGATTGGCGTGCATCAGGATGTCGGCGATGCCCGCCGCTTCGAACAGCATGCCGCCGTCGGGCACAATGACGAGAAAATTTTTCATGGCTTAAAGTGTTTCTTAATGACAAAGCAAGTCAAAGTGTCGCATGCTGGTGTCGGCAAAGACCAGACATTTTGGCCAAAGGAATGTATGACTTCACATGGAGCAATCAGTGGAAAATCGTTTAGACCAATTTTTAATGCATCCTCCCGCCATGACTTATCACGGCAGCAAACGTTGTGCTGTAGAGTTTCTGTGGTTCGGCATTAAAGAAGCGCGAGCCTGTTTGTTTGCGGGACTGTTTTTCCTGTCCATTTTTTGCGTACCGCGCACCGGCTTATTGGGCATCGCACGCTATGACCTGCTGCTGATGATTGCGCTGACTATCCAGTTCATCATGGTCGCAACACGGCTGGAAAGCTGGGATGAACTAAAAGCCATCACGCTGTTTCATTTGCTTGGGTTTGGGCTTGAGCTCTTTAAAACCTCGGCAGCGATTGGTTCCTGGCATTATCCCGAAGCAGCATGGAGCAAGGTGGCGGGTGTGCCGCTGTTCAGTGGATTTATGTATGCTGCAGTCGGCAGTTACATTATTCAGTGCTGGCGATTAATGGATCTGAAGATCCGCCACCATCCACCGATTATTCATGCGGTAATGCTTTCACTGGCCTTGTATGCCAACTTCTTTACCCACCATTTCATTGGCGATTACCGTTGGTACATTGCGGCGGTGGCGCTGGGGCTGTATGCACGATCCGAAGTGATTTTCACCCCTTATGACCGGCCATTCCGGATGCCGCTGCTGGTGGCATTTATCCTGATTGGCTTTTTCATCTGGCTGGCGGAGAACATGGGGACTTTCTTTGGCGTGTGGCAGTATCCCAACCAAATTGGCGCATGGGCAACAGTGCATGTAGGGAAGTGGGGAGCATGGTCGCTGCTGGTGATGATGACCTTTACCATCACGTTGTTTCTCAAGGATATTAAGAAACGCGTGCACATCGCCCAATAAAAAATCCACGCCGGGGCGTGGATTTTTCTAATAAAGAGTCGGCTTAGACGTTGAACCGTGATTTTGATTTTATCTTATTGATATTTATTTTTTTATTAACAGATTTATATTCACCATACTCATTATTGTACTCATTTTGGAGTGGGCTTGCTTTCGTAATTCGAAGGTCGTAGGTTCGACCCCTATTATCGGTACCAGCAACCTATATCTTATTGATTTAATTAATATTAAATTTATTTGGAGTTAAATCGCGTAGCCTCTACTACATAGAGGTCATACAGCCGATGGCTCAACGCGATAATCTGTATCGCCGTAGCAGCGGTATTTATGTTGTCCGTATTGCAGTTCCCGCCCGATACCGTCTCTACACGGGACAGCGTGAGATTCACGCTTCAACAGAAACAAACGACATCAGAAAAGCGCGAGTGATTGCCGCAGTCCTATTGGCTGTCTGGCAGCGATGTTTGGGTGAGTATCAAAAATTGGATAGAGAAAAGTTGGTGAGTAGTGCGCCTGCTTTGGCGGGCGAAGGAATGATCGGCCTTGCTGAATTTTGCGGTTTAACGAGTGCTTCCCTGCAACAAGTTGCTCAGCGCCTGCTTGATGCGAATATCCCGCTGTTTTGGCTTGCTATCTTGCTAAATAATATTAATAAAGATGCGTTTGGAGAAGAAACGCATCTTTTAATGATTAATTGAGTTTTTTAAACTGCCAAGTGTGATGAGAAGTTAGTTTGCCTGCATCATCTTTCTTAACATGAACACTAAATTTCTCACCATGTCCCGCTTCTCGAATTTCCTTGGGACAGTTTGTTATAGGTGTGCCAGCTGCGAAGATCTGCCCATCATCAACTATTACGGAAACTTTTTTGCCATTCACGTTTACAATGACATGAACTTCGGGAAGCTGACTGTAACTTTCTTTTGCAGGGCTTACATCATTAATAAATGTTAACTTACAATCAGTTCGCATTAATTCAAGGAATTTAAAATTTCTTCTGAGGCTAATCTTTGAGAATAAAGGTAAGTTGTCAGAGGCTAAGGCTTGCGGTTTACGTGTAATCACACCATAGATGACTTTGAAGGCTTTTTGTGTTATTCCTTTTTGAAGAGATTGGGTCAAGGGGGCACTTCCTTTTTGATTTACTAAATTAAGTAATTTTACGCTGCATTGCGGTTCCGAAAGCAATAATTCAATAGAGTTAGAACCTTGGTTGAATAAATGACTAAGTTGAGATGAGCGAGAAGATATTTTTATGTGATAAAAAACGCATAAATTATTTTCATAAGTTATTAAATCACATGGTTCGATCTGGGAGTAGCCATCAGGGCTAATGTCTGTTTGATCTAGGCATATGAATTCATTCAATAAAACAGGTATGGCTGAATTGTATTGAGCCTCGCTGTATGAGCGGGTTTGGTTGGCTGAAACAATGTCATGGTCGTAGTCTGGTAATGGGGATGGTATACATTTCCCATTGATATAGTCTGACAGTTCTTGTAAGTAATCAGCATCAACTTTATACCAGTCACCATCGCACATATGGTAGATGTTAGTTTGATCACCATTATTTATTGTTTTATCGAAAATCATGCATCTGTAGACACTAAAAGAGTGCGTCGTTAAACCTTCTGTATTACATAAATCCATAGATAGCTTTTTTAAGTCATTCAGCGTAATATTGTCTAATTTATCACCCATGTAATCGTATAGATTTTCAATATTGATATCGGGGTATATATGAAGCGTTTTATGAATTCCTTTAAAGGTGCAATATATATTATCTCTATAATCAACAATATCTGGTATGGCTAGCTCTAGATTTTCATCTTTTCTTTTGAAACTTTCCAATAAGAAGTTGTCTAGTTCTTTAACTCGAGCGGGATCTTTTTCTGGAGAAATTTTTTGAATGTTAGGGAATGCTTCTAAGTAATCATCACTTATATATAAATCAATAAGCTTTTCACATATTTCATTGAGTTTTTCTGGAGCCGTTTTCAATCCAACTTTAAGGCTTGCAGAACCTGTGGCATTGCTAAATAAATTTGAATGTTCCTCTTTAACTTTTCCTGTAAGACTTTTCAGTATTTCACTATTGCTATCAAAGTCAAGGTATGTAAGATCATTTGTTATAGGAAGTTGTGTTCTTTTTCTTCTGGCAGCACCAGGATCAACGATGTCTGCACTTTTTAATTCTTTGGGGTCAAGGCTATTAAGTGTAACTCTTAGACCAAAATCATACTCATAAGAAATATCCAATAAATTATGATAGACATGGCCGAAACACAAAGCGAATACTCTACCCTTTACAGGTAAGAAAATTAATGCACCTTTATTCTTTTGTGTGATGTTTCCACTTATGTTAAAGTAATCGACCCACCAAGGTATAGTTTCGATCTTATCTGAAATGAATAATGATGATCCGGCAGGTAAGCTTTGCGCGTGGAAATTACTTTGTAAACCGTGATCCTGTTTTAAAGAATTATTTGCATTATAGCCGTCTTTGAGCAAATAAATTGAAAATGGCCTCGTTTTCATAACTATAACCTTTACGCTGTGTAAGTGCAAAAAATTTAACGCAAAGAGAATGTTTAGGAAATGGATGTATGTAATATTTATAAATATTTTGAATCACTTCTCATTAATGCAGGATTAAAACGTATCGTTGCAAATAGTTTTGTATTGTTACTATTAGGTTGAGTTATATTTAGTGATGTCGCATTTAATAATATCATTCACGTCCCTTTTAAAATGTTCTCAAAATCAGCGCTGTTTAGATCCGGTGCAGAGCACAGCATATCCCTCGCTAATGCCCGACGACGCTGAAGGAGATCGTCTAGTGTTTCTTCAAACGTCGTGATTTCAGAGTCCATTATCGTCGGTTAATACACATATACATCTTTTGTCTGGCCGATACGGTATGTGACTAAAGACGTTCAGGGGATGAACGATATAAAGTAGGGCAATGAGTAAAGTGGTTGTCCAGTTTCCTCTTTTTTACCCCTTGAATGCAAACTTCTTTATGCTCCATCGTTTGTAATCGCACCCGTTCCGGGTATCATTTTGCGTACTGCATTCCAAAACCGAATCTGCGATGAGGCATGGCTGCTTTTTCGCTGCGATCTCCCCCCGAGGATTTTGATGAACAACGCCGAACAACTGTTTCTTAATGAATTGGATAACAAATTCTGGAAGGCCGCTGACAAGCTGCGCGCCAATATGGATGCCGCCAACTACAAGCATGTGGTACTGGGGCTCATCTTTCTGAAGTATGTTTCAGATGCCTTTGAGGCCCGCCAGCAAGAGCTGATCACCCTGTTCCGCGATGTCGGCAACCCTGACAACATCTACGCCATGTCGCGTGATGGTTACGACTCAGATGAAGAATACGGCCAGGCTATCCGGGACGAGTTGGAAGTTGAAGATTACTACGTCGAGAACAATGTTTTCTGGGTGCCGAAAGCTGCCCGTTGGGAAACGCTGAAAAACAAAGCCATGCTGCCGACCGGCACGGTGTTGTGGGTGGATGATACCACCGGACTGGAGGTCAAACTACGCTCCGTGTCCTGGCTGGTAGACAACGCGCTGGATGAAATTGAAAAAACCAACCCGAAACTTAAAGGTATTCTAAACCGCATCAGTCAGTACCAACTTGGCAACGAGGTGCTGACCGGGCTGATTAACACTTTCTCTGATGCTAACTTCAGCAACCCTGAATATAACGGCGAGAAACTCAGCTTAAAGAGCAAAGATATTCTCGGTCACGTTTACGAATATTTCCTCGGCCAGTTCGCGCTGGCGGAAGGCAAGCAGGGCGGCCAGTACTACACGCCAAAAAGCATCGTCACCCTAATTGTTGAGTGCTTACAGCCCTACATCGGCCGTGTGTATGACCCGGCGATGGGCTCCGGCGGGTTCTTTGTTTCCAGCGACCGTTTTATTGAAGAGCACGCGGGCGAGAAGCACTACAACGCCGCCGAGCAGAAGCGCAATATTTCTGTTTACGGCCAGGAGTCCAATCCAACCACCTGGAAACTGGCGGCGATGAATATGGCCATTCGCGGCATTGACTTTAATTTTGGTGGCAAAAACGCCGATACCCTGCTCGACGATCAGCACCCGGATCTGCGCGCCGACTTCGTGATGGCTAACCCGCCATTCAACATGAAAGAGTGGTGGAACGCGAAGCTGGAAAACGACGTGCGCTGGAAATATGGCACTCCGCCCCAAGGCAACGCCAACTTCGCCTGGATGCAGCACATGATCCATCACCTTGCGCCAAAAGGCTCAATGGCACTGCTGCTGGCCAACGGTTCGATGAGCTCCAACAGTAATACTGAAGGTGATATACGCCGTCAAATTATCGAGGCTGACCTGGTTGAATGTATGGTAGCTTTGCCGGGTCAACTCTTCACTAACACTCAGATTCCCGCCTGTATTTGGCTTCTGACTAAGGACAAATCAGGCGGTAACGGTAAGGCACATCGTAAAGGTGAAGTGTTGTTTATTGATGCTCGCCAGATTGGGTTTATGAAAGATCGCGTATTACGTGACTTTTCGACGGATGATATACGCAAGATTACCGATGCTTTTCATGCCTGGCAGACAGATAAAGATTATGAAGATGAGGCCGGTTTCTGTTTTGCAGCCACACTAGACGATATAAAGAAAAACGATTTTGTCTTGACTCCAGGACGCTATGTTGGTGCGGTTGAACAAGATGAAGATGATGAGCCATTGGCTGAAAAGATGGAACGATTAACTGTGCAGCTAAAAGAACAATTAGAAGATAGCGCCAAACTGGAAGCACAAATTAAAGCAAATTTAGTGGGGCTCGGTTATGAGATTTAATCTAACTTATTCTCTTAATGAAATTGCAGAGATTTATGATGGCCCCCATGCAACGCCCAAGAAACTAGAGAAAGGGAATGCTATTTTTTTAAGTATTTCTTCTATAGAAAATGGCAGGTTGAACTTGGAAAAGTCATCCTTCATTTCCGACGACGATTTTGCTAAATGGACGCGTAGAGTAACACCTCAAGCCGGAGATGTCGTTTTTTCTTATGAAACAAAAATTGGTGAAGCATCAATTATTCCTGAAGGGCTACGTTGCTGTTTAGGTAGACGTATGGGATTACTGAGAGCCAAACAAAATAAGGTATTACCTCAGTATTTGCTATATGCTTATTTATCTCCAGCATTTCAGGATGTAATTAGAGAAAAAACGATCCACGGTAGTACTACTGATCGTCTTTCAATCAAAGAGATGCCTTCTTTCAAAATTGAAATACCTGATATACATTCACAAAAAAAAATAATTAAAATTTTAAGTGCAATTGATATTAAGTTATCTAAAAATACTGAAATAAATCAAACCTTAGAGCAAATGGCGCAAGCATTGTTCAAAAGCTGGTTTGTTGATTTTGAACCGGTAAAAGCAAAAATTGCTGTGCTGGAAGTGGGCGGTTCGCAGGAAGACGCGACCTTTGCGGCGATGACGGCGATTTCTGGGAAAAATGCCGATGCGTTGGCGGTTTTTGAGCGTGAATACCCTGAGCAATATGCCGAGTTAAAAGCCACGGCAGAGCTGTTTCCGTCTGCGATGCAGGAGAGTGAACTGGGGGCGATTCCGGAGGGGTGGTTAGTAAAACCACTTGGAGATAGTTTAGAAATTAAAAGGGGGGGATCCCCTCGTCCGATCAACGATTTCATCAGACCAACAGGGTATCCGTGGGTTAAAATAGCTGATGCCACTGCTTCAATCAGTCCATTTTTGTTCAAAACATCACAGTTCATTAAAGAAGAAGGATTAAAGAAGACTGTTTATCTACGCAAAGGCGAATTAATTCTGAGCAACAGCGCAACGCCAGGGTTGCCAAAATTTCTCCAATTGGATGCTTGCATCCATGATGGCTGGCTTTATTTTCCTAGAATATCGAACTATACGGACACTTATTTATATTTTCTTTTTTTGAAAATTAGGCGCGAGCTGGTTGCAAAAGGCAATGGGAGTGTGTTTACAAATCTAAAAACAGATATTCTACGAGAGCATTTGGCAGTGCTGCCTGAATGTAAAATAGTCAATAGGTTTAGCGTACTTGCACTGTCCTATTTAGATGCAATTAAGGCCAATGAGCTAACAATTAACAGCTTATCTTGTATACGAGACACCCTTCTCCCCAAACTCCTCTCCGGCGAAATCACCCTGCCGGACGCCGAGCAGGCGGTAAGCGAGGCGGAAAATGTATAAAGTCGATGCACCGACCAACAGCCTGCACTCCCTGCAAGAGGTGTCTTTCAGCAGCCTCGGTTTTACCGAGCGCTATCACCTGCAGGAGTGGTTGGCGAAGAACCCGCAGGCGTTGACCCGCGATAATGACGACGAACTGCTGATTATCCAGAAAGAGTTTGCCGGTTTTGACGACACCAAAGAGCGCCTCGACCTGCTGGCGATCGACAAACAGCGCAATCTGGTGATCATCGAAAACAAGCTTGATGATTCCGGGCGCGATGTGGTGTGGCAAGCGCTGAAATATGCCGGTTACTGCGCCAATCTGCGCAAAGATCAGATCCTCGATATCTTCCAGCTCTATCTCGACAAATACGAACCGGAAGAAACCCGTCCGGCGGCAGAGGTGATGGCGGAGTTCCTGGAGTGCGAGAGCCTCGATGAAGTGCAAATCAACCTGAGCCGCACGCAGCGGGTGATGATGGTGGCGGCCAGCTTCCGCAAAGAAGTGACCAACACCGCGCTGTGGCTGATGCAGTTTGGCCTGCGGGTGCAGTGCTTTAAGGTTAAGCCCTACAAATTCAACGACGATGTGTTTGTTGATATTCGCCAGGTGATCCCCACACCTGAAGCCGAATCTTTCATGATTGGCATGGCACAGAAAGAAGCGGAAGAGCAGTCCACCAGCGGCGAACTGAAAACCCGGCATTATCTGCGCAAGGCCTTCTGGACCAAAGCGCTGGAACGCCTCAAAGCCAGCCAGTGTACGTTGTACAACAATATTAGCCCCTCGACCGACCACTGGCTCAGTGCCGGGTCTGGTATTAGCGCGGTATCGTATAACCTGATTTTCAGCAAAAAAGAGATTCGTGTTGAGCTGTGGATTGCCAAATCTTCGGCTGAGAGCAATACCTTTGCGTTCAACTGGCTCTATGAACACAAAGCGCTAATCGAGAACTCGTTTGGTCATGAACTGAAGTGGGAACCGTTGCCGGGCAAAAAATCGTGCCGAATCTCTTTTGCCACGCCTGCTACCAGCCTCGATGAGAGCAACTGGCCAGCGATGATCGACTGGTTGCTGAAAAACCTGGCGGCGTTTGAAATAGCGCTCGAGCCATTTATTGCCCCACTGAATATGGCGCTTAAAGATATTTCTAACGCGCCGGATGAAACGGAAGAAACAGAGACAGAGGAAGCCTGATGCTGAGCGAAGACGATTTAGAGCAGCAATGCCAGAAATGGTTTGCTGAACAGGGCTGGGAAGTGCTGCACGGGCCAGATATCGCGCCAGATGGCGACAACCCGCTCCGTGCCTCATTTCATGATGTGTTTCTGCGCCCGGTAATGCTGGAGCAGCTTCAAACCATCAATCCCCATCTCCCTGTTTCCGTACTGGAAGAGGTGATACTGCGTATTACCCGTCCCGAAAGCCCGGATCTGGTCGTTAGCAATAAGGCCTTTCACCACTTGCTACTCGACGGTGTGCCCGTAGAGTACAAACGCGAAGATAAGACGGTTCACGATAAAGCGCTGCTGATGGATTTTAACCATCCTGGCAATAACCGCTTTATGGTCGTGAACCAGGTGGCTATTCAGGGGATAAAACAGGTCCGTCGCCCGGATATTATTGGCTATATCAACGGCCTGCCCGTGGCGGTGATTGAGCTGAAAAGCCCAATTGATGCCAATGCCGATATCTGGGCTGCGTTTAACCAGCTACAGACCTATAAAAACGAACTCAGCGACCTTTTTATCTGCAACGAAGCGCTGGTGGTGAGCGACGGGCAGAATGCGCGTATCGGCTCGCTGACCGCTGATGAAGAACGCTTCCTGCCGTGGAAAACCGTGGCTAACGAAGACGACAAGCCGCAGTTCGACTGGCAGCTTAAAACCGTGGTGCAGGGTTTCTTTAACCGGGAACTGCTGCTCGATTACATTCGCTACTTTGTGTTGTTTGAAAATGACGGTAAACGGCTGATCAAGAAAATTGCCGCTTATCACCAGTTCCATGCGGTCCGTGAAGCTGTCGCGGCCACTATTGTGGCGTCTACCGGAAAACATCTGCCGTTGCGCAGTAACATCCAGCCCGGCAGTAAAAAAGCGGGCGTGGTGTGGCATACCCAAGGTTCCGGTAAAAGTATCTCCATGTGCTGTTACGCCGGGAAACTGCTGCAACAGGCAGAGATGAACAACCCGACCATCGTGGTAGTGACTGACCGTAACGATCTCGACGGGCAGCTCTACGCCACCTTCTGCCAAGCGCAAGATTTACTGAAACAAACGCCGTTACAGGCCAACGACCGCGACGAGTTGCGCGAGCTGCTCAATGCCCGCGAATCCGGCGGTATTATTTTTACTACCGTGCAGAAATTTGCGCCGTTGGACAATGAGCAGAGCCATCCTGCACTTAACGCACGCAGCAACATCGTGGTGATTTCCGATGAAGCGCACCGCAGCCAATATGGCCTGAGCGCCACGCTGGACAGACAAACTGGTGTCTATAAATACGGTTATGCCAAACACATGCGCGATGCGCTGCCGAACGCCTCGTTTATGGGCTTTACCGGTACGCCGATAGCGTCTGAAGATAAAGATACTCGCGCGGTGTTTGGTGATTACGTCTCTATCTACGACATCCAGGATGCTGTGGATGACGGCGCGACGGTGCCGATTTACTACGAATCCCGACTGGCAAAACTCGACCTGAATCATGAGGAGCTGGAAACGCTCTCCGATCAGGTGGATGAGCTGGTGGAAGATGAAGAGACCGGCCAGCAAGAGAAAACCAAAGGTGACTGGAGCCGTCTGGAAAAGCTGGTGGGTTCTGAGCCACGTATTGAGCAAGTTGCCGCTGACTTGGTTCAGCACTTTGAAACTCGTAACGCAGCCATGAATGGCAAGGCTATGATTGTCGCCATGAGCCGCGATATCTGCGTGAAGTTCTACAAGGCCATCGTGGCAATTCGCCCGGAGTGGCATAGTGAAGATGTCGAACAAGGGGCAATCAAAGTCATCATGACCGGCTCAGCATCGGATAAAGACCCTCTCCAGGCGCACATCTACAACAAGCAGACCAAAAAGCGCCTTGAAGCTCGCTTTAAAGATTTGAACGATCCCCTGAAACTGGTGATCGTCCGTGATATGTGGCTGACCGGATTTGATGCGCCATGCTGCCACACCATGTATATCGACAAACCGATGCGTGGCCATAACCTGATGCAGGCCATTGCACGTGTTAACCGCGTATTCAGGGATAAGCCCGGTGGGCTGGTGGTGGATTATATCGGTATTGCGAACGAGCTGAAGCAGGCGCTGAAAACCTATACCGACTCAAAAGGAAAAGGGCAGACCACGGTTGATGCGCGGGAAGCCTTTGCCGTCCTGTTGGAAAAAATCGACATCATTCACGGGATGTTTGCGCCCTCGGCAGGAAAACCAGGCTTTAGCTACGTGGGCTTTTCTCGCGATCCGTTGGCGTTCTTGCGCGATGCGGCGAACTACATTCTGGGTCTGGATGACGGTAAAAAACGTTATCTCGACGTTTCATTGGCGATGAGTAAAGCTTGGTCATTGTGTAATACCTTGGATGAGGCGAAATCCTTACAGGAAGAATTCGCATTCCTCTCGGCGGTAAGAGTGGGGCTTATCAAGCTTGATCCCAAGGAAAAATTTAGCCAGTCAGAAAAAAATTCTCTGCTGAGTAAGATCCTTGATAACGCGGTTATTGCGACTGGAGTTGAGGATGTCTTCGCGCTGGCCGGGCTGGATAAACCCAATATCGGCCTGTTGTCGGAAGAGTTTCTGGAAGAAGTACGGGAAATGCCGCAGCGTAATCTGGCGGTGGAACTGCTGGAAAAACTGCTCAATGACGGCATTCATGCCCGTTCTGGTAACAACGTGGTACAGCAGAAGAAATACTCTGACCGCCTGAAAGCGGTTCTGCTCAAATACAATAACCGCGCTATTGAAACCGCGCAGGTGATTGAAGAGCTGATTGAGATGGCGAAAGCGTTCCAGGAAGCGATGGCGCGCGATGATGCGCTGGGCTTGAACCCGGATGAAATCGCTTTCTATGACGCGCTGGCCGAAAATGAAAGCGCGGTGCGTGAACTTGGCGACGAGACGCTCAGGAAGCTGGCCATCGAGGTCACACGGCAACTGCGTAAATCCACCACTGTCGACTGGCAGGTACGTGAAAGCGTGCGTGCGCGGTTGCGTATTCTGGTACGTCAGACCTTGCGTAAGTATAAGTATCCGCCAGATAAAACGCCGGGTGCCGTAGAGCTGATTTTGAAGCAGGCAGAAGTGGTGTCGAACAGCTGGACGTTATAGCGACGTCCAACTTTTGATAAAGAGGGCAGAGTATCGTCCTCCGTTGTACCTGAAGAGTGAAAATAGTTCTGATTTAGCAGGCGAGGACCTCATTGCCAGGACTCAACGGCCGTACTGCATGCTCCTTTTGATTCAGTTATTTTAAAACTTCTCCATTTACGATTTTTTCCATCAAAAATGAACAAATTGACCCCATAGTTGCAAAGTGAACGCAACTGTTTAACCCAGCGCGTCATGGCAGATAGTCCGATATCCATCGCTTTAGCCGCTTCAGCAACGGTGTAAACCTGATCGACAACAAGTTGGGCTGATTCGCGTTTGAACTCTGCACTGAAATTTCTTTTTTTAATTGGGACACCTGTATTGTTCTGAGGCAAGCATATCACCTCTTTTCAGGTGGCCAAATTCAGTAAACCACTACAAATTCCGGAAGAACGATTAGACAGTTAGCTATGGGATACTTTTTTTTCAATAATTAATGTGAGTTTCGATTTCTTGCTTAGATCATACACTCGCTATATCCGAGTGTATGATTAATTCATTACGTTTCTGCCGTTATGGCATGTTAACTAAGTTTAAATAAGGGATGCAGGAACTATAAACCATAAACATTGATATAGAACTGGCCTTTACCTTCATCCGTCTTTTGAATTCTATAAGTGATGGGAATGTCCTGCTTTAAATCTGGTTTAGTGAATGTCAGATCAGCTGCACACTGATACACATCTAACTTTGAGTCGTGACTTAGTGTTCTGACGTTGTTTACGGAAATTAACACGTCCGCATCCAGTTTTAATGATTTTTCAATCTCCTTGCGGGAGATATCAATAACTAAGTTCTTTGCATCAGTACTACTGCATTTAGGTGTGTCTTCGTTGCACCCAGAGAGAATAAAAGCAATAACTAAACTAATGAGTATTTTAAACATGTGGTTTTCTCTTGTGTTTTTAATCATGGTCTTAATTTGAATTTCTGATTTTCTCAAGAATATTAGCGGCCCGATTGTAACTTATTCTAAAATGATGCTGTACAGTACTTACTTTGACGACTTTCAATCCTTCATTAAAAATTAACTCAAGGGTCTGTTCATACAGGAGGTCGGTGGGTGCATCATTTTCGTTCTTGATTGTTTCTGTAATTTTGATTCTGTCAGGGGATATGCTCTGGCTGTCTTTCATTTTGGTTTATACACTCCATCCATAGTGCCTGTCGCTGAACTCCCGCAGTAATCCTCGCACCCTTTAGTCATAACTGTCGCTCCTCCCGTCGATAATTCACTGATAACAGCTACACACTGGTTTGACGAATCATTCCAAAGCCAGCGTTTTCTTTGCCCCGTGCTGGCTGAAATTGCACTTGCATTCCCTTCCATGTTGCATACTCCTGAGCCATCCGGTGTTGATGAGTTAATTGAAAACTCGGCAGACTCTTTATGATTCGTTATTTCCAGATATCCATTCTTTTTAACGTATTCCGCAGCGTTAACCAGTGTAGATGTGCTAAATATCAGTGTGGCTAAAATGACTCTTTTCATCGTTTTTCCTTGTCAATTAATACGAATATTTTTGGTGATTTTACCGAATGTGAGTGGTCTACGTTTTTCTACATAAAAATAGGCGACATTAAACGCTGACTTTTTATGATTGCCACGACCGAGAGAAGGCCAGTCGCGAAAAGCCTCAATCTGAGCTTCCGAGTAGGGTGTGATAGAGAAGTCAAACAGGACAAGCAGAGCTTTGCCGTCGTGCTTCATTAATTTCTTCACCTCAGTGCTATTAACGGTTGCGGAGACATTAGAACGAGCTGCTGTTGGCTTACGGACGGCAAACTCAACGGCCACATCGTCAATGACAAAATCAATGAGCCCATGACCGGATACCGATCTTGGTAGTTTGCTTTTTACTTCCGGCGAGAGGTTATCCGCAAACCAGCCCAGTAAATAGCAACGAACTAATGGCAGTAGTTCACGCTCGTTACATTCATTCAGACGCAATGTTTTGACAAATTCGCGCCGGTAAAGGGAGCTGAAAAAGTACTCAAAGCAGTCAGTTATTTCACTAATGGTGGTTGCCACAATGCTCTCCCTAACCAGCCACCTATCAACCCGTGGGTTACAAGCTACGTTAAAGACCTGATCAGCAAATTTTTCCACACCAGGTCTATAAAAGGAATTTTTAGTGATTTTATGTCCATTAGTGATGTTCATGCAAGTGTAAAAAGGCCCCAGACTTCCTTTTATGGACGTACTGGAGATCATGTAATGGTTAAGCTCGTGGCAGACTCAGCGGATAAGCTGGTAGGACAGCGTATTCAGGCCAGACGTAAGGAGGCAGGATTAACCGCAGCTGAGCTGGCGGAGTCTATTGATATTTCGCAGCAACAGCTTTCTCGTTATGAGCGCGGGACGAATAAGATCAATATTGCTCATTTGATCACAATTGCGGTTGCTTTAAAGACACCGATAAGTTGGTTCTTTATAGACTGTATGGATAATTTCAACTTTGACGAAATGCAACCGAAGTATTTGACAGGCCATGATATGGAACTAAAGCAACGACTCGATCAAGTTTGGATGAAACTCGATCATGATAAAAAGAAAATTTTGATTATATTCCTTGATGAATTCACAAAATAAAATTAGTTCCTTGGTGAAACTATTTGCTCTTGATTTTTATTCCTGGTAAAATGTCATTACTGGATAGTGTAATGTTACTCAGTCACTGATACACCAAATTAATAACCAATGTGTCACTTCATTCTATATCCCTTCTGTCGGGCGGACGCTTATCATTTAAGCGTTAAAAATGGGGGGTAGTGAGTTGCAATGTTGTTATTAACCCATTATATATTTACCGGAATAGACGAGCATGGATATTATCCGTCAGGAAGGGCTTTCTATGCCCGTAAGTCAGGAGTTAATTAATATTATATTTAAAGAGATATCTAGGAGGCCACCCACCAGTCCCAATGTTCGGGCAGTCACTTTATTATTCAAAGATTTCAATTACAGTGCCGAAAACGGTGGGTATCATCCTGTAGAGATAAGACTGACGTCCAGAAACGATGAATGGTATTTCGATTACATCACCGACTTCAAATATATGGGGCTTTACCCTGAGCTTGAAAAAGATATTGACTTTAGCTGGAGCCAGCGTTATGTATTCCTGTCTTTCGTTGGTGACTTACATCCAGGAGAAGGGCGCGACATTTTTGAGCTATGGCAGCGTAACTTTGTCCACTATCACTTTCTGAAGGCCTACTCGCTCACCGTCAGTTGGGAAAGCTAATCCCACCGCACTGATTAATCATTAAATACAACGGAGACATTATCTGTGACTGCAAACAGAGGGATACGTGCGTCTCAACAGGGAGAACTGGACAGCCTTTGCGGTGCTTATTGCTTGGTTAATATGCTGAGCTGGTTATATGACGGGAAGGTTAAGCGACGCCCACTAATGAACCGACTTACTCAGACCTATCAGCTGCGTTGGCCTTTAAATGAATGGCTGACCGAAGGTATTGAGGAAGATCGCCTCGACTGGCTGATGGCTCAGGTTTTGCAGAAAGGACATTACAGCCGTCAGTTCCCGGTTGAAATAACCAAACCCTTTGCTGGAAAGAAGGGGCTGGCAGACGGACGACTTTTCAGGGAAATGCAGCGGTTTCTGGACGTCACTGACCATTCCCGCCTCATCCTTCTCAGCGATCAGTTTCATTGGTCACTTCTGGTCAAAATGGACGAGGAAACTCTCTGGTTCTTCGACAGTAACGGGCGCACCACTATGCCACGTAAAGCCTTCTCACTGCGCATTGGTCTGACTCGCCGCCAGCTATTTGCAGATGCTATCTATTTTATTGAACGGGAGTTCTGACATGACGATGTTTAACCAACGTGAAACCCGCATCCTTGATAAGGCGCGCGACATTATCAGCAGGTATTATCAGTATGGCGTTCAGCTATCCTGTCCTGATGATGTCAGGCGGTGTGTAATGGTTGAGTTGGCACCGCTTGAACATGAAGAGTTTGGCATAATCTTGCTCAATAATCAGAATCAGCTGTTACATCGGGAAACTTTGTTCAGGGGTACATTGAATACGGTCAGCGTTCACCCCCGCGAAGTAATCAAGCTTGTACTGAAACACAACGCCGCCGCAGCAATTCTCGTTCACAACCACCCCAGCGGCGAGCCGGAACCCAGCCGAAGTGATATCAATCTGACTAAAAAGCTAAAGGGGCTGCTGGAGATGCTGGACGTACGGTTGTTGGATCACTTTATCGTTGCTGGCGTTGAAACAGTTTCGATGGCTGAACGAGGGCTGGTCTGATGCGAGCAGTTACTTGGTTTAATGTACGTTATTGCGGGTTACGCGCATGAGCGGGGCTGCGTTGCGTCAGGTCGTTTCGGTGGTACAAACAACCGTGTTTGATGCGTATATTGCCGGTCTGGCTCCCTCGGGGCGCAGAGGTATCACCAGCCTGTTAAACCGCAGTGCCGGCATACTTAAACGCGGTGTGGGTGCAGATAACTACCCGTGGGAACAACTTAACTACGCTGCCGTCGCTAAAGTACGAGCGGCACTGCTGGATGACGGTTACGCCGTGTCGTCGGTGAACATGGCGTTATCAGCACTGCGGGGCGTGGCGCAGACGGCCTTTAACCTCAATTGTATGAATGCCGAAACGCTGGCACGTATCCGGTCAGTAAAGCACGTGAGCGGCGATATCCAGCGCAAGGGAAGGGCGCTGGACAGGCAGGAAATCCGCGCGCTGATTCAGGCCGCAAAACAGCATCCGCAACCGATACGGCGCTACCGTGATGCCGCTATTGTGCTGACACTTTGCGGAACGGGCCTGCGGGCCGGGGAACTGGTCAAACTTGAACGCCGGGACTATAACAATGGCATTCTGACAGTGAGGCAAGGAAAGGGGCGCAAATACCGTGAAATTCACGTAGCGGATGCAGTGGATAAGGCTATCCGCGCGTGGCTGAAAGTTGGCGCAGATGAAGCTGACAGCGCACTGTTCAACCGTATCCAGCGCAACGGTAAGGTCGCCAGCCAGCCTCTGACAACAACCGGGTTAACGGGTATCCTGGCTGAGTTACAGCAAACGGCAGGCATAGCACGTTTTACCCCGCATGATATGCGGCGCACCTTCATCACCCGTTTGCTGGAACAGGGCGTGGATATCAACACCGTACGTCAGCTGGCAGGCCATAGCGACATCAGCACTACAGCCAGTTACGATCATCGAGGGGATCAAGCAAAGGTTATGGCTTCACAGCGGCTACGATGCTGGTAATGCCAGCCGACTCACGATCATCTCGCCAACAATGGCTATTTTCACGACACTCCCTTATCCACCAAGGCCTTCGCTCATGTTATGCGGGCAAATGTGATGTTTCCACTGTGTCAGCAAAAAACATGAAATATAGCATTACTCTCTTACAGAGCCCTTGGGGAGCAAGGCGTTGCCATGAACGCCCGTGTTTTTGCGCATAAATCAAAAATCAGGAAAATCATCGTCAGCTGGATCACTTGAAATCTTATTCACTTTTGGCTTTTTTAATTTCGGGGTTACCCCAACTTCGTCCACTGACACGGGCTGCTCATTCTTAGTCGGAAAGGCCTCTTCATTCCATTTCTTAATGCATTTCCTTACTGCTTTAGCATCACGCAGCTTCTGGATTTCATGTGCCAGCCATTCATCTTTGTCCTCATTATCACTGCACTCTGACTCTTCAGCATCCGGCATTTCGCTAAAATCATCGCCCCAATCGAAGTGCGCAGCGACATCATCTGTGTGAGGAAAATAGGGTTTACCGCGCTTATCGCAAGCATTGAAGGTTTTCGACAGCTCTGAGGCATCGGTGATTTTTGCCATCTGATGGTAACGATAGAGGCGCTGACCTTGTGGAGTCTTAGCCGCCGTTATTGCTTTTGGGGCATTACTGGTTCTCTCAGCCTTGAAAGACTTTAAGTTATAGCAGGTGTTAATGCAGTAACTCAGCACATCCCCCAACACTAGCGGGTCCCGGTCATCAACATCATCTTCGTGGCTATATTGGAGGTTTAAAAGGAACCTCAATTTATCAAGCGCATCCTTTCCCAGAAATACCTTCTGTTCCTTGATACCCACTTGCGCATAAAGCTGATTTTTTGTCCTGCGGCTTACTGCACTCGGCTTATCGCTAGGAGCTATGAGCGTCTTTTTCGTTGGAGGCTGTTTCTTAGCAGGCATTAGATGTTTCCTTACCCAGAGAGGTTATTGAGGCTCAACATATCATAATGAGGCTCAACAAAAATAAAAAAATATGATTTTTTTTAAATCAGTAATTTCAATTGCTTATATTGATCCATGCCGATTTGACAACCTGCTTTCTTCTTCATTTTGTTGAGGCTTTTAAAGAGCTGACTCCATTCACTACTGGAGTCATCAAATGACCAACCGAATTATCAAAAAGTCAGAAGTTCTACACCGTTGCGGCATATCAAACGCGACACTTTATCGTTATATATCCGTTGGTTGCTTCCCATCTCAATTGAGGCTTTCACCACAAGGGCGGGCTGTAGGGTGGCTCTCAGAAGATATTGACGCTTGGATTACCAGCCGTATGCCGGTTAAGGGGGAATAAGATGCAACGACCACATTACACGAACTACAAATCGGTATTCCCTGAGCTTGAAAAAGTGGCTAAAGCTATCAGCAAGGCTATGCCTGGGTTTGAGACTGTCGATCAGACCTTGGCTGAAAACGCCATACGAGTGAAAGCATTGCGTAAGTTCGGTATGCCCAAAGCTCACGAGGAGTGCATTCACGTAGCGAACAAATTGGAGAACTGTAGCCCGGAAGAACCGTGCGGAAGTATGGCGTGCAGCTTATGTCACCTATATCGCAGGCTGAGGTTTATGCAGAAGTGGGTGCCCTACATCAAAGCGCATCAAGAAGACTATGTAGCGGTAACACTGGTGTTCTATGCGGATAAACATTCAACATCAGAACTCCTCTATTGGGAATACAGCAAGTTGAAACAACGCGTACTAAAGGTGATGCAACGGATAGGCTTCAAGTCACCGATCATCGGTGGCTTCGAGATGGATTACCACAACTTTACCCACGATAAGAAGCAGAGCCATTGGTTACCTCATTTGCATTTACTTATGCCAAATGAACCAGAGAAGCTGGAAATGGTGAGGCAGTACATGTTGCGGAAAAAGAACCTTCTTGCGCGTGAAGGCAAGCGCAATCGGCCGATGCGTATTGATGTAATCACGAATGTTGAGCGTCAAATGAGTTATTGCATAACTGGCATCTGGATGGAGTATCCATGGTTTCTCAACGCAGAAAACAAGCTCAAGAAGAGTAAAAAACCTCGGCGAATCAAGAGTGCAGGCGTTTACGCCAAATCACTTGTGAAGCTTGATCGCTTAAGCGATGGGATGCTCACGTTCGCTGTAAATGTCCAAGTTGGGCAAAGCGATTACTCATAAGTATACCCTCAATGTAGCTGCTAGGTGCATTGGGAGCATGAGTTGAGCATATGTGGTGGGCAACACTGAATAGTTTCCCGCCATGAATTTCACTTCACGCTAAAAGCTGACGTATAGCGTGGTGATTTAGTGATTGTGTGATTGGGCCTTCAGTTTTAGAAGAGCTTGAGGAGAAATTCCATGATTAAAATGAAAAAATTACCTGTGCGTTTATTAGCTTTGTCTGATGCGCAGGGACATCAGCGAGCACATCGGCTAATTAAGATTAAAAACTGCCATAGCGGTAAGTGGGTTAAGAAACTAATACCCTCCAGTTTGGTAAATGATATGCGCAAGCTACGTGAGTTCCTCACGGATGCTGGTCTTAGCTTGGATGTTTCAGAAAGTGATTTTAAGCAGATCGTAAACCATCTCAGGAGCCTTCCTAAAGGGCGGGTTACATTATGTATGAGGCCGGGATTTGTGAACGTTGACGGTTCGCAATGCTATCTGACGGGCAGTGGGGAAGTATTCGGTGAGTACCTTGAGCATCCTCCGATGCCTCATCCCGATTCACAGGCATTTAAAAATACCGAAAATCCAAAAGGTACTTTGAAGCAATGGCAGACTAATGTCGCACCATGTGCATTGCACAGTCCATATATTATGCTTGCGTTGTGCAGTGCAATAGCAGGGTATTGCATCAATTTTACGGACTTTGAGTCGGGTGGGTTCCATCTCTATGGGGACAGTTCGAGAGGGAAAACCACAGCTCTGCTTGTTGCCGCTTCAGTTATTAGTAACGACGAATATATTTGTGATTGGAATCTTACAGAAACTGCGTTCGAAGAACTTGCTGAGTCAAGAAATCATAGCCTGCTCATATTGGATGAACTCGGATTGTTGGATAAAAACAAGAAAGAGGCCGCGCAGAAAATGCAGAAACTGATCTACTTACTAGGCTCAGGGGGAGGCAAACAGAGGTCAATCAATTTTCAAAAGCACAAAGCTTTATGGCGTGTTAACGCAATCAGCAATGGAGAAAGCGGCCTTGCTCAGCATGCTGCTGAGGGGGACATGTTACGCAAAAAAGGTGAGCAGGCAAGGTTTATTGATGTACCCGTTGACTGTGAAAATGATTTGGGGATTTTCACTACTTTGCCAGAAGGGATAATGCCTAGCGATTATGCCGAAGTAATTAAGGAAAATTGCCAGCGCTATCACGGCACGGCAGGCCCTGCACTATTAGAAAAACTACTGGATAAGACGCCGGGTATTTTAAAGGAAAGGATTGATAAACATGTCCGTAAGTTTCTTAAAATTCATAATGTTGATGGGCTGAATGGATTTGAAAAACGCATGGCTAAAAGGTTTGCGCTGGCTTATGCAAGTGGAATTATTGCAGTAAGGTGTAAAATATTCCCATTCAATATGGAAGATGTTATGTATGGTATTTCTTGGTGCTATGCAAAAGCCTGCTATAAAGCGCCTTTAAAAGAGGAGGTGTTTACTCAAACGCTAAAAGATGCACTTAAAAATGATGTTTATATCCCATCTAAAAGTCAATGGGATGTCGATAGGATGAATGAAATGAATGTAATAGCTCATGCTATCGGAGGTGTTGAGGTTTTAGCCGTTAAAGCTGAGTTTTTAAAGGAAAATATTATTGGTGATTACAAGCAAGTGATCGTTGGACTAATCCAAAAAGGATGCTTATATCCAGATGCTAAAGGACGGGCAACGAGGCAGTTAGGAGGAGGGGGGAATCGTCTTAGACGTCGTTACTGTCTAAAAATTAATACGTGGGATTCTTTATAACAAGAAAGAAGGCCTACAGTGTTGTTTGATTATTCTTAAGTTTGATTACCAAGTTGCTGGCGCTAAAATTTAATTACTAGCGCCATAACTTACCAATATGCCAGAAATGAAAGGTGCTGTTGTTTAAAAAGTTCAAGTTGAATACATTGATGCCAGTCATCCTCTAGAAATTTTTTTTTCAAGGTAGTTAATAACTATACCATAGTATTCAAAGTAGGTTCCTTTGCTGCTTTTTTGAGTGTAAATATCTAATAATTTTTGTATTTCATTAACTTTTCTCTTATCTCTATTTTCATGAAGGATTTCTTTTATTTTATCAAGCACTCCGAGTCTATTGCTTTTAAGTCTACTGGTGTTCAGGTTAAGTATGTCGTTTAACTGGTTGTTAAAGTCAATATCATTGGATTTAATTGTTCCTTGATTGTCATAATTAATTAGGTTATTGATCCTATGTGTGGGAGTCGCAGGAGAAAGTTTTAAATCCCTTCCACCTTTACGAGTGTCACATGTTTGCTCTTTAAGTGCGGAACCTTCATGCCCCTTACAACAAGCCAACAAATTCTTATAATCAAGTTGCTTGTCACTATTTTCATGTTGGCAAGCCCAATGTTCAATCTTCATTTCATTTTCGTTAATGCGCTTCATACAATAGGCACATAGGTGTCCCTGTTCAGCAAGTAGGCTAAGTCTTATTTTTTCTTTCACAGGGCCAAAGCCAGGCCCATCGTAGGCCGCATCTTTTATTTTTTTATAAGCCGACAGTTCTCTAGGCTCTCTTTTTTTTTTGATTTGCCTCATTGTCTATCCCATTCAATAAGTTCAATTTCCATTTTTGCTTTAACTAACTCAGGTATGTCTCCATTAAGAGACTCTTCTAAATTTGATATTTCTTCTTTTGCTTCTTCAATTTTCCCCTCCTCGATCAAATCGAAGATGTAATTAATTTGATATTCAACTTCGCTGCTTCTCTTTAGCTGGTTTTCATTCTCACTCATTAATTCATTTAATATTTCATTGGATGTTAAACCATATGATTGCTTCGGATTGTATCCATATACAATACCATCGTCATTTGTATCAAGCATTATAACTTGCCCATGCCTAACTTCACTTATAACTTGTGGGGAATGAGTTGAAACTATGAACTGACAATTTGGGAAAATGTATTCAAAATTACTTACAATACTTCTCTGCCATCGCGGGTGCAGGTGTAAATCCAATTCATCGATAATAATAATACCGGGGGATTGAAGGGGGTTCTCAATGTGAGGGTTTAAGACTACCATCCTTCTTGTTATGTCTAATAGAAGTGCAATTAAACTTTTCTCACCTTGTGATAGTTGGAGTATGTTTAATTTGTGTCCATTTTTTGTTATAGTGAGCCTTAAGTTCGGTTCTAATTCAATTGACAAGTCAGAGTATCCGTCCATAAAGACATTGATAACCTGATTAAGTGTTTTTTTGATCTTGCTTATTTCCCAAAGGGTACTATCGTCTTCATTTTTCTTTTCTTTCGACTTTAGTGATTCAAGAAGTTTTCGGGCGTTCAAATCGTTAATAGCCAAAATAGCTAGTTTATTAATCAGATCATCATCAGTGGGTAAATTTTCCGATGAAACAATCCTATGTTTTTCTATGTCATCAAGTCTTTTGAACCATTTCAGGAATGATTTGATATCAGCTTTTCCTGAAAAAGAATTAACATATGCTTCGAATCGATTGTTGATTTGATGTAAATTGACATCATCAATTGTGCTCAAATCTTTTGTACTAATGTCAATTGTTCTTGAAACCCCGTAATGTGCAAAGATAGGCAAAGTAAATAAAGCATCATTTTCACCGGCAAACTTGTAAAGGGCCCCTAATTTTGATATTTCATTCAGGTGGCTTTTTTTATTGGCTGAACTACCGACGTGTAGTTCACATAACTCTAAGTTAGCTTTTGCAAAGCGATTAATGGCTAATTTTATAATGATTGACGAATAGCCTCTCGTTGAATCATCTCTAATATCTAACCTTTCAATTTCTTTTCCTTTTCCACCTTTGTAGAGTATTCTATTGACTAGCCAGCTTAACGAATAAGATAATCCATCGAGCACTGATGATTTCCCAACGCCATTTTCACCAGCAAGTACAGTCAGGTTTTTCTCTGGAAAATTCAAAGTCAATTCATTTAGAGCTCGAAACTCTAATAATGATATATCTTCCAAATAAACATAGGTTGATTTAATGTTTTTAGTAGCAAGGTCTATATAAAACTGTGCTGTTTCATAATCTTGCTCTACGTACTTACCTTCGAGATAGTACTCATAAAGTTGATAAGCAGCTTCCCAAGAGTTATTCTTAGCTTTTTTATCAAGTTTATGTATTGTGCTTGTGATCCTTTTATTCATTTTCACCTCTAAACTTAATAATCTTTTCAATAGTACTTGGGGAGTATTTCAATTCCATCCTAGATTTGAAGCTAGGCTCTACATCAGATGCAAATGATAGTAATCCCTGTAAATATCGAGTGAGATCCAAGTTTAGCTCTCCAATTTTAAACTTATGGATTAATGATGATATTAACCTTTTCCTTTCTCTGCCGATAGAGAGCTCGCCAGTATTTGTTATTGTAACCCCAGTCACATGCCTATTATGAGCCTTGGATGAGAATACCGTTTTAAATTCATTAATTGTAATTTTATTTTTATATATTGAGCTTAAATATCTCTTAACTAAGCTTGGTAGCTGGAATAATATATTCTTCTCAGAAGTAGAGAATGTTAGGTCATCAGCATATCTTGAATAAGATATATTCTTCTTGGTGCAATAATCGTCAATCAGTTCGTCAAAAGGAAATAGGATCAGATTAGAAATGAAAGGCGAGCTTGGAGCTCCAACACTAAGGACCAGTTTACCATCTTTTTTTTTGGGTTTGTTCCAGAAAAATGTATTAGTCAATAATTTTTTTTCAGCATCACTAAGTAATATTTCTTTTTGCAAAAAGTGCGTGAAAAGTAAATCAGGTGTGATGCTATTAAAGAAATCATTGAAATCTAACTTTAATAAATAATTATTGTTTTGATGTATGGCTGCGTTGTGCTTGATCCCAATACCATTTCTATACGCCATGGCTTTAATGTGCAAATTAAAATGCGGTTCAATTACCTTTATTAAAGCGCGCTGAAATATCTTCAACTTTCTTGCCGGATGAGCTATAACTCGTTGGCCAGAAGTCCTTTTAGGGATGGTATATACTTTATATTTCATCGGAGCATTATAAATATAACGCTCAACAGCACTTCTGGATTTATCGAGATCTTTAGTCAATTTAGCATACAAATGTAACTTCATTTCATCCTCATATCCAGAGTTCTTCCCACAGTAGAGTGAAAAGACAGACTGGCATTGATGCCAGTCTGTCAACGTCCTTCACTTAAGGATGCGGTAGGTATAATCCTCCGCCGTGAGATGCAAGGCATGGAGCGGCGGAGGATTATACCTACCGCAACCTCATAAACCTTCCAATAACTTAGTGTCTGGCTGAACGCCCGACAAGACGATGACCGTCTATACGCTAAAGGACTAGATATTTATACTATAAAAATCAACGTATATCTATGCTTATGCGGGGCTTAACTGTAGTGGTTTACTGAAATTGGGCACTTGAACAGGGGGATATGCTCGCAAAACTGCCCCGCAAATCTTGGAAACTAAACTCTCAGTAATGGACTGACCCTACCCGATAGACGATCCTGCCCTATAGTTGGACTGACTTTACGATTGTAAGCACTTAGCAGGGGGCCATTGATGTATTATCAAGCGTTATGTAGTCAGCATTTCCAGTTTATCTGCCCATTCCTGCATCATTACTTTACGTTCATCAAGATAAGTTGCATGGTTGTATGTGCGACGAACATTGTTGATATCAGCGTGCGCAAGTTGGGCCTCAATAGCATCAGGTCGATAGCCCATCTCGTTTAAACGTGTACTTCCTGTGGTTCGGGTTGCATGTGGGCTATATGTTCCGCTCCAGCCGAGGCTTTTAAGTAACTGTCGCAGAGAGTGAGATGTCATTGGACCTAGCGGATTATCTCTTCCCGGGAAAAGGTGCGGCCGATGCCCGGTCAATCCCTGTAGTGTTCTGAGCATTTTGACTGCTTGGTAGGGCAGGGGAATAACGTGTTCTCTGCGAGCTTTCATGCGCGAAGCCGGAATGGTCCATAGTGCATTATCAAGATCGAATTCGGCCCATTCTGCTTCGGTGACTTCGGCAGGACGCGCAAGCGTCCACCACATTAGCCACATGCAATAGTTTACTTGGTATGTTCCGCGACTGTTGTCAAAACAGCCTAATAACTTACCGATTTGCTGCGGAGACAGCGCCTGTTTGTGCTGCGTTTTATTTGCCGGAATCGCCTTACGTACTGGCCATACAGGATCGCTATCTGCTCTGAGTGTCGCTACAGCCAGCTCGAAAATCGATGAAATAGTCCGGCGGGCTTCAGCGGCAACGGACGGAGCGCCGCGTTTAGCCGTTTCCTGAAGAATTTTTAGAATGTGGTGCGAGGTTATTTCCCTGACAGGTAGCTTACCTATTGCGGGGAAAACCACACGTTTAAGCATATCTAGTCGCCGCGTTTTGGTGATTTCGGCCCAGTCTTTCATCTGCAACCACTCTTTAGCGACTAGCTCAAAGGTGTTGGATGCGTCATTGACCTTGCGGATTTTATCTAACTGGCGAGCCTGAGTAGGGCTAACTCCATTGGCGACTTGTTTACGCGCTTGATCACATTTCTCGCGAGCTTCGGCAAGTTTAACCGTAGGGTACTCACCCAGCGCAAACATGCTGGATTTACCGTTAAGTTTAAACCGATAGCGCCACGCCTTTTTGCCATTAGGTTTAACTTCAAGGTATAAGCCATTGAAATCGTTGAGACGATAGAGCTTTTCTTTCGCTTTTGCTGTGCGGCATTGAGTATCAGTGAGCATAACGATTCCTTGTATATTTATTATACCGCCATTGTACTCACTAAAAATAAAGATGGAAGTTTGATGTACTCACCTACGTACTCATTTTTAACTGCGCTTCTACGAAATCATTTGAGACGCTATGAAACGAAAAATCCACGCAACTGCGTGGATTTAAACATTTTTTGTGAAAGCCATGAGATTAAATGAAACCTCATGAGACAACACATTTTATTCAGACGTTGAACAAGAAGTTCATCACGTCGCCATCTTTCACGATGTACTCTTTACCTTCTGAACGCATCTTGCCGGCTTCTTTCGCACCTTGCTCACCCTTGTAGGTGACGAAGTCATCAAAGGCGATGGTCTGCGCGCGGATAAAGCCTTTCTCGAAGTCGGTGTGGATTTTACCTGCCGCTTGCGGCGCAGTGGCACCCACAGGGATGGTCCATGCACGTACTTCTTTCACGCCAGCGGTGAAGTAAGTTTGCAGGTTAAGCAGTGCATAACCCGCGCGAATCACACGGTTCAGACCTGGTTCTTCCAGACCCAATTCCGCCATGAATTCATCACGCTCTTCATCGTCCAGTTCGGCGATATCAGACTCGACAGCCGCACAGACTGGCACCACCACGGAGCCTTCGGCTTCAGCGATCGCGCGTACCTGATCAAGATATGGGTTGTTTTCGAAACCGTCTTCGTTGACGTTAGCGATATACATGGTCGGTTTCAGCGTCAGGAAGCTCAGGTAGCGGATTGCCGCTTTCTCGTCCGCATCCAGTTTCAGCGCGCGCAACATGCCAGCCTGTTCAAGGTGCGGCAGGCACTTCTCCAGAGCAGCCAGTTCAGCTTTGGCATCTTTGTCGCCGCCTTTGGCTTTTTTCTGGCAGCGCTGAATGGCGCGTTCGCAGGTATCAAGGTCTGACAACGCCAGTTCGGTGTTGATAACGTCAATATCTTCCGCCGGGTTCACTTTGCCGGAAACGTGGATGATGTTGTCGTTTTCAAAGCAGCGCACCACGTGGCCGATCGCTTCGGTTTCACGGATGTTGGTCAGGAACTGGTTACCCAGGCCTTCACCTTTCGAGGCGCCTTTCACCAGACCGGCGATATCGACGAATTCCATGGTGGTTGGCACTACGCGCTGTGGCTTAACGATGTCGCTCAGCTGATCGAGGCGCAGATCGGGCATTGGCACGACACCGGTGTTTGGCTCGATGGTGCAGAACGGAAAGTTGGCTGCTTCGATACCCGCTTTGGTCAGCGCGTTGAACAGGGTGGATTTACCGACGTTCGGCAGGCCCACAATACCGCATTTAAATCCCATGGTCTGATTACCTTTATCACTGAGTGTGCGGCGCTGACTGACAGCGTCGACAGATTCAAAAAATTTCGCGCATTATACACAGAATTACCTTCTGCGGCGCGGGAATTGGCCTTAGCAGGCCTTGAAGGCGTGAAGGCGGTTCATCGCCTTGATCTTGTCTTCTTTCAGCCAGACTTCAGTGCAACGTACGGCTTCATCGACGGCATCATCAATCAGCTTTTGTTCGCTGGCCGGGGGTTTACCTAAAACAAAACCCGTCACTTTATTACGGTCACCCGGATGGCCGATGCCAACACGCAAACGGTGGAAATTATTATTGTTGCCCAGTTTGCTAATAATGTCCTTCAGGCCATTGTGACCGCCGTGACCGCCACCCTGTTTGAACTTCGCCACGCCTGGCGGTAAGTCCAGCTCATCGTGCGCCACTAAAATTTCTTCAGGCGTGATGCGATAGAAAGTCGCCATCGCTGCTACCGCTTTGCCACTCAGGTTCATAAACGTCGTTGGCACCAACAGGCGTACGTCTTCGCCTGCCAATGACAGGCGCGCAGTGTAGCCGTAAAATTTCGGCTCCTCTTTTAACGACTGATTATGCCTCTCAGCCAGCAAATCCACGTACCAGGCACCTGCATTATGGCGCGTTGCGGCGTATTCAGCGCCGGGATTGGCCAGCCCCACAATCAGTTTAATGCTGCTCACGATGTTTATCCTGTCTCACTGCGGAAAGGGCGATAGTTTACTGCCTGCAGGCAGGGATGACAAAGGGTGTAATGGCCAGATAATGACGCTGTGTGACTAATCAATTTCTATCGAAATCAACAGGCTGAGGGTAAAGAAATGTCAGAGATTGTGAAGGATGTGTGATCCTGTACGCAACTTAACCGCATGCCATTGCCTAAACTTATGACAAGTTAACCATACGTGCTGTTTGTTCTTTCATAAGGATGGAGGTGAATCATGAAACGTCAAAACTGCCGCTATGTGGGTAATGGCCTGATGTGTCTGGGTTTGCTGACGATGGTACTGGGTGTCGGTTATTCCATTATTAATCAGCTACCTTCACTGCATCTGCCTCAGTTCCTCGCCCATGGTGCGATGTTCAGTATCTTCATCGGCGCATTGCTGTGGTTGATCGGCGCGCGCGTCAGCGGACGTGAAAGAGTGGAAGACCGCTACTACTGGCTGCGACATTATGGTGATAAACGTTGCCGTCGTAATCACTCCTCACATTAAGTGAGCATCGCCTCCTGTAGGGGCTGTAACGGCACTCGATAACCTTCGATGCGGTTACGGCCACTGGCTTTCGCGCGATAAAGCGCTTCATCTGCCAGCCCAAGTAAAATCGGGAATGTTTGATCGCGATGAATCGCGGTGGCGAAGCCAATACTCACCGTGTAACAGACGTCGTTAGGCATCGATAACTGCGTTGCCAGTCGAATACGTTCGCACACGCGTTGTGCCTCCTCACTGTTGCCAGGTAAAATGGCGGCAAACTCTTCTCCGCCCAAACGGGCAAACTGCCCCTCTGCGGGTAACAGCGCCTGTACCACATGGCAAAAATCGATTAATACTCGATCCCCTTGCTGATGCCCATAGCGATCGTTAATGCTTTTGAAATGGTCGAGGTCAAACAGCACCGCCGTATAGATATACGGCTTAGGATGACGGGCATTGCGCATCACCAATCGGTCAGCATGCTCGAACAGCGCACGGCGATTCCATACGCTGGTAAGAGGATCGTGCAGCGAGGCCAGTTTGTGCGCTATCTGCGTACGCTCATTCACCATTGCCAGGATAGTAAATGTTAAGCCAATCACAAACAGTATCGACTCAAGGATCACATAAACCGAGAAGCTGGAACCGGCAATAGCACCGCGCACCGGCGTAGCAATGGCATCATCCAGAAAGATCCGCGCCACATGAAACAGCAGATGGATCCACAACAGCATCTGAGCCGGCCAAAATGTCACCGTCAGCGATGCGCGCGAATGCCATAAAAGGCGAATCAGCGCGCCAGTATAAATAATACAAAGCAGACAGAGCACCAGCACCCGCTTGGGTTGGCTGTGATAAAACTCGGGGAAAATACAGAGTATCGCCCAGAGTAAGGCACCAGCCAGCCAGCTTAATCCCAAGGGTTTGCCACAAAAGATGCGAAACGCATTCAACAGATTGCCATAAGCAAGCAGCATGACGACGTTGCCCACGGCAATCGGCAGAAAGTGAAATCCGGCGCTGCGAAGACTGCTAAGGAAAACGGCTAACAGCGTCAGGCTGAGCGCGAGAGTGGTGAAGCCCAGGACGCGATCGTACTGCGACCCCATCCAGGCGAAGACCAGAATAATACTCAAAAATCCGAGCACGTAGAGCTCACAAACAAATAATGTATAGATGTCGAGAGTCATAGTGGTCGGAGTTCTCAGAAAAAAAGTGACAGGAAAAATACCACTAATCATTAGAGTGCTAAAGCGCAGCATGGTGTCTGAAATGAAAAGAGTGAAAGGCAGCGAGAATGGCGTGTTTTAACGAAATTTATCGCGAAAATATCTGTAGCGAAAGCGGCTTCATCGGTTGTTAAGACTGAGGAGATAAAAAACAAAACCGGGCGCGGGGCCCGGTTTCATGCAATGAATTAATGTTCAAACATTGCGGAGATAGATTCTTCGTTGCTGATACGACGAATCGCTTCGGCCAACATGCCAGAGAGCGTTAAGGTACGCACATTTGGCAGCGACTTCATCTCATCCGACAGCGGGATGGTGTCGCACACGATGACCTGATCAATCACTGACTTACGCAGGTTTTCAACGGCGTTGCCGGAGAAGATAGGGTGAGTTGCGTAAGCGAAGACACGTTTCGCGCCGCGTTCTTTCAACGCTTCAGCCGCTTTGCACAGCGTACCGCCGGTGTCGATCATATCGTCGACCAGTACACAGTCACGACCGGCAACGTCACCGATAATGTGCATGACCTGAGAAACGTTTGCGCGTGGGCGACGTTTGTCGATGATGGCCATATCAGCGTCATTCAGCAGTTTCGCGATAGCGCGGGCGCGCACGACACCACCGATATCGGGTGAAACCACAATCGGGTTTTCCAGACCAATTTGCAGCATGTCTTCCAGCAGAACTGGGCTACCGAACACGTTATCAACCGGGACATCGAAGAAGCCCTGGATCTGTTCGGCGTGCAGGTCAACTGTCAGAACACGGTCAACACCCACGCTGGAGAGGAAATCGGCAACCACTTTGGCGGTGATAGGCACACGAGCAGAACGCACACGGCGGTCCTGACGGGCATAACCAAAGTAAGGGATAACAGCAGTAATACGACCAGCAGAAGCCCGACGCAAAGCGTCGACCATCACAACCAGCTCCATCAGATTATCATTGGTGGGGGCACAGGTGGACTGGATGATGAAAATATCACCACCGCGTACATTTTCGTTGATCTGTACGCTTACTTCACCATCACTGAAGCGGCCGACGGCGGCGTCTCCGAGGCTAGTGTAAAGGCGGTTGGCAATACGTTGTGCTAGTTCCGGGGTAGCGTTACCAGCAAAAAGCTTCATATCAGGCACGAGAGGAACCTCAGGCTTGTCGTCCAGAGAATGAACATTTCAAAAGTAACCGGCGAATACTTTTGAAGTCGTTCATACGGGTGTGTTAATGCGTCACGTGCAGTGCCTGGAACAGGGTGGCATTGTCACGCATACGCTTTGAGCCCGGAAAGGGTGCGTTGCAACGGCGAGATATTAAGCCCGCGCGCCACAAATCCGCAAATCCATTTCGGGGCAAGCTCCAGCACCTGACGAGCGTCGGACTCGGTGTTAAATTCAGCAAACACACAAGCTCCGGTCCCGGTCAGGCGCGACGGCGCGTATTCTAGCAGCCAGGAAAGCAGCGCATCAACCTCGCGAAAACGTTTTCTTGCCACAGCTTCACAATCATTGTGAAAAGGACGCTGTAACAGCTCATCTAATGTGCGTATCGGTGAATTGCGCGTCAGTTCCGGATCGCGAAACAGATCGGGGGTAGCAATGCTGACCCCTGGATGCGCGACGAGGTACCATTTCTCTTCCGGTTTAGCGGGTTGAATCTGTTCGCCAACCCCTTCGGCAAAGGCGGCATGCCCACGGACGAACACCGGGACATCGGCACCGAGCGCCACACCTAGGGTGGCTAACTCATCCACGCTAAGCTGTGTTTGCCATAAATGGTTGAGCGCGACCAGCACGGTAGCTGCATCAGAGGAGCCACCGCCCAGGCCACCGCCCATCGGCAAACGTTTTTCAAGTGCGATCTGCGCACCAGCATTGGCTGGCAACGTGCCGCGCGCGGCAGCGGCCTGTTTCAGTGCCTGCGCGGCGCGCACAATTAAGTTCTCTTCATCGGGCACACCTGCCAGCGGTGTAAGCAGTGTAATGCTATCGCTGCTGTCCGTGGTGATCTCCAGCGTGTCACCGTGATCAAGAAACTGAAACAGTGTTTGCAGGTTGTGATAACCGTCAGGACGACGGCCAGTGATGTAGAGAAACAGGTTCAGTTTTGCCGGAGCGGGCCAGGTGGTGATCATTTCGTGGTCCAGCTATCCATACGCAGTTTGATGCGCTGGCCACCTTCGGTCAGTTCAAGATTGGCTGGCAGCGGCGGGTTAACCTTGCTGTCGTAATCGGAAATGTTCACTTTCCACTGTTGTCCATTGCGGCTGTAGTTAACGCTCTGCAACTGGTAGCTGCTGTTCAGCTGATAATCGGTGGCATCACCTGGCAGGCCCATCATCCATTGGCGTAGGTTCGCCAGCGGAATATCCATGCCGGTGAGCTGAGAGATCATCTTCTCGGCATCGTTGCTGACGTAACGCTTGCCTTTGTTATCGACGATTTGCACCACGGAACCCTGGGCATCAAGCTGCAACTCGGTGCTACCAAGCGGGTTGGTGAGCAGCAGACGATAGCGGTCAGCGGCGGTTTGCTGCCAGTTAAAGCGTGCATACACTTTTTGCTTATCAGAGAGATAGGCAAATGCGCCGCGCGTTTGATACTGGGTGATTTTCGCGACAGCTTGTTGATGTTGCTGCCATTGCGGTGAAGTGGTGCTGGGACCCGGACCCTGGGGTTTGTTGATGCTACAAGCAGCCAGCAACACGCTGGCAAGGGGCAGAAGGCGCAACAACTTGCGCGGGGGCAATTGCATCACGTGGTCGTCTCCTCAGACACGTTTTTAATTCCTAACAGGTAACGCTAACCATCCAAATCTGTGCCGTCAATGCCGATGTAATGATAATTGCGCACGATCAGTTTAATCTTATTACAGTCATAGCCTTTGTATGGCTTTTCTTGATCTGTGGCATCTTGTAGAATGCGCTTCACAAAACCCTGACAATCATTGGGACATCCCAACCCGATCACCATGACGCTGCTTGCACTCGGAATCAACCACAAAACCGCACCTGTCGCCCTGCGCGAACGTGTTGCGTTTCTGCCCGACACGCTGGATCAGGCATTAAACAGCCTGCTGTCCCAGCCAATGGTGCAGAGCGGTGTGGTGCTCTCAACCTGTAACCGGACTGAACTTTACCTCAGCGTAGAGCAGCAAACGGACCTGCAGGAGAGGCTGGTGCGCTGGTTATGTGAGTATCACGATCTGCGGGAAGAGGATGTCCGCGCGAGCCTGTACTGGCATCAGGATAATGCGGCGGTAAGCCATCTGATGCGTGTCGCCAGCGGTCTGGATTCACTGGTGTTGGGTGAGCCACAAATTCTTGGGCAGGTGAAAAAAGCCCATGCTGACTCATCGCGTGACCATGCGTTGAGCAGCGAACTGGAGCGTATGTTCCAGAAAACCTTCTCCGTTGCCAAACGTGTCCGTACTGAAACCGAAATCGGTGCCAGTGCGGTGTCCGTCGCCTTTGCTGCCTGCTCGTTAGCCCGTCAAATTTTCGAATCCCTCAGCACGGTCAACGTCCTGCTGGTGGGAGCCGGTGAAACCATCGAGTTGGTGGCGCGTCACCTGCGTGAACACAAAGTACAAAAGCTGATGATTGCCAACCGCACCCGTGAACGCGCTCAACTGCTGGCGGACGAAGTGGGTGCAGAAGTGATCGGTTTGGGTGATATCGAAACGCGTCTGGCAGATGCGGACATTATTATCTCTTCCACCGCCAGCCCCTTGCCGATTATTGGTAAAGGCATGGTAGAGCGCGCGTTGAAGGCGCGCCGTAATCAGCCGATGTTGCTGGTGGATATTGCCGTACCGCGTGATGTCGAACCCGAAGTGGGTAAACTGGCCAACGCCTATTTGTACAGCGTCGATGACCTGCAGGCGATCATCGAACAGAACATGGCGCAGCGTAAAGCCGCCGCCGTACAGGCTGAAAGCATTGTGGTGCAGGAAAGCGGTGAGTTTATGGCGTGGCTGCGTGCGCAAAGTGCGGGTGACACCATCCGTGAGTACCGCTCGCAGGCTGACGACGTCCGCGCAGAACTGCAAGAGCGTGCGTTAGCCGCTCTGCGCCAGGGCGCGGATGCTGAGAAAGTTTTACAAGAGTTAGCGCACAAGCTGACTAATCGCCTTATTCATGCACCAACCAAATCATTGCAGCAGGCCGCGCGCGACGGCGACAGCGAACGCCTGCAGATCTTACGTGACAGCCTCGGTTTAGAGTAATCTGGTCTGTCACGACCTATCACTGGGATACCCTCTATTATATGAAGAGCTCTATTGTTGCCAAGCTGGAAGCCCTCCAGGAGCGCCACGAAGAAGTGGAAGCGTTACTGGGCGATGCCGGCGTTATTGGCGATCAAGAACGTTTCCGCGCATTGTCTCGCGAATATGCTCAGCTGACCGATGTCACTCGTTGTTTCCGTGACTGGCAGCAAGTGCAGGAAGATATCGAAACCGCTGAAATGATGCTCGATGATCCTGAAATGCGCGAAATGGCCAATGAAGAATTAAAACTGTCGCGTGAGAAGCGTGAAGTGCTGGAACAGCAACTTCAGGTACTGTTGCTGCCGAAAGACCCTGACGATGAACGCTCGTGCTTTGTGGAAGTGCGCGCCGGAACCGGCGGTGATGAAGCGGCCATCTTTGCCGGCGATCTGTTCCGTATGTACAGCCGTTATGCAGAATCTCGCCGTTGGCAGGTGGAAATCATCAGTGCTAACGAAGGCGAGCACGGCGGTTACAAAGAGGTCATCGCGCGCATTATTGGCGACGGTGCTTACGGTCGTTTGAAGTTTGAGTCAGGCGGCCATCGCGTGCAACGCGTGCCCGAAACGGAATCTCAGGGGCGTATTCATACCTCTGCCTGTACCGTTGCGGTGATGCCGGAACTGCCCGAAGCGGAAATGCCAGAAATTAACGCGGGCGATCTGAAAATTGATACTTTCCGCTCCTCTGGGGCGGGTGGTCAGCACGTCAACACCACCGACTCGGCTATCCGTATTACCCACTTACCGACCGGTATTGTGGTGGAGTGCCAGGACGAGCGCTCGCAGCATAAAAACAAAGCCAAAGCATTGGCGGTGTTGGGTGCACGTATTCACGCCGCGGAAACCGCTAAACGCAATGCGGCAGAAGCGTCAACCCGCCGTAACCTGTTGGGCAGTGGTGACCGTTCCGACCGTAACCGTACCTACAATTTCCCACAGGGCCGCGTGACCGACCACCGTATTAACCTGACGCTTTACCGTCTGGACGAGACCATGGAAGGCAAGCTGGATAGCCTGATTGAACCGATCGTCCAGGAGTATCAAGCCGATCAGCTGGCCGCGTTGGCTGGACAGGATTGATGATCATTCGTCACTGGCTGCAGCAGGCGGTGGTTGCCCTTTCTGGCGGCGATAGCCCGAAGCGCGATGCGGAAATTTTGCTGGGTTTTGTCACCGATAAATCGCGCAGTTGGCTGGTGGCGTTTGATGATACTGAGCTCGACGCCGCACAAATCGCCGAGCTTGATGCGCTGTTGGTACGCCGGGTGACCGGTGAACCCATTGCCCATCTGGTGGGCGAGCGCGAGTTCTGGTCGTTGCCGCTGCGCGTCAGTGATGCCACGCTGATTCCGCGCCCGGATACGGAAGTGCTGGTGGAACAGGCGCTGGTACGCGTACCAGCAACACCATCCTCACTGCTTGATCTTGGCACGGGCACGGGTGCCATTGCGCTAGCCCTGGCGAGTGAACGGCCGGATTGCCAGGTGCTAGGATGTGACCGCATACCCGAAGCTGTCGCGCTGGCACAAGATAATGCACAGCGCCTGCACATTACCAATGCCCGTTTTCAGCTTAGCCACTGGTTTAACCATCTCCCCGCCCAACGTTTTGACCTGATTGTCAGCAATCCTCCTTATATCGATGCCGCCGATGAACATCTGCAGCAGGGGGATGTGCGTTTTGAACCGCTTAGCGCGCTGGTGGCGGATGATGCCGGGCTGGCCGATTTGCGCTTCATCATTCAGAGCGCGCCGCAATGGTTGCAACCTGGCGGCTGGCTCTTGCTGGAACACGGCTGGCAACAGGATGAAGCGGTACGGGCCGTTATGACGCAACATGGCTATCAGCAGGTCAGCAGCGTCAATGATTATGGCGGCAATCCCCGCGTCACTCTTGGACAATTTCTCTGATTTAAGGAAGTACAATGGCGAGCTGGTATCCGCTGATTAAACATTTTCACCTCCTGACCGTTGCGCTGACTATCAGCCTGTTTCTGCTGCGCTTTTATTGGCTGACTACCGGGTCTGCCATGCTGCAACGCCGCTGGGTGCGCATCGCTCCTCATATTAACGATACCTTTTTGCTGCTCAGCGGCGTGGGGTTGGTGGTGATAACGCACTTTTATCCGTTCTCGCCACAAGGAAGCTGGCTGACGGAGAAGCTGTTAGGGGTTATCATCTACATCGCCTTAGGTTCCGTGGCATTAAGCCGTCGCCCACGCAAGATGGGGACACGTTGGATCGCTTGCCTGATTGCAATCGTTGCGTTGCTGTTTGTGATTAAGCTGGCGATGACCAAAATGCCGATATTGGGGATAGTATGACCTCGCCAGAGCAACTCGATTACAGTGAAACACCGTTGAGTGAAGCGGTGATTGGTGCGACCTGCGCCATACGCAATGATTTTTCCGCGCCCTCTGTCCAGCAACAGTTGGCCGCCTTAGTAGATGAAGCCCGTGAGTTTGTTAGCAGTGAGCAGGACGCAGATTTGCAGTTAGGCAAACTGCTGGACTTGTTTTATCGCGAATGGGGATTTGGCGGCGCCAGCGGTGTCTACAATTTATCCGATGCACTGTGGATAGATAAAGTGCTGAAGAGCCGTCAGGGCACCGCGGTATCACTGGGCGTGATTCTGCTGCATATCGCGGATGAGCTGGAACTGCCGTTGATGCCGGTAATTTTCCCCACTCAGTTGATTCTGCGTGCTGACTGGCTTGATGGCGAAATGTGGCTGATCAACCCGTTTAACGGCGAGACGCTCGATAAACATACGCTGGAAGTGTGGCTCAAGGGCAATATCAGCCCGACAGCCAAACTCTATAACGACGATCTCGACGAAGCGAAAACCATCAACGTGATGCGCAAAATGCTCGATACGCTAAAAGCGGCGTTGATGGAAGAGAAGCAGATGGAGCTGGCGCTGAATGTCAGCAAGGTATTGCTGCAGATTGATCCTGATGATCCGTATGAAATACGCGATCGTGGTCTAATCTATGCCCAGCTTGAGTGCGAACATATCGCATTGACCGATTTGACCTACTTCGTTGAGCAGTGTCCTGAGGACCCGGTCAGCGAAATGATTAAAGTGCAGATTCACGCAATTGAACAGAAACAGGTGACGCTGCATTAAGCGTCCCTCGAAAAAAAGGAAAAGGCATGACCCAGAAAATAGTGAATATTGGCGATATTAAGGTCGCAAACGATCTGCCATTTGTTCTCTTTGGCGGTATGAACGTGCTGGAATCGCGCGACCTCGCCATGCGTATTTGCGAACACTATGTAAAAGTGACCGACAAACTCGGCATTCCTTACGTGTTCAAAGCCTCTTTTGACAAAGCTAACCGCTCTTCCATCAAATCTTATCGCGGTCCGGGCCTGGAAGAGGGCATGAAGATTTTCCAGGAGCTGAAGCAGGCTTTCGGCGTGAAAATCATCACTGACGTTCATGAAGCATCACAGGCGCAGCCTGTTGCCGATGTGGTTGACGTGATTCAGCTGCCTGCCTTCCTCGCTCGTCAAACCGATCTGGTTGAAGCAATGGCGAAAACTGGTGCGGTGATTAACGTGAAGAAACCTCAGTTCGTTAGCCCTGGCCAGATGGGTAACATTGTCGATAAATTCGCCGAAGGCGGTAATGACAAAGTGATCCTGTGCGACCGTGGTAGCAACTTTGGTTATGATAATCTGGTTGTAGATATGCTTGGCTTTAACGTGATGAAGAACGTCACTAACAACAGCCCGGTGATCTTCGACGTCACGCATGCTTTGCAGACTCGCGATCCATTCGGTGCAGCCTCAGGCGGCCGTCGTGCGCAGGTAGGTGAACTGGCCCGTGCGGGTATGGCTGTTGGTATTGCCGGCCTGTTCATTGAAGCGCACCCAGAACCAAACAGCGCGAAATGCGACGGTCCTTCTGCGCTGCCGCTGGACAAGCTGGAGCCGTTCCTGGTGCAGATGAAAGCGATTGATGACCTGGTGAAGAGCTTCCCGGAGCTGGATACCAGCAACTGATTGATTGCTGCTGATTGTAAAAAAGGCGCCGTGATGGCGCCTTTTTTTATGATTGTAGCGGCATGATTTACAGCATGATTGTCAGTAAATAGCCTGCAAACAGCGCCAGGTGCGCGGCTCCGTTTAGCACATTGGTACGTCCGGTTGAGAACGAGATGTGACACAAGATCAATGCCGCACTCATGATCACCATATGTGGTGGCTCCAGACCAAATATCAGTTGCTGGCCCGTCAGGGTGGCAATGATGCTGACTGCGGGAACCGTTAAGGAAATCGTGGCTAACACCGAACCAAAGAACAGGTTCATGGCGCGCTGGACCTGGTTCATCAACACCGCTTTAATCGCCCCCAAACCTTCTGGTGACAGAATCAGCAACGCGACGAGGAAACCGGTGAACTGCGCGGGTGCATTCAGTTCTGTCAGCAGTTGCTCCAGGGTATTGGCGTTCATCTTGGTGACCGCGATAACGGCAATCAGATGCACGATCAACCAAACGGTATGCCACAGTGAACTGTGAGCGGAAGGCTTGCCGTGATGGGGATCGCCATCGTCGCCGTCATCTTCATGCTCATACACAAACAGACTCTGGTGCGTTTTCGTTTGAATCAGCAGGAACACGCCATACATCGCCGCTGAAATAGCCGCGATAATCAGTGCCTGGGCGGTGGTGAAATTACCACCCGGTAGCGCGTTGGGGAATACCAACACTAAAATCGCCAACGGGAAAATGGCAATCATGTACTGTTTCACGCCTGCCAGATTCACATACTGCGTAGCAAATTTACGTCCGCCGAGCAGCAGCGCAAAACCGACCAGGCCGCCGGTCACAATCATAATGATGGAGTAGAGGGTATCGCGCATCAACGCCGGTGCAGCATCACCGGTGGCCATTAATGCGGAGATCAGGCTGACTTCTAAGATCACCACCGACAGGCTTAAAATCAGCGAGCCATAGGGTTCGCCCAGGCGGTGTGCCAGAACGTCGGCGTGACGTACTACGCTGAACGCACTGCATAGGATCGCCACCAGAGACAGCAAGTTAATGCCGATAACCGGCATCAGCGCGGTTTGGCCGCCAAAGAAGCTCAGCACCGCTAGCGCAGCAATGGGGAAAATCAACGAGTATTCGGTATGTCGGGTCTTTTCATGTGTAGCCATTCACCATCCTCTCTGGAAAAAAGAACCAAAACAGGCCATCAGTGCCTGATAAATATAATGACTTTTCTGACGCAGCGCAGTGTAACTTTTCAACAGTTGTGTTGCAGAGTCTTTACGCGTTTTTACTTAATGAGTATTAATGACCTAAGTTGATAAAACTGAGTGTTATCCAGTAATAACGTCTGATATTCATTGGGTTGAAATGAGAGTAAATTCACTTAATTTATAAAATGGCACCAAATTTAACGAGGTTAAATCGCTCTTATTTTGGTTTGATTAAGAAGTTTCGGTTTAATTAACTAAAGTTAGACTTTTCTAACTTGCATGCATGACTCTCTACTAAACCGCCTCCCTAATTCAAGTTCTTCGCCAGGCAGCCGATGCTATTTACGAAGAATTTCCCCTTTGTGATCGGGGTCAATCTTGAAACTTTTATGAAAAATGCATTAATGTCTTTTCTTAAGTCGACGCAACGCGTGTTGCCTGTAAGACATCATCTTTGAGGAGCCGAACCGACAGGATGTCAGCGCAGTAGAGGAGGTCGCATTGTTAACCCGGGAATTTCTTTTAAAAGCGGATTGTAAAACATCCTTTGGCGATATTGACGAAGCACTGCTGTGGAGCTGTGAAAAACGCGCAGCATCGCTCGCGGCCACGCTGGCCTGTCGCCCTGACCAAAGCCCGGTCTGGATCTTTGGTTATGGTTCCCTGATGTGGAATCCAGTTTTTGAAGCGGAAGAAGTGGCTTCCGGGCGGCTGGAAGGCTGGCATCGGGCGTTCTGCTTACGCCTTACCGCTGGACGCGGCACGGTAGAGGCTCCTGGTCGTATGCTGGCGCTGAAAGAGGGCGGTGCAACCAGCGGGCTGGCGTTCCGTCTGCCGGAATCCCGACTGCATGACGAACTCGAGCTGTTATGGAAGCGTGAAATGATCACCGGCTGCTACCTGCCAACCTGGTGTGAACTGGAGCTGGATGATGCGCGTAAGGTGACGGCGTTGGTGTTTATTATGGACCCACGACATCCGCTGTATGAAACCGACTCCTGCCGTAGCACTATCGCGCCATTGATCGCACAAGCGAGTGGGCCGCTGGGAACGAATGCCCAATATCTCTATTCGCTGGAACAGGAGCTGGGCAAACGCGGTATGCAAGAAGACGCCTTAACGCGTCTGGCCGCAGAGGTCAGAGCGCTGCAAAAATCTGCAGCGCGCTAATCAGGGTTTGCCGGGATTAATCAGCCAGGTTCCCGGCTTATCAATCGTGAGTGATTGCGCCAGCACTTCACTACCATGATGGACTTCAATGCGATAGTTGCCGGCTGCCAGATTCAGCGAGGCAAAACCGCTGCTGGCTGGTTTCACATCCTTCACTTCACCATTCAGCACAATATTGTCGCCTTCCTGCAAGCGCAAATAAACCGTTGCCAGAGAGGGACCAGGATGAGCCGCACTGGGGTTTGCCACGGGTGCGGTTGCTGCAGGGGTCGAGGCGACAGGTGGCGCATCGCTGTGACGATTGGCTTTCCACACCACAACCACCACCGCCAGAATTGCGATGGCCGCCGCGGCAACTAAACCTGGCGACAGACGACGCACATTACGCGGTGTCACGGGTTCAATGGCGGCGGCAGCATGATTCACCGCCATCACCTGAGGTTCTGGCACCACAACCGCGATTGGCTCGGCAGCCGGGACTTCGGCGATCACCGGGAAGGTGGTCACCAGCGCCTCAACATCACTGACAGGTAAATCAATCAGGCTGGCAAAGGCATCAATATTTTGTGGACGGTCAGCCGGCTTCATGGCCAGCGCGCAGTCGATAGCATGCAGCAGCGGCAGCGAGTAGCCCTCTGGCTGGCGTTCGACCAGCGGCTGGTAGTTATCCTCGATACAACGCACCACGCTCACCGGTGGCGCATGACCGGTGATCAGATTGTGTAGCACCGCTCCGAGCGCATAGATATCCGTCCACGGCCCTTGTTCGACTTCGCCCTCTTCACTGTATTGTTCAATCGGCGCAAAGCCGGGTTTCAGCATGATTTCGGTTTCGTCAGAGAGGTTGCCGATCTCCTTGCGCGCGGAACCAAAATCGAGCAACACCGGCAACTGATTTTCCTGAATCTGGATATTATCCAGCGAAATATCACGATGCAGATAACCCGCAGTATGAATGGTATTGATGGCACCAAACAGCGGAGGCAGCAGGCGACGGATCCAGCTTTCACTGATGCTTTCCGGGCTGGTTACTTGCCACTCTTTCAGCGTCATGCCGCTATAGTAAAGTGTGCCCATATAGGCGGTGCCGTTCTCTTCCCAGAAGCGCAAGACATGCAGCAGACCAGGATGATTAAAACGTGCCAGCAGGCGCGCTTCCTGAATAAAGCTGTTGCGCCCGGCATTAAACAGTTTCTGGAAGCGTTCGCCACGCAGTTCCAGAGACAGGTCGGCAGCACGCACCGCCAGTGAAACCGGCATGTACTCTTTAATCGCGATGGTGCGCTCGAGCTGGTGGTCCCAGGCACGATATACAATGCCAAAGCCACCGCCGCCAATCACTTCCTTGATTTCAAATTCGTTAAACCGATAGCCCGCAGGCAGGGCGTTCGGTGTGTGGTTTTCGTTTGCCGACATAGTGAACTCTCTGAACACGTCCTGTAGCGCCTGGTCAACATCATTGGCCGAGGCGACGATCGCTAATTAATTAATGTTACGCCAGGCACCAATCGCCGGATCGGCCAGATCCGCATGCAGGGTGTCAATCAGTAACACAGTCACTTTTTGCTGTGGCATAAATTGTGGCGACCAGACGCCACGTAAAGTTTCAACCCGCTTCTTAACCGCATCGCTATCCTGACCTGCTGTCTTATCCATTTTAATCAGCAGGTTGCCAGTGAAGCGCCATACGTGCTGCTGGCTGTCAAAGGGCAGCACCAGCCAGCTATCATCTGCATCAGGGCGCGTCACTATCATGCGCTGCTTGTTCACGGCGACGACTTCCAGCGCTGGGCCGCTTAGCTTAAGGTCGGCAATCGGGTAACCCTGATAGAAGTTAACCGCCACGCTGCGGGTATTACCGTTGTTCATCAGCGTGATATCACTTGGGCCTTCCAGCCAACCTTCGGTCGAGCAGTGCTGTTGCGGATTATCAGGAATAAAGAGTGAATCGCCATTTTCATCCCACCAGGTGCGGAAATGACATCCGGCCGGCAAAGCGAAGTGTTGCAAGGGTGCCGTATCTGCTGGTTTTGACAGGTCAAGCGGGGCGGCGTTACTGGCACTGGCGCTGGCAGTGGCATCGTTAATCACGATGGGCCGCCAGTTTTGCAGTTTGGCTGCGCTACCATTCGCCAGGACGCTTCCGTCTTTGTTGGTCATCTGCCAGGGGAGTTCGTCCAGCGTCCCACACTGATTCGCTAACAGCGTCCCCACGCGTGGCAGGAAGCTGGTCAGGATGCTGGAATCGGTGCTTTTACCTGAAACAATGCGTAACGGCAGTGTCTCTTTACACCAGTCATTCGGCGAATTGCTGGCCACGTTATCGATATAAACTTCCAATGACAGGCTCGGCGAGTAAACCACGCGATAATCATCAGCTTGTGCATTTAGAGCCAGCAACAGGGTCGCTAAACCCGGCAACCACACTTTCATAAGGATCCTTGGAATCAATAACGTGTCGGCAGAAAACGTGCCGCATCGGCCTGGGAATAAAGCAGCGTCGCTTCCTGCGGCTCGCCAATCCAGATTGCCAGAGCGCTGAGATTGTCGCTTTTAACACTGCGGTTAACGGCTTGTTCCATCAAAGTCAGCCACTCTTCGCAGGCATTGACCATGCGCAGGGCTTGTTCCATCTCGTGGGTGGTCAGATTGAGCCAAAACCCGTCGGTACAGACCAAAAACGCATCACCATCGGTGAGCGAAATCACTTCACTGAAGGTGGCGGGACGAGCAGGCTCAACGCCGAGCGCATTATAAAGTAAATTACTGTTAATGCCGGAATTTTCATAGCCCGCTTCACGTAACTGTTGAGCCAGACTGTGGTCACGTGTGACCTGACTCAAGACCCCGTGACGGAAGTGATAAACCCGGCTGTCACCTGCGTGCGCCCACCATGCACGCTGTGTTTGGCGGTCGATAAATAGCGCGGCGAGCGTGGTGCTCATGCGGGCATATTTCGGATTCTTTCCCTGCGCCTCCAGCAATACCTGCTGGCATTGCTCAATGGCGGCACGGGTGCTGTCAGGGGTAAAGGTGTCGCTGTTGTGCAAATACGTCAGCAGCGTGTCCCGAACGATCTGTGCCGCCATATCGCCACCCGGTAAGCCCGCAACGCCATCGCACACCAAAAAACAGGCTTTGTGTTCGTCGAGTTCTGCCCCGGTGCGGTCTTGATTTTCGTCGCGCATTCCCTGCTGGCAGCGGCTGGCAAACATCATCTTCATGCGTCTTCAGTCCGCGTTTGGGAATCTTTGTACTGGTTCACTTCCATATCGTAGGCGTGCAAAAAGGCTTCGCCAAACAGCGTGTGGAAGTCATCTTCAATTTCGCCCGCCGTGCGTTGATAGTGGCGTGAGAAGTAATCCCACAGCGCGGCTTTACGACCGCCATTAAACGGCAGCTTCGGCAACACGCCGTCTTTACGCGCCTCTTCTTCCAGTCGTTGTGGATTAAACGACTGCAGCATCGCGGCAATGATGGCGCGGATACCGGCAATCATGCCCAACTGGTGAGCTTGCAAATCCACTAATGCATCGCGGACGGCCGCTTCCGGTGGCATAAAGCCGGGCATCTGGCTCTGGTAGATCTGCATCAGTACGGTCTTGCCCGATGGCAGAATTTTAAAAGGGTTGTTGGCCTCGTTCAGGATCATCGTCATATCGGCTTTCACTCCACGCTTCAAAATTGAGCGTGAAGAGAGCAGAGCGACGGTGCCTTGGGAAAACAGGCTCAACATGCGACCAGTGACACGCATTTGCTCTTCGGTGAAGGGGGTTTGGTGTCCGTTATTAAGTCCCATACCTTCTAACAGTGCCGCAATCAGCTTATCCTGATCGGCTCCCGGCAATGCAGCAGGGAGGGCGGGTGAATCACTTTGTGGATCGATGGCGAGACGTGGATCTGTGCGACGCTCGTGGCGAACTGCGGCGGTCTCTGGCAGGACATCAGTTTCCTGTTGAATACCGAGTGGGTCATCAGCACTCTCTGCAAAGAACGCCAGTGGATCATCTTGTTGACTGTTCTGGCAGGCTGGGTCGTTCACTTGCAAGCCATACTCACCGATTTGTAAGGCATCGCCGTGATGTAACAGCACTTGCGAACCACGTTGCAGAACCATGCCATTGAGCACCACTGAGGTGACGCTGCCCTGATTGGTCAGACGGCATTCGCCTTCAGGTGACAGATGCACCAGTGCCTGCAAACGCGAAATCGCGCGTGACTCGTCGGGCAGCACCAGATCATTGTCCTGACTGCGGCCGATAGTTCCCCCCGGCGGTTTAAAGGCGACCGTCTTTGCGGGCACATCCGTATTGCACTGCACAATGGTAAATTGCATGAGTCATCCCATTAACAAGGAAAACGCGACAGCCTATTCAAACATCGGTGGATAGAGGCCATTGCGTCCCGGCTGAGCACCAGATGCCGGGTTAAACAGTAAGGAAAAAAGTTGCGCGGTGAGCGGCCCACTGTGTTTGTGTGTGGCATGGGCAAATCCGTCACTGCGATTACTCCACCAGTAGCTAATATGCTGCTGCGGATCAAATCGGTCTGCCACTTCACGCCAGCTCAGTGTGCAGGGCAGGTCATCAAAACCAATCACATCCATAATGTCGCTGCGCTGGTTATCAGGCACCATCAGCGGAGCTAACTGTTGCATCTGCTGTTCCAGCACATCCGGACTGAGACGATCTCTCACGCTGCGCAATAGCAAAGCACCCAGCTCTTGATACCAATCTCCTGACATCGCCAATTGCGCGCTATGCCAGTGGCTGAGCGGAAAACTGCGTAATGCCAGCAGCGGCCAACTGCGGCCTACGCGATCGCAAGAGGGCAATAAACAGCCCATCTGAACCTGCTGACGTAGCGGCGACAGCGGCAACACAAAGTTCCACACCGGCGCACGCAAAAAGAGCGGCGTGTTCGCGTCGGATTGTTGGTGCCAATGCATCAGCCCTTGTTGAAACCAGTGGCTCCAGGGCGTCACGGTATTCTCGCTCAGACGCTGGCGCAGAAAATCACCGGTGGCCGGTAATTTGCCGTACCAACCCGGCGCGGTATGCGTCGCCATTGTTACCTCACCATTACTCACTGTGTCCGGTCAATCGCTGCGACAACGCATCTGGCACAATCGCCAGCGTGTTGCCGTTGTCACCGGCATTTTTCAGATTCTCCGCAAGCTTGCGCATCATCAAAGCGTTGTCTCGCGCATAAGGCGATGACTGAATCTGCTGATCCAACAGTTGGCTGAGGTGCCAGTCCAACTGCTGCAAATCGCGAGCGCTGACATTTTCCGGCAAATTTCGCTGCAGGTTTTGCATCAGCCAGCCACGCAAAAACTCGCCGTCATAATTTCGCGGCTGATAAAGCATTTGATAGGCGCGCAGCGCATTACGGCTGTACTCATTATCGTTCCCCGGATCGTTACGCAGTAGATTGGTAATCTGTTGAGCAACGCGAGGTAACAGCAGAGACTTAAGCGCATTTTGATAAAGCACCCATGCAGCATCACTCACCTGGTTGCCACGATATAAACCCACGCGCATGGTAAGCGGCGGATTGTCGAGGGAAAAACGCTCTGACAATGGCAGTTTGACCAGGTTATTTAAGAAGGGTAGCAGATCAAAAATATTATCGGCTGGCTGATGCAATACCTGCTGACTTTGCACGGTGATCGGGGCAATGCGTGCCGAGACCTGGTCGAGATAACGCTGGTTCTGCAGATAACTGGCGAGCCATAAACCCGACAGCAGCAATAGCGCACCGGTCAACGCACCATAACCGATCCAATGGAACAGTCGGTTACGATATTCCCAGTGCCGATTACTGCCGGCCAGACCGCTTTCGCGAAACACCAGGTCGCTCAGAAGATCGCGAATAAAGAAGCTCTGGCCCTTGTTACCCGGGATAGGATTGTTGCGGGTGACGCTATCCCAGGTGGCAAAACTGTTTTCACCGGTGTGCGGTAACTGCAACTTACGGTTCAGTTCCCCCATGATGCGGTCAAACGGCAGTCCTTCCTGGGTGCCGCTGGTAAAGAACAGGCCGCGTGCTGACCACGCGATTTCATCCTCATGACGAGAGAACACCACATCAAGATACTCATTGAGCAGAGGGCGCAATGAACTGAACTCCTGCGGAAACAGGAAACTGTCCGCGCGTTGGGTGAGATCGCGCTCGTTCGCCATCACATTAGCGAGCTGTTGCTGCAGACGCTGCTCTAAATGTCGGTACTGCTGGCTAAAGCTGTTGTGCCAGTCATCTTTATGCGGTTTACCGGGTTCCCATGGGAAAGTAAAACCCCAGATGGCATCGCGTTGCGGCTTGCTTAAACCCGCATGGAAGCTCATAAAGCCTTTCAGCAGGTCGGTTTTGGTCACCATCACATACACCGGGAAGTGAATTCCGGTTTGCTGATGCAGTTCCTGCATGCGCATACGCAGCGCGCTGGCCTGCGCGTGACGGGCCTCAGCCGAGTCCGTCAGCAGATCGGAGACGCTGATCGTCATGATCACACCGTTGATCGGCTGACGGGTACGATAACGCTTCAACAGATTGATAAAACTCTGCCACTCGGCACCGTCACGGGCGCGTTGGCTCTCTTGCAGGGCATAACGGCCTGCAGTGTCGATCAGGACTGCGCTATCCGTAAACCACCAGTCACAGTGGCGTGTACCACCCACGCCGCGCACCGCGCCTTTACCCAGGCTGTCCGTGAGCGGGAATTCGAGGCCGGCATTCAGCAGTGCGGTGGTCTTGCCCGCGCCGGGTGCGCCCATCATCACATACCACGGTAGTTGATAAAGATAGTGGCTCTGGAAACGTGCCAGCCAACTTTGCTGATGACGACGACCAAACTGGGTGCGTTTTAATCGCAGTGCGGCTTCGCTGAAGCGCTGTGCCAGTAGCGTATCCGTGGCTTGTCGGTCAGAGAGCTCCTCACTGTTCATTTCCTGAAGGCGGTTAAGCATTTTGCTGTTGAACCAGCCACGCCAGATTGCCGGAATAAACTGGAACAGCACCCAGCAGAAGAACAACAGGCCAACCACACACTGACGAGCGAAAATCGGCTCAAGCGGACGGGTGTCTCCCCAGGTCCAAAGCGGGCCCAGCATCCACAGCACGCAACTCAGGGCCGTGACGCCAATCAGGCTCCACAACAGGCGGTGGGTTAAAAAATGTTGCAGCGATGCACGCATCACTGACCTCCCGGATGATTGCCAAGGGTTTCCGGTGCCGCGAACAGGGTGATTTCTACGCGCCGGTTGCGCGCGCGATTTTCATTGCTGTCGTTGGGAAGCAGGGGATTGCTGTCGCCGCGCCCCTCAGCTTTCACGCTGTGTCCCTCAGCGAGCTGCGGATTGAGTAACTGCGTGACGGCGCGTGCGCGGGCAAAAGAGAATTCGTAACTGGAAGCAAAGCGACCATCGACTGGGCTGTTATCGGTGTACACCGAGACCAACACGGTGCCTTTCACCGTTTTCATCGCGCTGGCGACGTGCGCCAGCAGTGCACGGCCAACCTGATTGACCACGGTGCCATCAGATGAAAACAGTTTGTCTGCGGGGATGATCACCTTACTGCCGAATGCGCCATCGCTCACCTCTAACTGGCCTGCAGCAATCACATCATTCAAGCGTTGATGAAGATCGAGCAAGGCTTGTGGTGAGGTAGGACGACGCCCAGGCATAATTTGTGGCAATGGCGTTTGATAGATGGCGCGAAGCAGAGGTTCAGCCGCATTGCCCAATCGCCAGTTGAGACCGCTGTATATCAGGCAGGCAATCAAAGCGGCTAAGGTGGCGCAAGCCCATAGCGGCACCATGGGGCGCGTCAGGCTGCTCACCAAGGGATGCACTTCAACCAGCGGCGCGGCCGGGTTAGCGGTAGTCGGGCGAGTTTCCTGAATTAACTGCGCCAGGCGTTTACGAATGCTGTCACACTGGGCGCGACCACTGTCGCTGCCGCGATAGCGGCCTTCATAGCCCAGAAGCAGGCAATAGTGGATCATTTCCAGCAGCCAGAGGTGCTGCTGCGGACTCTGTGAAACGCGTGAAAGCAGTTGGAAGACTTTTTCACCGCCCCAGCTTTCGTTGTGAAAAGTCACTAGCATGCCATTGCCAGACCATACGCCGCGCGTGCCCCATGGCGTTTGTGCCGCGGCTTCATCCAGCACGCTGCATAGGCAATAGCGTGCGCCAATGATCATCTCAAAGGGCAGTCCCGCTTGTTTGCAGCGTTGTTCAAACTGGCGGATTTCTTCGATCAAAAGCTGGCGTAAACCGGCAGGATCATCATGCGTGGCAGCCTGCCGCAGGCGAACAACGGCATTCAGTATCGGTGCTGCGGCATTAAGCAAAAGGTTATCATTGCCCGCGACAATGCCATCGCGTGCAACAGAATCCTGGGTCATTAAATCTCGATTTTCCTGGCAATGGCGCTATTTCTTGTCCGCAAAGAGCGACCTTTCTGCGGACAATCTGCGCCGTATTGCATTATCAGTCTAGGATCCAGGTCGCGGTATCGTTGGTGCGACATGCCTTGCTGGCGCCTCCAACGGCCACACAGACCTGTTTGTTGCGGCGGGGGCGTGGACGATCGCTACGCACGGTGGCGTCATAACGGCTGCTTTCTACCCCAGCTTTGGGCGGAATATAACCAATCAGCTGTCCATTCGGTTCATCAGCAACGGCTAACCAGCTGTGCTCAACACGGCCAAGCACTTCAAACGACTTAGCATTGTCGAGATAACGCACCACTTTGCCGCCAAAATCAGGCGTGGTCATGACCGAAGCAGCATAGAGTGCGCGAAAACTTTCATTGACCGGCGTGAACTCGGCTGGTGCTGCCACCGCATTCCGGTGAACCAGCTTAACGCCATTGACTTCACTGGTGACCAGTGTGTCATCAGTTACGGGCGGCGTTGGCGCTTTACAACCCGCTAACGTTAACACCGCCAGTAGGGTTAGCACGAGACTCTTATTCACCATGAACCTCAAATTTCATCAGATTAGCTGCAGATTAAAATGCGGCACACGCAATGGAAGCGGGCAGATTACGCAGCAAGAAAGCCATCAAAAAACAGTCAGATTACAGAAAGATAGTGCTGTGCTCAGTCTACCTAAGACTTTTGAGAATTCAAACCATTGCACCGAGAGAAATCCCGTGCTACCGGGCGAAAATGCAGCTGGAACAGGTGATATAAAACACGTGCCGAGGTTGATATATAAGATGAATTTACTTATTTACCAGTGGAAGTGTATAACGCAGGCGAAAACACAATTTTTGCACAATGGAGATAATGAAAATCATTAAATAATATTAATCTATTTTTGACGTTAAAAAAAGATTGCGCCAGTAAACAATTTTCTTACTTTCAGAATTTACGGGCGCCTATCCGTCCAAATTGAAGTCGAGTTCGGCACGGCTTTTGCTTGAGTTAAACATGCAGGGCTGACTCAAAACAGACCGTTCTGGCGAACAGAAATCGGCAGTAGGTATATAAAAGGCTAATGCAGCATTGCACATAAATTGGGCAGCTTTTGTACTGGCGAGGTGCAAAGCATAGGTTTCGAAAAGAGAGCGAGCGCCTTAACTATATAATGATATTGAAAATTATCATTTGGCACAGGCATTGCAGTGGTTTAAGAGATTTTGCATTTACTTCGTTAGAGACCAACGAAATGAGTGCTTTGGATAAAGGCGTCCGGCCCCATGGTGACACTGTGCGGGAGGACGCCTTTTTTTATTTCACTTATGGCTCAATAAACTCGCATTTCTCCCCCTTAATCCACGCTTTAGCCACGGCGGGTTTTGGCATCCTATGCTCAGAATTCCTGCCAGCTGAGGTATGTCGTGGCTGAAGAGAGCGACGAGGACAAAACAGAATCGCCCACGGCGCACCGACTAGAGAAGGCGCGCGAAGAGGGGCAGATTCCGCGATCGCGCGAGTTAACATCGGTGTTGATGTTGCTGGCGGGCTTGCTGATCCTGTGGCTGGGTGGCACCCATATGGCTGAACAACTGGCCAGTATGCTGGCCACCGGGTTTCGCTTTGATCACGCCATGGTCACCGATGACAAAATGATCATTGCGCACATCAGCAACCTGATTGGTCAGGCAGTGATGGCTTTACTGCCTTTGATGGCGGGCTTGGTGATTGTCGCGATTGCAGCACCAATGCTACTCGGGGGCATCAACATCAGTGGTAAATCCATCAAGCTGGATTTCAATAAGCTCAATCCTCTCAGCGGATTGAAACGCATGGTCTCCTCGCAAACCTGGGCCGAGTTGTTAAAGGCGATTTTGAAAGCGGTGTTGGTGGGGCTGGTGGCAGGCTGGTACATCTGGTCACACTGGCAAGAGATGCTGCGCTTGATCAGTGAATCTCCGGTCAACGCCCTGCACCACGGTCTAACCATGATGGCCATCAGCTGTGCGCTGATCATGCTGGGCCTGGTTCCAATGGTGGGCTTCGACGTGTTCTGGCAGCTCTACAGCCACTTCAAAAAGTTGAAAATGTCGCGTCAGGAAATCCGAGACGAACATAAGCAGAACGAAGGTGACCCGCACGTTAAAGGTCGTATTCGTCAGGCGATGCGTGCAGCCGCGCGACGTCGCATGATGGCGGATGTACCGAAAGCGGATGTGATCGTTACTAATCCAACGCACTACTCGGTGGCGTTGCAGTATCAGGAAGGCAAGATGAGCGCGCCCAAGGTGATTGCCAAAGGGGCCGGTGATATCGCCCTGAAAATACGTGAGCTGGCAAAAGAGCACCGCGTTCCAATCCTTGAAGCACCGCCGCTAGCACGTGCGCTCTATCGACACACAGAAATTGGTCAGTTCATCCCCGGCGCGCTCTATGCTGCGGTGGCGGAGGTGCTGGCGTGGGTATGGCAACTGCGACGCTGGAAGCGTGAAGGCGGCCTGATCCCAACCAAACCAAAACAGCTGCCGGTTCCGGCAGACATGGACTTTGCAGGAGAGAACAGAAACGATGGCTAATCTGGCCGAAAAGCTGCGTTTACCGGGCAATTTTAAAGACACGCAGTGGCAGGTGCTGGCAGGGCCGGTGCTGATCATGCTGATCCTGTCGATGATGGTGCTGCCGTTACCGGCATTCATTCTCGACCTGTTGTTCACCTTTAACATTGCCCTGTCGATCATGGTGCTGCTGGTGGCGATGTTTACGCAGCGCACGCTGGATTTCGCCGCGTTTCCCACCATTCTGCTGTTCTCCACCTTACTGCGCCTGGCGCTGAACGTGGCGTCAACGCGTATCATCCTGCTGGATGGTCACACTGGTGCTGACGCAGCGGGCCGCGTGGTTGAGGCCTTTGGTCACTTCCTGGTAGGCGGTAACTTTGCCATCGGTATCGTGGTGTTCATCATCCTCGTTATCATCAACTTTATGGTTATCACCAAGGGTGCCGGACGTATCGCCGAAGTGGGCGCCCGTTTCGTGCTCGACGGGATGCCAGGTAAGCAGATGGCCATCGATGCTGACCTGAACGCCGGTTTGATCGGTGAAGAAGAGGCTAAGCGTCGTCGTTCGGAAGTCACGCAGGAAGCTGACTTCTACGGCTCGATGGACGGTGCGAGTAAATTTGTTCGTGGTGATGCCATCGCCGGTATTTTGATCATGGTGATTAACGTCATCGGCGGTCTGTTGGTGGGCGTGGTGCAGCATGGTATGGACCTCGGTCACGCAGGTGAAACTTATACCCTGCTGACCATCGGTGACGGCTTAGTGGCACAGATCCCGGCGCTGGTGATCTCCACCGCTGCGGGTGTCATCGTGACGCGCGTCAGCACCGATCAGGATGTTGGCGAGCAGATGGTCACCCAGCTGTTCAACAATCCTCGGGTATTGATGCTGAGTGGCGGGGTTATCGGTTTGCTTGGCCTGGTGCCGGGAATGCCGAACTTTGTCTTCCTGCTGTTTACTGCGGCACTGCTGGGTCTTGCCTGGTGGCTGCGTGGACGTGAGATTAAGCCGAAGAAAGCGCCGGAAACCTCAAGCCTGGTGAAAACCCAGGAGACGCCAGCGACGGTGGAAGCGTCATGGACCGATGTCCAACTAGAAGATTCATTGGGTCTCGAAGTGGGTTACCGCCTGATCCCGATGGTCGATCACCTGCAAAATGGCGAACTGCTGGGGCGCATCCGCAGTATTCGTAAAAAAGTGGCGCAAGAGGTGGGCTTCCTGCCGCCGGTGGTGCATATCCGCGACAACATGGAGCTGCCACCTGCGCGATATCGCATCCTGATGAAAGGGGTGGAGATTGGCAGTGGTGATGCTTATCCGGGGCGTTGGATGGCCATTAACCCGGGCACCGCAGCAGGTTCGCTGCCGGGTGAACCGACCGTCGATCCAGCCTTTGGCCTGGCGGCTATCTGGATCGACAGCGCGCTGAAAGAGCAGGCGCAGATTCAGGGCTTTACCGTGGTAGAGGCCAGTACCGTGGTAGCGACTCACCTGAATCACCTGATTGGTCAGTATGCCAGCGAGTTGTTTGGTCGTCAGGAAGCTCAACAGCTGTTGGATCGCGTCACGCAAGAGATGCCGAAGCTGACAGAAGATCTGGTACCGGGCGTGATTACCCTGACCACGCTGCATAAGGTATTGCAGAACCTGTTGATCGAACGCGTTTCGATTCGCGATATGCGTACCATTATCGAAACGCTGGCAGAGCATGCTCCGGTGCAAACCGACCCGCAGGAGCTGACCAGCGTGGTGCGTGTCGCCCTGGGCCGCGCGATTACTCAGCAATGGTTCCCCGGCAACGGCGAAGTTCAGGTGATTGGTCTCGACGCCACTTTAGAACGTCTGCTCCTGCAAGCATTGCAGGGCGGTGGTGGTCTGGAACCGGGCCTGGCAGATCGCTTGCTGGTACAAGCACAGGGTGCATTGCAGCAGCAGGAGATGACCGGTGCACCGCCGGTGCTGCTGGTTAACCATCCGCTGCGTGCGCTGTTGGCGCGCTTCCTGCGCCGTAATCTGCCGCAGCTGGTGGTGCTGTCGAATATGGAACTGACCGATAACCGTCAAATCCGCATGACCGCTACCATCGGAGGTAAGTAATCAATGCGTCGCTGGTGTTGGACATTGATGATGTTACCGATGGTGGCGCTGCCGCTGTATGCCAATGCCGCAACGGGTGCATGGAGCGACAGCGCCAGTGGTCCGAGTATTGGCGTGCGCGGTAACTGGCTAATGACGCCGGCTTTAAAGGCACCCTCTGCTGCACCGGGCACTATTACAGTCGTGAACTGGCGTTATCAGCTCAGCCGTCCTGCACCTTCCGGGATGATCGTGCGGTTGTGTACCACACAGCGTTGCGTGGAGATTGAGGGCGGTAGCGGCAGTACGCGCGGGCTGGCAAATATCTCAGCTGAGGAAACCCTGCATTTGGCGTTTGGTTTTCAGGGGAAGGGCGCGTTGCCCCCGGGCTTGCGGGTCATTAGCAGTGAAGTGACGGTGAATTACAAATAGTTTTAACGCGCATAAATGCGCACCCTACGAAAAACCCTATCCGTTCATGTAGGGGCGCCATTTATGGCAACCGTATGGCGCGACACAGGTTAGTGTTGCGCCATGCGTAAAGCGGGTGGCTCTTACATACGCTCGACGGTTTTAATCCCCAACGTATCCAAACCTTGCTTCAGCGTCTTAGCCGTCAGCGCGGCCAGCTGCAGACGGCTGTTACGCACTTGCTCATCCTCGGCAGAGAGAATCGGGCAGTGTTCGTAGAAGCCGGAGAACAGGCCAGCCAGATCGTACAGGTAAGCACACATCACGTGCGGCGTCCCATCGCGAGCGACCTGAGTAATCACTTCTTCAAACTGCAGCAGACGGGTAGCCAGTTGCGCTTCACGATCTTCGGTTAACACGATGTCGCCACTCAGTGTCTCAGCGTCGATACCGGCTTTACGGAACACGGAAAGCACGCGGGTGTAGGCATACTGCATGTAAGGCGCGGTGTTGCCCTCAAACGCCAGCATGTTGTCCCAGTCGAAGATGTAATCAGTGGTGCGACTTTTTGACAGATCGGCGTATTTCACTGCGCCAATACCGACCACTTCCGCCAGATCTTTCAGCTCTTGCGCTGACATCTCTGGGTTCTTCTCACTCACCAACGCATGCGCACGCTCTACCGCTTCATCCAGCAAGTCGGCCAGCTTGATGGTGCCGCCACTGCGGGTTTTAAACGGACGCCCGTCTTTGCCTAGCATCATGCCAAACGCGTGGTGCTCAAGTGGCACCGACTCTGGCACGTAACCGGCTTTACGCACGATGGTCCACGCCTGTTGCAGATGCTGATGTTGACGTGAGTCGATGTAGTAAAGCACGCGGTCAGCATGAAGGGTTTCATAGCGATATTTAGCGCAGGCGATGTCCGTGGTGGTGTAGAGATAGCCGCCATCCTTTTTCTGGATGATCACGCCCATCGGTTCGCCTTCCTTGTTTTTAAACTCATCAAGGAATACCACGGTTGCGCCTTCGCTGGTCACCGCCAGACCTTTTTCACGCAGATCGCTAACAATACCCGGCAGCATGTCGTTGTACAGGCTTTCACCCATCACGTCTTTGCGGGTCAGCGTCACGTTCAGGCGGTCATAGACTTCCTGATTCTGACTCATGGTGATATCGACCAGCTTCTTCCACATGCTGCGGCAGTACTCGTCGCCGCCTTGCAGCTTCACAACGTATCCACGTGCGCGTTCGGCGAAGGCCTCATCGGCGTCATAGGTCACTTTGGCTTCGCGGTAAAATTCTTCGAGGTCAGCCAGGGCGATATCTTCATGATGTTCGTTTTGCTGCTTTTCCAGATACGCAATCAGCATACCGAACTGGGTACCCCAGTCACCGACGTGGTTAGCGCGGATCACCTTGTGACCCAGGAACTCGAGCGTACGCACCGCTGCGTCACCAATGATGGTTGAGCGGACATGGCCCACGTGCATCTGCTTGGCTACGTTGGGTGCTGAGTAATCAATCACGATGGTCTGCGGTTCGAGACTGCTCAAACCGAGGCGCGGCAATTGTAGTGCCTGCGCGGCTTGCGCCGCCAGCCATTGGCGATCGAGGAAAATATTGATGAAGCCGGGACCGGCGATTTCGACTTTGCTGGCGATGCCGGCGAGATCCAGATGCTGAATCACCTGTTCAGCCAGCTGGCGCGGTGCCTGACCGAGCTTTTTCGCCACAGCCATGATACCGTTTGCCTGATAATCGCCGAACTGCACTTTCGCGGACTGACGAACCTGGGGTTCGCAATCAGCAGGTGCACCCGCCGCTACCATTGCCTGACCGACTTTATCGGAAAGAAGAGCCTGAATATTCACCGCGTTACCTTCATATGCTGAAAAGGCCCACCACGTGCGGTGAGCCGATGCCTTCATCCCGCAACGACACGGCGGGACGGAAAAATAAGAGGGGAAGTATACGTGAAATGTTAAGGTGCGTCAGCTTTTCGCATGCACAAGGGCGGGCAACATCAGCCCGCGCGCCGATTAACGGCGGCGCGGGTGACGACGAGGATTTTTAACGCTTTTGTCTTCACGCACCTTCCAGTGGCGGGAAATTGCAAATCCCATCAATGCAATCAGGACCGCGACAACAATGAGCATAGACATAGAGCCATTCCTTGAAGTTGTGAAACACAAATTTATAAGAAAGGGTATCAAGCTGCAATTGTTTGCAACTGAAATAAGAGTTATCTCATTGTATTAATTATCGTTAATATTAACAGGAGGTTAAGCCACTTTCATAAAGTAACTTCTGGACCTGTTTGGGCGATTAATCCTAATTGAGTGGGCTATTTATGCGGTTTTAGGCCATTTACGCAGTGAAATCGGAGGAATCCGACGATTTTGTCAAGCGTAATCTTTGGCGGCCCCATTTTATAATTGATTAAAATAACTGAACTAATATCGGCTTTTTAGGAGTATTAAGATGATTTTCCCTTCGGAATTGAGTGATTTAGAACAAGACTTAATGCGTTTTGAACAGGCGTTACAGCAATTTTCAGCGCGGTTAGGGCTTGAACTCACGCACCACGAAGCCGATCACCTTGCGGTGCGTTGTCACCAGTTTGCGACAGCCGAGCGCTGGAAGGCAGGATTACTGCAAATTGGTCGCCAGTTTTCAGAGGCGATGATCAATGGTCGCCCGATCTGTTTGTTCAAATTACATCAACCTTTGACGCTGGCTGGATGGCAAATCGATGTCATTGAATTACCCTGGCCGGGTGAGAAACTTTATCGCCACGAAGGTTGGGAGCATGTGGAGATCGTCTTGCGCGGAGAACCCGAAACCTTGGGTATGCGCGCGATGGCGTTGCTGTCCGATGATGCGCTGACGCAACCCGGCATTTCGTTCAAAACCAGCGCGCCGAAAGGGGAAAATGAACGTTTACCCAATCCGACACTGGCGGTGACGGATGGGCAAACCACCATTAAATTTCACCCGTGGCGACTGGAAGAGATCGTCGCCAGTGAGCAAAATTAACGACGTGCGTTCAGCGCCTGATGTAAACGCGCGACCGCTTGCTCCAGCAGTGCACGCGTGCAGCCAAAGTTGAAGCGTACGAAGTGATCATCGCCAAAATCGCGACCAGGTGAAAAGCCCAGGCCGTGTTTTTCGAAGTAGAGCGCAGGGCTGGCAACATTTAACTGGCTGGCATCAATCCAGCCCAGATAGGTTGCTTCGGGTGTGCTCATGGTGAGCTCGGGCATGGCATTGATTTGGCTCACCAGCCAGTCGCGATTGGCGCGCAGATAGTGGATTTGTGCGTTAAGCCACTCATCTCCTTCACGCCATGCCGCCTCAGCCGCCACCAAGGCAAGAATATCCACCCCTGGCACAATGCCCTCACGCACCTGTTTAAAGCGTTTACGCAACTCCGGGTTGGGGATTATCGCCATTGAGGCACCCAGTCCGGCGATATTGAAGGTTTTTGACGGTGAGATCAGCGTGATGCTGCGCTGAGCCGCATCCTCGCTTAATGCGGCGAACGGAATGTGCTGTGCATTGGGAGAGAGGATTAAATCGCAGTGGATTTCGTCAGAGCAGACGATGAGGTCATGTTGTTGGGCAAACGCCAGCTGTGCCTCCAGTTCATCCCGGCGATACACGGTGCCGCCTGGATTTTGTGGATTACACAGCATCAGCAGCCGTTCATCGCCTTGCAAGGCTGCCGCATCGAGGTCCATGACCCAGCGTCCACTCAAAAACCGCATCGGCAAATTAATTTGCTCGCGGTTGGCCAGCTTCGATGCCGCGCGAAACGGGGGGTAGATTGGCGTGGGGGCCACCGTACGCTGCCCAGTTTCCGTAAATGCGCGGACCGAAAGGTTAAGACCGCTGACCACGCCGGGTAGCATAACAATCCAATCCGGTTGAATATGCCAGTTGTAGCGCTGCGCTAAACGTGAAACGGTGATATCAATCAAACCACTTGGCGTGGCACCGTAGCCGAAAACACCATGATCGGCGCGCTTTTTAATGGCCTCAATAATGCACGGCGGTGAGCGAAAATCGGTATCGGCGACCCATAAAGGCAGTACATCGCGATCGCCATATTTGTGCCATTTCAAACTATCGCTGTGACGACGGTCTATCCATTGATCAAAATCGAATGCCATAGTGAGGTTTCCACGTAAACTGTCCCACTAAGCAGACTAACTGAAGCCATCCTCCCGAGCCAGAAGTCATGAAAAGGAGCAAGGTATGACGAAACTGGAAATTTGTTGCTACGGCATCGACTGTGCAATGACTGCACAGCAGTCCGGTGCCGATCGCGTGGAGCTGTGTAGCGCCCCACGTGAAGGCGGGTTGACGCCGTCGGCTGGCGTGCTGGAAGCCGCACAACGTGAACTGACGATACCGGTTCACCCGATTGTTCGCCCACGTGGCGGCGATTTTTGTTACACCACGCAGGAATTTGAGGTGATGAAATCCGATGTTGCGCTGATGCGTGAACTCGGATTTCCCGGTGTGGTGATTGGCATGCTGGATGAAGATGCGCATGTTGATATCGCGCGCATGCGGCAAATTATGGCGCTGTGTGACGGTATGGCGGTGACGTTTCACCGTGCTTTTGATTTGTGCCACAGCCCCAAAAAATCGTTAGAGGTGCTTGCTGATTTAGGCATTGCCCGGATCTTGACCTCCGGTCAGCAGCAAAGCGCCGAGACAGGAATTGCATTATTGCGGGAACTTAATGAACTGAGTACGGGTCCAATTATTATGGCCGGTGCGGGTGTCCGTTTAAGCAATTTGCAGAAGTTTATCGATAGTGGTCTGCAGGAAGTCCACAGCTCCGCCAGCCGTTTAGTCGCTTCGCCGATGCGCTACCGTAAAGCCGGTGTCTCAATGTGCTCCGAAGCGGAAACTGATGAATTTAGTCGAACGTGTGTCGATGGCGATGTGGTTGAAGCGATGAAAAGCATGATGGAAATGACCGCTGTTCGTGTCGCCTGATTAAAAACCGTTTTTGCCGCGCAGCACGCCATACCCAGGACGTGATGTTTGCAAGTACCAAACCCCAGTGCTTCTTGCTGGGGTTCTTTTTATCTGTCGTTCGGCCGTTGATAGCGCGTTACGCAAAAAGATGCTTTGATTAGTTCATGGCTGCTACGGATAAATCCTCATGAAATCCTTCTCTTGTGCTGTTTTAGTGCTGCTGTTTCCTGTATCCGGCGTTGCGCTGGCGGCGAGTACGGCCTGTCCGCCATTCAGCAAAAACATCACCAGCAGCAATAACTGGATCATGCTGGGCGGTGATGCCAAAGGCGCGGTGCGTCAGGTGGTGGCAGGTGAGTTCGGCAAAGACGTTGATTCGCAAAAAAGGGTGCTTGGACAGTTTGACCAGTGTGGTGATTTAATGGTGGCAGACATTACCTACGATAAAAACGAAGGCAATGTGGTGCTGACCATGGAGCAGCACATTGCCCGCGTGCAGCGTGGCTGGGTCGCAGAATATGCCTATCTGGTGAAAGTGATCAAAGCCGGTAAAGAGGAAGTGGTGGATAACCGTCAGGGAACCATCAGTTGGCAAATGGGGCAGCATGGCAACATTGTCAGTTCTTCAGATAAATTCACCAGCATGGGTAAAGACGGATTTAGCGATACCACCTACCGTTATGACAAACATTTCCGACTGGAGAAAAGCGTGGCGCGGGGCAGTGATGCGTCCACTAATGGTGAAAACACCTGGCACTGGAATCCGCAAGGGCTGGTGACGTCATCCTCCAGCGCGCGCAGCAAAGATACTTACAGCTACGACAACCAATGGCGCGAAATGCGGCTCAATGGCTTATCGACCACGCCGGTGAGTACTTTGCACTCGGTTGACGAATGCCAACTGTGGGACGAAGTGGGCAATTGCACGCTGAGTTACCTGCATGAAACCGAGGTGTTTGCCAAGGGCACCATCGAGCGCCATTTGAGTTCGGCATACAAGTATCAGTATTGGGATCGACCACCGGCGATGGCGGATGACGGGGACTGATGCAGAGATGGCGCCGCTACGGCTTACACACTCTGTAGCGGCGCGATTTATCGCGCGATGTTATTTCACGGTTTGACTAAATGCATCCACCGCCACAATCGCGTTGGCAATATCTTCGGCTGTCAGGTTTGGATTGAGGTTTTTCAGGGTATCGCCCTCACTGTTCGCCAACGCCCCCACACGCACCAGATTCTCCCAGGACTCATTCTCCAGGTGCAGCTCCTTCAGCGTGGTCGGCATCTTGATGGCGCGATAGAAGCGAATGTAACGTGCAATCTCTTCGTCAGGGCGCTGTTCCAGCACCATCTGCGTCAGCGTGCCATATGCCACTTTCTCGCCATGGGTCAGATGATGGATATCGCCATCAATGGCGGTAAACCCATTGTGAATCGCATGGGCACCGGCCAGACCGGCGTTTTCAAAACCTAAACCAGAGAGCAGGGTGTTGGCTTCCACCACGGCTTCTACCGCTGGCGTGACGCGCTTTTCGCTCACCGCGGTGTAGGCGCTGAATCCCCACGTCAGCAGCGTCTCTTCGCAGGCACGTGCAATGGCAGTCCCGGCGATAGTCGGATCACCATTCACCATCGACTTGGCATGAGAGCGCAGCACCGCTTGTGCTTCCACCCAGGTTGCCAGACCATCGGCAATGCCAGATGCAAACAGACGGGCAGGCGCAGATGCGCAGACTGCGGTATCAACTAACACCAGGTCAGGGTTTTTACTGTAAAAACGATAGCTTTCAAACACACCACTGTCCGAGTAGATCACCGACAACGCGCTGCACGGCGCATCGGTTGAGGCCACGGTAGGCACAATCGCAACCGGCTGTTTCAGCTCATCGGCAATCGCTTTGACGGTATCCAGGGTTTTACCGCCGCCAAGGCCAACCACCACATTGCTGCCCTGTGATTTTGCCAGCTGCGTTAAGCGGTTGATCTCATTGCTGGAGGCTTCACCGTTAAACGGCTGGCGGCTGAATTCAATCCCTGCCGCCTGCAACGTTTTCTGCGTGCGCTCACCAATCAGATTCCAGACGATATCGTCAGCCACCAGAAACGCATGCTGCCCGAGTTCAGCAACATAGGTTCCCAACTCATCCAGTACACCGGCGCCTTGAACATACTTACGCGGAGAAGAAAAAATGAATTTACTCATAGCGACAACTCCTTGATGTGAGAAAAGCAGTTGCGGCTAAGGTGACACAGTTAGATGACGAAGATTTAACCATAACTGGCAAGTTGAGAATTATTATCAATTACTGACGGAAGGTAATTATCGTCAATATGTTACGTGAGCGTTAAGATAGCGGCGAACAAACAAGGAGCAGGCCATGACACTGATTTTATCTTTTCTGTTTGCCATCACCATTCTGACCCTGACACCGGGATTTGACACCGCACTGGTGCTGCGTTCTGCCGCCGCCCAGGGCTGGAAACGTGCTTCAGCGACAGCTTTTGGCGTGACGTTGGGTTGTCTGGTGTGGGGCGTGGCGGTGGGCTTAGGTTTAGGCGCGCTTCTGCTGGCTTCTGAAATGGCCTATAACCTGCTGAAGTGGGTCGGCGCCGCTTATTTGCTCTACCTCGGGGTCAAACTGCTGCTTAATCCGCGTACCCAGGCGGAAGAGGGGCAGGGTGTACAGACAAAAGCGCAAAGCTATGTCGCCTGCTTCTCTCGTGGATTATTCGGTAACCTGCTGAATCCGAAAGTCGGCGTATTTTATGTCACCTTCCTGCCGCAGTTTATTCCGGCCGGGGCGTCAGTGCCGCTGTGGTGTACCTTGATGGCGTTAACGCATATGGCGATTGGCCTGGTGTGGAATGCGGTGCTGATCGGCGGCAGCCAGTATTTTGCTGCGCATTTGCGCCGTCCGGCGGTATTGAAAGTGATGGATCGTTTGACCGGCTGCGTGTTTATCGGTTTCGCCGCGAAGCTGGCGCTGTCGCGGCGATAAGCACTAAGGCTTGCGTGCCACCAGTACCGCACGCAGCGGTGCTGGGTAACCTTCTACTGTTTTGCTGCTGTCATTAGGATCAAGGAACTCGGCCAGTGATTCGCTGGTCATCCATGCCGTGCGGCGCTGCTCTTCCACTGAGGTCACGGCGTAATCGGCGATGCGGACATCAACAAAACCACACTTCTCCAGCCAGCCTTTTAAGGCGGCAGCAGAGGGGATGAAGTAGACGTTACGCATTTGTGCATAGCGTTCACCCGGCACCAGCACGGTGTTTTCGTCCCCTTCAACCACCAGAGTTTCCAGTACCAGTTCGCCGTCACTCACCAACTGATTTTTCAGCTGCAGCAGATGATCGAGCGGTGAACGGCGGTGATACAGCACGCCCATCGAGAACACGGTATCAAAAGCTTGCAGTGCAGGCAGTTGCTCAATGCCGAGTGGCAACAGATGCGCGCGGCGATCGTCGCCCAGCAGTTTGCGCACGGCTTCAAACTGGCACAGGAACAGTTGCATCGGGTCGATACCGACCACCAGTTTTGCGCCTGCACCGATCATCCGCCACATGTGATAGCCGCTGCCACAGCCGACATCCAACACGGTACGATGCGTCAGGGGAGAGATGTGCGGCAATACGCGATCCCATTTCCAGTCGGAGCGCCATTCGGTATCGATGTCAGTGCCGTACAGGGAATACGGCCCTTTGCGCCACGGCATTAAATTGCGCAGCAGATTCTCAATACCCAGACGCTGACGATCGCTGAGGTTGTCAGCTTGCGCACTGACGCTATCCAGCAAATCCAGCTTTTGCGGCGTCAGTAGAGGTAAATACTCAACTGATTTCTCCCAGTCACGGAATTTCCCGTGCAGGTTTTCGCGCTGCCACGCTGCGACTTGTGCAGGCAAGACTTCAAGCCAACTGGCGAGTGGACCCGTGGCGATTTGCTGATAAAAACGGCCAAAATCAATCATTTCAACGCTACCAAAGAACCAAAATTAAAGCACTGGAACCACAACTCAGCATGGGCGAAACCGGCCGTTTTCAGCCGCGCTTTATGGGCTTCGACGCTGTCCGTCAACATCACGTTTTCCAGCATGCTGCGCTTCTGGCTGATCTCTAATTCGCTATAACCATTGGCACGCTTGAAGTCGTGATGCATGTTGAACAGCAGTTCACCAACGTCAGCGTCTTCAAAGCTGAATTTTTCTGACAACACCAGCGCGCCGCCGGGGTTCAGGCCCTTTGCGATTTTCTTCAGCAACTCAAGACGGGCAGGTGGCTCAAGGAATTGCAGCGTGAAGTTCAGCACCACCATCGAAGCATTCTCGATATGGATATTCTGAATATCCGCTTCGATCACCTGCACCGGCGTATCCGCGCGGAAGGCATCGATATGGCGACGGCAACGCTCAACCATCGCCGGTGAATTATCCACGGCAATAATCTGGCAGCCCGGCACATGAATGTTGCGGCGGACGGAGAGCGTGGCGGCACCCAACGAGCAACCCAAATCGTAAACCTGGCTGTTGGGCTGCACAAAGCGTTCTGCCAGCATGCCAATCATCGAAATGATGTTGGAATAGCCCGGCACCGAGCGCTGAATCATATCGGGAAAGACTTCAGCCACGCGCTCGTCAAAGGTCCAGTCACCCAGCTTATCGATGGGTGCGGAAAATAGCGTATCGCGGTCAGACATAATGAAAGGTCCGGAGAGAAAACGGAAAGGGCGCTATTCTGGCAGAAACTGCCGCAGGCTGCACCCGCTTTGAGTTTAGAACAGACTTGATTGTTGCGGCCAGTCAGGCAGATTGCGCAATGAGGGTTCCAGTTGCAGCAACTGTGGCCATAGCGCCTGGATCAGCGGAAACACCTCGCCCATATCCGGCGTATGAATAAACAGCATGGGATCGCTGTCATGCTGCCACTCCGCCAACTTTTTCCGCCAGGGCACAAACAACGGCAGACTCTCTTCAACGCTGTCGCTGCCGATAAAGCGCACCATCGGCTGCGACCCGCTACGCACTGCGTGAGGCGGCACGCGCGGCTTTTTCGCCCGGGCATCTACGGCGGCAGCGGTTTGCGAGGTGGAGGCGTGCACCGGGCGGCTATCGAGGATCACGCGATTAACGCCACGTTCCAGCAGGCCGCGATTGAAAGCGCGTTCCGCATCGCCTTTGGCGAAGAACTGCTCGTGGCGCACTTCCACGCCGTAACGGAAATTACGCGGCAAACTGTCTAAAAATCCCCATAAGTCTGGCAACTGGGCCGGCGAAAAAGTGGCGGGCAGTTGCAGCCAGTACTGGCCAATACGCTGGCTGAGCGGGTCGAGCAAGCGGAAGAACTCGTTGAGCAGGTCGTCACAGTTCCGCAATGCGGCGTTATGGCTGATGCTTTTGGGAAATTTAAAGCAAAAGCGAAAATCATCGTGCGTCATGTCGCGCCAACGCATCACCACCTCTGGCGTCGGAAGCGCATACAGCGTGGTGTTGCCTTCAACACAGTCAAACAGCTGGGCGTAATCGGCGAGCGTTTCCAGTCCGAACATTTTCCAGCGCGGATGCTGCCATTGCGGTAACCCAATACGAAGTGTCAAACCTTTGCTCCTGAATCATTTGCGGGCGGGAATGTGTGGCGTAATGTAACCTGTTTCTCTGTTGGCAGAAAAAACAGCGACGATAATTGCCGATCATTTATTCGCTTTGATCTGGCTCTACTTATCCTGCCTGGGTTTTTCCATTATAATAGCCGCCTTTTTTGCGACAGCATCTCAGAAGGTTACGCGGCCTGATGTTGTCTGGCAGCAGCGGCGAAGTTAAAAGGATACGTTATGCGTACAGAATATTGCGGACAGCTCAATCTGTCCCACGTGGGTCAGCAAGTCACTCTCTGCGGCTGGGTTAATCGCCGTCGCGATCTGGGCAGCCTGATTTTTATCGATATGCGCGACCGTGAAGGTATCGCTCAGGTATTCTTCGACGCCGATCGTCAGGAAGCATTCCAGCTGGCATCTGAGCTGCGCAACGAATTCTGTATCCAGATCACCGGTACCGTGCGTGCACGTGAAGAAAAAAACCGCAACAGTGACATGGCGACCGGTGATGTTGAAGTCTTCGCCCATGAACTGAACATTATTAACCGTGCTGAACCCCTGCCGCTGGACTCCAACCAGACCAACAGCGAAGAAGCGCGCCTGACCTATCGCTATCTGGACCTGCGTCGTCCGGAAATGGCGCAGCGTCTGAAAACCCGTGCGAAAATCACCAGCTTCGTGCGCCGCTTTATGGATAACGAGGGCTTCCTCGATATCGAAACGCCGATGCTGACCAAAGCCACGCCAGAAGGCGCACGTGACTATCTGGTGCCGAGCCGTGTGCACAAAGGTAAGTTCTACGCGTTGCCGCAGTCTCCACAGCTGTTCAAACAGCTGCTGATGATGTCCGGCTTTGACCGTTACTACCAGATCGTGAAGTGCTTCCGTGACGAGGACCTGCGTGCTGACCGTCAGCCGGAATTCACCCAGATCGACGTTGAAACCTCTTTCATGACCGCCGAGCAGGTACGTGAAAAGATGGAGCGTCTGATCCGCGAACTGTGGATTGATGTGAAAGGTGTGGACCTCGGTGACTTCCCACAGATGACTTTCGCCGAAGCGATGAACCGTTACGGCTCCGATAAACCAGACCTGCGTAACCCAATGGAACTGGTGGACGTGGCTGACCTGCTGCAAAGCGTGGAATTCCAGGTGTTCGCGGGCCCGGCTAACGATCCTAAAGGCCGTGTTGCTGCCCTGCGTGTGCCAGGCGGCGCGGCGCTGACGCGTAAACAGATTGATGAATACGGCAAGTTTGTTGAGATCTACGGCGCTAAAGGTTTGGCGTGGATGAAGATCAACGAGCGTGCGAAAGGCTTCGAGGGTGTACAGAGCCCGGTTGCGAAATTCCTGACCCCGGAAATCGTTGAAGCGATCCTGAACCGCACTGCTGCACAAGATGGTGACCTGATCTTCTTTGGCGCTGATCGTGCCAAAGTCGTGGCGGATGCGCTGGGCGCACTGCGTCTGAAAGTGGGTCGCGATCTGCAAATCACTGATGAGAAAGCGTGGGCCCCGCTGTGGGTGATCGACTTCCCGATGTTCGAAGCAGACGAAGAGGGTGGTCTGGCGGCTATGCACCATCCGTTCACTTCACCGAAAGAACTGACGGCTGAGCAGTTGGCAGAAGACCCAACGCAGGCGGTAGCGAATGCCTACGATATGGTGATCAACGGTTACGAAGTGGGTGGCGGTTCAGTGCGTATCCATAACGGTAAAATGCAGCAGACGGTTTTCAGCATCCTCGGCATCACCGAAGAAGAGCAGCGCGAGAAGTTTGGCTTCCTGCTGGACGCACTGAAGTACGGTACTCCACCGCATGCGGGCCTGGCGTTTGGTCTGGATCGTCTGACCATGTTGCTGACCGGCACCGACAACATCCGTGATGTTATCGCGTTCCCGAAAACCACCGCAGCTGCGTGTCTGATGACCGAAGCACCAAGCGAAGCCAACCCGGCAGCGCTGCTGGATTTGGGCATTTTGGTGGCACCGAAGAAAGAAAAGTCAGAGAACAAGTAATGGGCTATAAATACCCGGTTTCGGTGCTGGTGGTGATTTTTGCGCGAGATACCGGCCGGGTGTTAATGCTGCAGCGACGTGACGATGCGAGCTTTTGGCAATCCGTCACGGGCAGCCTTGAGGCGGGTGAAACCCCGCGTCAGGCCGCACAACGAGAGGTAACAGAAGAGCTCGGTATCGACGTTGTCGGTGAACAGCTGGTGCTGGATGATTGTCACAAACACATTGAGTTTGAAATCTTCCCGCACTATCGCCATCGCTATGCGCCAGGCACTACCCATAACCGTGAACACTGGTTCCGGCTGGCACTGCCGCAAGAGCGCGATTTGCTGCTCACCGAACACCTCGCCGCCCGCTGGCTGGACCCCGCCGCTGCCGCAGCCTTAACCAAGTCCTGGAGTAACCGCCAGGCAATCGAAGAATTTACCTGAATGCCCGCCGCCGCGCGTTTTTCCGGTGTCGGATGTACTAAATTGACAACGTAAATTCAGCTCAGATGTTTATCCGGGCGTGACTTTGCTGAAACGTCGGGCGTAATCGGCGCAGCGAGGTCGGTTACCGCCAGCGCGCAGCAACCGGAGCGTACTTTTGTACGTGAGGATTGCGAGCACTGCCGGGAGCCGAGCTCGCAAGTAAGATAGCCCGTGCGATACAAAAGATCGGAGAAAGAGAGAGATGGCTGGACACAGTAAGTGGGCTAACACCAAGCACCGCAAGGCGGCGCAGGACGCTAAGCGCGGCAAAATCTTCACCAAAATCATTCGTGAACTGGTGACCGCAGCGAAACTGGGCGGCGGCGATGCCGGCTCTAACCCGCGTCTGCGCGCAGCAATGGACAAAGCCCTGTCCAACAACATGACGCGTGACACCATGAACCGTGCGATTGCACGCGGAGTGGGCGGTGAAGATGATTCCAACATGGAAACCATCATCTATGAAGGTTACGGTCCTGGCGGCTCAGCCGTGATGATTGAGTGCCTGAGTGACAACCGTAACCGTACCGTGGGTGAAGTGCGCCATGCGTTCACCAAAACCGGTGGAAATCTCGGTACCGATGGTTCTGTTTCTTACCTGTTCAGCAAAAAGGGTGTGATCTCCTTTGCGCCGGGTCAGGATGAAGATGCAGTGATGGAAGCGGCATTAGAAGCCGGTGCAGAAGACGTGGTCAGCTACGACGATGGCGCGATTGATGTCTTTACGGCCTGGGAAGAGCTGGGTGCCGTGCGTGATGCACTGGAAGCCGGTGGCCTGAAAGCCGATACCGCAGAAGTCTCAATGATTCCTTCGACCAAAGCAGAGATGGACGCCGAAACTGCACCGAAACTGCTGCGTCTGATCGACATGCTGGAAGATTGCGACGATGTGCAGGAAGTTTACCACAACGGTGAAATTTCTGATGAGGTCGCGGAAACGCTGTAATGGCGTTATCCACTAACCCAACAGCCGGAGGCGCGTAGTGGCGATCATTCTCGGGATTGACCCCGGTTCGCGCGTCACCGGTTACGGTGTGATTCGTCAGGTGGGCCGCCAGCTCAGTTATCTGGGCAGCGGCTGCATCCGTACCAATGTCACCGACCTGCCATCTCGCCTCAAGCTCATTTACGCCGGGGTGAGTGAAATTATCACCCAGTTCTCACCGGATTATTTCGCTATTGAGCAAGTCTTCATGGCGAAGAATGCCGACTCCGCGTTGAAGCTGGGGCAGGCGCGTGGTGCCGCTATTGTCGCCGCTGTGAACCTCGATTTGCCCGTGTTTGAATATGCCGCAAGGCAGGTCAAGCAAACGGTCACCGGTACCGGTGGGGCAGAGAAAAGCCAGGTGCAGCATATGGTGCGTACCTTGCTGAAACTCCCTGCTAATCCGCAAGCGGATGCCGCTGATGCGTTAGCCATCGCGATTACCCATTGCCATCTCAGCCAGAATGCGTCGCGGTTAAGTGATACAAAACTGGTGATGACGCGCGGTCGATTACGGTCGGGTTGATAAAGGCGACAGAGATGAAGGCTGGATATTGATCCAGCCTTTTTTATGTTATAAATACCCGTCATGTCGCACTGACTGATGCGTTGTTTGCCCTCGTTCACCCGAATCGCTTAACACAGCAAGCAAGTCGGGGTTCGCTCGGTTGCCGCGGTGCTGTCAGGGTAAATATTTAGGGTATGAATCGACTTATATAAGGAACTGCTCAGGTGATTGGTCGTCTACGAGGCAACATTCTGGAAAAACAGCCGCCGCTGGTGTTAATTGAGGCGCACGGTGTCGGTTATGAAGTACATATGCCAATGACCTGCTTCTATGAGCTGCCGGACATCAACCAGGAAGCGATTATCTTCACCCAGTTTGTGGTGCGTGAAGATGCGCAACTGCTGTTTGGTTTCAACAATAAGCAGGAGCGCGCGCTGTTCCGTGAATTAGTGAAAGTGAACGGCGTCGGGCCGAAACTGGCGCTGGCTATCCTGTCCGGGATGTCGGCACAGCAGTTTGTCACTGCCGTTGAGCGCGAAGAGATTGCATCACTGATCAAGCTGCCGGGCGTGGGCAAGAAAACCGCCGAGCGCCTGGTGGTTGAGATGAAAGATCGCTTTAAAGGCATGCACGGCGATCTGTTCGGCAGTGACTCAACCTTTACGTTGACCACTCCATCCGAAGCGCCACAGAGCAATGATGCGGAAGCTGAAGCAGTTGCAGCACTGGTGGCACTGGGCTATAAACCGCAGGAAGCCAGCCGCATGGTCAGTAAAGTGGGCAAACCTGATGCTGACTGTGAAACCCTGATTCGTGAAGCCCTGCGCGCAGCTATTTGAGGTAATGCATGATTGAAGCCGATCGCCTGGTTTCGGGTGTCCCTTTAAACGAAGAAGAGAGTCTCGACCGCGCCATTCGCCCTAAACTGCTGGCGGAATACGTCGGTCAGCCACAGGTACGTGAGCAGATGGAGATTTTCATCCAGGCGGCGAAACTGCGTGGTGATGCCCTTGACCATCTGTTGATTTTCGGTCCACCTGGGCTGGGTAAAACCACGCTAGCTAACATTGTCGCCAACGAGATGGGGGTCAACTTGCGCACCACCTCTGGGCCGGTGTTGGAGAAGGCGGGCGATCTGGCGGCCATGCTGACCAACCTTGAGCCGCACGACGTACTGTTTATCGATGAGATTCACCGTCTGTCGCCAGTGGTGGAAGAGGTGCTTTACCCGGCGATGGAAGATTATCAGCTGGATATCATGATCGGTGAAGGTCCGGCGGCGCGTTCCATCAAACTCGATCTGCCGCCGTTTACCTTGATTGGCGCGACCACGCGTGCCGGTTCACTGACTTCGCCGCTGCGTGACCGCTTCGGCATTGTGCAGCGTCTTGAGTTCTATAACGTGCCGGATCTGCAACACATCGTCAGCCGTAGCGCGGCTTGCCTGGGCCTGTCGCTAAGTGAAGAAGGGGCACTGGAAGTGGCGCGTCGTGCGCGTGGCACACCACGTATTGCAAACCGTCTGTTGCGGCGTGTACGTGACTATGCGGAAGTGCGCGCCAACGGCAACATGAGTGGGGAAGTCTCCGCGAGTGCGCTCGATATGCTGAATGTCGATAATCAGGGCTTTGATTACATGGACCGTAAACTGCTACTGGCCATTATCGATAAATTCTCCGGAGGACCGGTGGGACTGGACAACCTGGCGGCGGCGATTGGTGAAGAGCGGGAAACCATTGAGGATGTCATTGAACCCTTCCTGATTCAGCAGGGTTTCATTCAGCGCACACCGCGCGGCCGTCTGGCCACGCAGCATGCTTACAAGCATTTCGGTATCACCCGCGAAGAGTAGACCTAACCGGTGGCGCTATGCCGCCGGTTTTTTTGCCATGCTCAGGATGAACAGCACGGCGGCACACAGCACCACTGACGGGCCAGCAGGCGTGTCATAGGTGGCGGAGAAGGTTAACCCCCCCGTCACCGCCAAAATGCCAATCAGCACCGCAAAGCCCGCCATCTGCTCGGGTGAACGTGAAAAACGGCGCGCGGTCGCGGCGGGGATAATCAGCAGTGAGGTGATGATCAGCGCACCGACAAATTTCATCGCCACACCAATGGTCAACGCGGTTACCAGCATCAGCATCAAGCGCGTGCGTTGAATATTGACGCCATCAACCTGCGCCAGTTCGGGGCTGATGGTCATGGATAACAGCGAACGCCACTGCCATGCCATCACCGCTAACACAATCGCTACGCCGCCACCCATCATCCACAAATCATCGGGTGTGACTGCCAGCAAATCGCCAAACAGATACGCCATCAAATCGACGCGCACGCCTTGCATCAAGCTGACCACCACCAGGCCCAGCGACAGTGCGCTGTGCGCCATGATGCCCAGCAGGGTGTCAATGGCCAGATGCGGACGACGCTCCAGCCATACCAGACCCAACGCCAGGCAAACGGTCACCAGAATGACGGCGTAATAGGGATTCACATTCAGCAGCAGGCCAAACGCCACACCCAGCAGTGAGGCATGTGCCAGGGTATCGCCGAAATAGGACATGCGACGCCAGACCACGAATGAGCCTAACGGGCCCGCCGCCAGCGCCAGCAAAACACCCCCGAGCCAGCCGGGTAATAACAGTTCAATCATCAGGAACCCTTTCCTTTGCGCAGAACAATACGTCCCTGTAAATCGTGACGGTGATTGTGGTTATGGCGATAGATAGCTAACTGCTGCGCGCCGCGTGGGCCGAACATGGCAATAAACTCGGGATGCTGCGACACCGCTTCCGGCGTGCCGGAACAGCAGATGTGATGGTTGAGGCACAACACTTCGTCCGTTTTCGCCATCACCAGATGCAGGTCATGTGAGACCATCAGCACGCCGCAGTTGAGTTCACCACGAAGCTGATCGATTAAATCGTAGAGCGCAACCTGACCGTTGACGTCAACGCCCTGTGTGGGCTCATCCAACACCAGGAGTTGCGGCTGGTTGAGCAGGGCGCGGGCCAGCAACACGCGCTGTGTTTCACCACCAGAAAGCTTTTGCAGGGGGGCCTGCAACAGATGACCCGCCTGAACGCGTTTTAACGCAGGCAGAATGGCATCACGCTGGCTGCCACGCGTCAGGCGCATAAAACGCTCAACGGTGATCGGCAGAGTAGGGTCGATATGCAGTTTCTGCGGCACATAGCCGATGCGTAAACCGGGCGTGCGTTTAACGGTACCGCTGGTGGGGGTCAGCAAACCAAGTACCGTGCGCACCAGCGTCGATTTACCTGCGCCATTTGGCCCAAGCAGCGTGAGGATTTTTCCCGGTTCCAGCGACAGGCTAATGCCTGCCAGTACGGGACGCTGAGAGAACTTCACTGAAATGTTTTCAAGTGTAACAAGTGACGACATAGTATTTACGGGTTGCATTGAATTTCGGATGTTATAATATCACATTCCATCTACGGGTCACGATGGAATGACGCATTATGTTACACATTAAGCAGCGCCTTGTTTTTACTCTTCCTGCTGCGGCAATGGTTGCCGCTTTTGCACTGCCAGCACACTCTGCTGTCGTCGCTTCGATTAAACCTCTGGGGTTTATTGCCGCCGCCATTGCGGATGGCGTCACACCGGTTGAAGTGTTGCTGCCAGATGGTGCTTCAGAGCATGATTATGCCTTGCGTCCTTCGGATGTAAAACGTATTAAAAACGCGGACTTAGTCGTTTGGGTTGGTCCTGAAATGGAGGCGTTCCTCACCAAGTCTGCGGCGGAGTTACCGGCGGCTAAAAACCTGGAAATTGCCGCGATGCCCGGGGTGAAACCGCTGCTGATCCGGGGGGGGGAAGAGGAGGAAGAACATGAACATGGTCACGATCATGACCATGGTGCAGAAAAGTCTGAAGACCAAGACGCGTCTGATGATCACCACCACCACGGGGAGTTTAATATGCACCTGTGGATGTCCCCAGAGATAGCGAGGCAATCTGCGGTTGCAATCCATGGAAAATTATTGGAACTTATGCCGCAAAGCAGAGCCAAACTTGACGCGAACCTGCAGCAATTTGAGGCAGGATTAGCGGATGCTGACAAGCACATTGGCGCGCAGCTTGCCCCGGTTAAGAACAAAGGTTATTTCGTTTTTCACGATGCTTACAGCTACTTTGAAAAACACTACGGTTTGTCCCCTACCGGACATTTTACCGTCAACCCTGAGATCCAACCCGGCGCCCAGCGTTTACATCAAATACGAACACAGTTGGTTGAGCAGAAAGCCGTATGCGTTTTCGCTGAACCACAATTCAGGCCGGCCGTCATCGATGCCGTGTCTCGCGGAACCAACGTGCGTAAAGGCACCCTTGATCCGCTGGGCATGGGAATCAGCTTAACCAAAGACAGCTATGTGAAATTCCTCTCACAGTTGTCGAGCCAGTATGCGAGCTGCCTGAATGGAGCATAGAGGAATAGGTAAAAGTGCAGCAGATAGCCCGCTCTGTCGCCCTCGCATTTAATAATTTGCCGCGTCCCCACCGCGTTATGTTGGGTACATTAACTGTTGTGACATTGGCCGTCGCTGTCTGGCGGCCCTATGTTTATCATCCCCATGACGTTGCGCCCATCGTGAAAGACATCACGCTGGACAAAAACGAACTGCGTACGTTACTGCCTGAATCCAGTGAGCCGATTGATCAAACCACGGCAGAGCCGGAAGAAGACATCCCCGCGGATGACATCGATAAAGATGTGCCAGATAACCCGAATCAACACGATTACACCGTTTCGTCGGGTGATACGTTAAGCAGCGCGCTCAATCAGTATGGTATCGATCTCGGTGATATCAATGCGCTGGTGAGCAGCGACAAAGACTTCCGTAATCTGCGTGTCGGCCAGCAACTGAGCTGGACGCTGGATGCAGACGGACAGCTGCAAGACTTCACCTGGGAAGTGGATCGCCGTGAAACCCGCACCTATACGCGTCAGCCAAATGGCAGCTTTAAGATGCAGCAGGAGATGCAAAAGGGTGAATGGCAAAACAGCGTGTTGAAAGGCGAAGTGCGTGGCAGTTTTGGTGCCAGCGCGCAGCGTGCCGGATTGACCAGCGCCGAAACCAGCAACGTTATCAAAGCCATGCAGTGGCAGATGGATTTCCGCAAACTGCGTGCCGGTGATGATTTTAGCGTGCTGATGTCCCGCGAAATGCTGGATGGTAAAAGCGCGCAGAGCCAGTTGCTGGGTGTGCGCCTGCGCACGGGCGGCAAAGATTATTACGCCTTCCGCGCGGAAGACGGCAAATTCTACGATCGTAACGGCTCCGGCCTTGCTCGTGGCTTTATGCGTTTCCCTACCGTGAAGCAGTATCGCGTCTCTTCCAATTTCAACCCACGCCGACTTAACCCGGTGACCGGGCGTATTGCGCCACACAAAGGTGTCGATTTTGCCCTGCCGATAGGGACTCCTGTGCTGGCCGTGGGTGACGGTGAAGTGGTGATGGCTAAAAATGGCGGTGCTGCCGGTAACTATGTGGCGATTCGCCATGGCCGTCAGTATATGACCCGTTATATGCACCTGAGCAAAGTGCTGGTGAAACCTGGACAGAAAGTGAAGCGTGGCGACCGCATTGCGTTGTCGGGTAACACCGGACGCTCTACCGGCCCGCATTTGCACTATGAAGTGTGGATCAACAATCAGGCGGTCAATCCTTTAACGGCTAAGCTGCCGCGCATGGAAGGTCTGACTGGCAAAGATCGCAGTAACTATCTGGCAGATGTGAAGACGTATCTTCCGCAGTTAGCGCTGAAATAACGCACCACAGCCGCTAATATTAAAAAAACCGACGAAATATTCGTCGGTTTTTTGCTATCTGACGCAGGATGATTGCAAAATTAACCACCGTCACTATCATTGTCCCGTCATTGTCAGAGGCGAGTGCATGGAAACCCGAAAGAAAAATAACAGTGAGTTTATTCCCGTTTTTCAACGTTCTTTTTTAAAACCGAAATACTGGGGCAACTGGTTGGCGATTGGTGCGCTGGCCGGTATGGCAATGCTGCCTGCCAAAGTGCGCGATCCGATACTGGGCGGATTAGGTCGGTTTGCTGGCAAGCTGGCTAAAAGTGCGCGCCGCCGTGCGCTGATCAATCTCTACTATTGCCTGCCGGAACTGAGCGAAGCGCAGCGCGAAGAGATTGCTGATCGTATGTTTGCCACCGCGCCTCAGGCAATGGTGATGATGGCTGAGCTGGGGATGCGCGATCCTGCGCGCGTACGACAACGCGTGGACTGGCACGGACGCGAAATTATTGAACAACTGCAGGCGAATAAAGAAAACGTCATTTTCCTGGTGCCGCACGGCTGGGGCGTAGATATTCCGGCGATGTTGCTGGCATCGGAAGGCCAGATGATGGCGGCGATGTTCCACAACCAGAGCGATCCGCTGTTAGATTACGTGTGGAATCGGGTACGTCGTCGCTTTGGTGGCCGCATGCATGCCCGCAATGACGGCATCAAACCTTTTATCGCGTCGGTGCGTCAGGGTTATTACGGCTACTATCTGCCGGATCAGGATCACGGCCCCGAGCACAGTGAGTTCGTGGATTTCTTTGCCACGTATAAGGCTACGTTGCCTGCCGTAGGTCGCTTGATGAAAGTGTGCCGCGCGCGCGTTGTTCCGCTGTTCCCGGTCTACAACAGCGAGACGCACCGACTGGAAATCTACGTTCGTCCACCAATGGATGACTTGCTGGATGCAGACGACAACACGCTGGCGCGTCGTATGAACGAAGAGGTTGAGGTGTTTGTGCGTCCGCATCCGGAGCAGTACACCTGGATTTTGAAATTGCTTAAGACGCGTAAAGAGGGGGATATTGAGCCCTATGCGCGTAAAGACCTGTATCCGCGCAAATAGTTTTTTGCACAATGCATTGCGCCGCTACGGATTAATCAATCCGTAGCGGCGGGCTTAATCTCGCATCATCCAACCGCTTCAACGTGACTGCGACGCTTACGTTCACGCAGGAACAACGTCACCAGGCCAAACCACAGCACACCCGCCGCAAAGTTAATCCCGCTAAACCACGGGGTGCCGCCACTGAAGTAACCGCTTTTCGCTAACTCAATGCCAATGGCCAGCGTCAGAATGCTGATCATACCGAGCATGGCGGCAATGCTGCCTTTGCCTTCATTGCTGGAATAAAGCGTCAGGCGATAGAGACCCGCATTGACCATACCTGCACCAAAAGCATACAGGCTTAATCCGGCGGTGAGCAGCAGATAGGTATGGCTGTCGAGCAGATTGGCCAGCAAGGCTGTGCTTAACCCAATTAATATCGGCCATGCGGCGAATTTCACCGGTTGTTCGATAGGCACACGGCCTGCCAGTTTTCCCAGTGTCAGGTTGCCAGCGATCATCGCCAGGAACACCGGCAGTTGCAGCAAAGCGTACTCCATACGCGACAAGCCTTCATCGTGCATTAAAATCACCGGTGACAGCGCTACCCAGGTCAGAATCGGGATAAACACCAAACCGATGGCGAAGGATCCGTATACCACCTGACGATCGCGTACCAGGCGGCCATAGGTACGTGCCAGATTGGGCAGGGCGATGGAGTGGCTACGGTCGCCAGCGGTTTCAGGCATGATGCGCCACAGCACCACAAAGGCCACCAGACTACAGATTGCGAACAGCCAGAACATACTGCGCCATTCACCGACCGTCAGCCAGGCTGCACCGGCCAGCGGACCGGCCAGTGGTGCCAGCAGCGCCACGTTGGCCATCAGCGCCATCATGCGCACCGCCAGTGCTTCAGCAAAGGCTTCCTGCACAGCGGCGTAGCTGACTGCGCCGATAAAGCACAGGCTGATGCCTTGAATAAAGCGCAGTGTGACAAACTGCTCAATGTTGCTGACCCAAGTGGTCAAAATGCAGGCCGCCGCAAAGAACAGGATGCCAAACAGCAGCACCGGACGTCGGCCATATTTATCGGAGAGTGGGCCAAGCAGCCATTGCAGCACCACGCCGCCCATCAGATAGGCTGTCAGCGACGTGGAAACCCATTCCGGGCCAACGTCAAATTCAGAGGTCACCAGCAACATGCCAGGCTGAATCATGTCGTGGGCGATGTAAGTTGCAAACTCAAATAGCACCAGCGCGAGCGGAAACAGCAGCACGCGTCCGGTCAGTTGCGTAATCGGTTGAAAGCGGGCCATCTGGCCTCCTTGTCAGAACAAAAATAAAACGCGACTGCCAGGCAGTCGCGTTTGTCCATGTTGTTACAGCCGCTGTCGGTGGTGCGTGAGCGTTTAGTCTACGCGCAGGACACGGCTGGTATTGGTGGTGCCGGTGGTCGCCATCACGTCGCCCTGGGTAACAATCACCAGGTCGCCAGAGACGAGGAAACCTTTATCACGCAGCAGGTTCACGGCATCATGCGCGGCGGCAACACCATCGTTGTTGCTATCGAAATAGACGGGCGTTACGCCACGGAACAGCGCCGTCAGATTCAGGGTACGTTCGTGACGTGACATCGCGAAGATCGGCAGTCCAGAAGTGATACGTGAAGTCATCAAGGCGGTACGGCCCGATTCGGTCATGGTGATGATGGCGGAAACCCCTTGCAGGTGGTTTGCGGCATACATGGCAGACATGGCAATCGCTTCTTCCACGTTGTCAAACTGCACTTCCAGGCGGTGCTTGGAGACATTCACGCTCGGGATTTTTTCCGCGCCGAGGCACACTTTTGCCATCGCTGACACTGTCTCAGCCGGATACTGGCCTGCTGCGGTTTCGGCAGACAGCATCACCGCATCGGTACCATCCAACACGGCGTTAGCCACGTCCATGACTTCCGCACGGGTGGGCATCGGGTTGGTGATCATCGACTCCATCATCTGGGTAGCGGTGATAATGGTACGGTTCAACTGACGGGCACGACGGATCAACGCTTTCTGGATACCGACCAGTTCTGGGTCGCCAATTTCAACACCCAAATCGCCACGCGCCACCATCACCACGTCAGAGGCGAGGATGATGTCATCCATGGCTTCCTGAGTTGCCACCGCTTCAGCACGTTCCACTTTGGCTACCAGTTTGGCATCACAACCGGCGTCGCGCGCCAGGCGGCGAGCGTAATTCATATCTTCGCCATTGCGCGGGAAAGAGACGGCCAGGTAATCCACGCCGATTTTCGCGGCAGTGATGATATCCACTTTATCTTTCTCTGTCAGCGCTTCTGCAGAGAGACCGCCGCCGAGTTTGTTAATCCCTTTATTGTTGGAGAGTGGGCCGCCGACGGTGACTTCGGTGAACACTTTGACGCCCTGAACTTCCAACACTTTCAACTGCACGCGGCCATCATCCAGCAACAGAATGTCGCCAGGCACCACGTCTTCTGGCAGGCCTTTATAGTCGATACCGACTTTCTCTTTGTCGCCTTCGCCTTTGCTCAGGTCTGCATCCAGCAGGAAACGATCGCCCACGTTAAGGAAGACTTTGCCTTCTTTGAAGGTTGATACACGAATTTTAGGACCTTGCAGGTCACCCAGAATCGCCACGTGACGGCCAAGTTTAGCGGCAATCTCTCGCACTTTATTGGCACGTAGCTGATGGTCTTCAGCCGTACCGTGAGAGAAGTTTAGTCGCACAACGTTAGCGCCCGCCGCGATGATTTTTTCGAGGTTATTGTCGCGATCGGTAGCTGGACCGAGGGTGGTAACGATCTTGGTTCTTCTGAGACGTCTTGACATGAAGGACTCCGTTAACAAAGGTTCGTGCCACTTTCGTAGGACACGGTGTGGTCATCTATTCTATATGATCGATGGGCTGTGATTCGACTCACATTGTGAATGTGATGTTAATTATTTTTCCTGCACGTGTTTTTCCACGCGCGAATCTCTTAGTGCTTCTTTCACCCGTTTCAGATTTTCGCGGAAAACAGCGCCGCGCTGAAGCGTAAATCCTGTCGCCAGAACATCAATCACGGTTAATTGCGCCAGGCGGGAGACCATCGGCAGGTAGATATCCGTATCTTCAGGTACATCAAGCGTCAGGGCGAGGGATGCTTCTGCCGCTAAGGGTGAACCCGGAGAGGTGATAGCCAGAACTGTGGAAGCGTTTACACGCGCCAGGCGAGCCAGTTCTATCATATTTTTGGTGCGGCCAGTATGTGATATGAGAACAAAAACGTCATTTGGTCCACTATTTATGCAACTCATGCGCTGGATCACAATATCCTCTGACCAGATGACCGGCAGATTAAAGCGCAGAAATTTATTGGTCGCATCATGCGCCACCACGGCGGAGGCACCAAGGCCAAAAAAGGCAATTTTATTGGCCTGTGTTAACGCCAGAATGGCTTTATCGATCGCTTGTAAATCCAGCTGTTGTCGTACCTGGCTCAGTCCGGCGAGCGCAGAATCAAAAATCTTGTGGCTATAACTCTCCACGCTGTCATTTTCTTCCACATCGCGGCTCACCCAGCTTGGGCCTTTGGCCAGACTCTGTGCCAGACGTAATTTGAAATCGGGAAAGCCGCGCGTGCCCATACGGTGGCAAAAGCGGTTAACGGTCGGTTCGCTGACCTCGGCAGCTCGCGCCAGCGTGGCAATACTGGAGTGCATTGCCTGCTGCGGAGCGGCAAGGATCTGTTCCGCCACTTTACGTTCTGATTTACTCAGCGCCGCAAGTTGCGCCTGTATATGTTCCAGCATGTCGTTAACCTGATGCTCCTCAATCACTTTCATTAAATGATGAAATCGCTGCCAATTCTCAAGAATATACCGTGTAATACCGGCTCGCACGCAGCAGCGGACAAATGTAAGCGCGATTTTTTTGTCATACTTTGATCGTTGCCGGGTTTTTCCCGACAAACATCGAAACAGAAAAAAAGCCTAAAGCGCACACGACAACACATCTTTGTTCGCCATCATGTTCAAAGTAATGGCTAATGCCACACCGCGTCTGGGTTGTTCCGATGCGGGGAAAAAAGTACATTGTGCTGTAAGAAAATTACAATAAGGACCTGGGATGATGAGGACGCTCAAACCGGGTATATCCTGCAACGAGGAGAGGAAAATGGCGGTAACACAAACAGCCCAGGCATGCGATCTGGTTATTTTCGGTGCCAAAGGCGATCTTGCACGCCGGAAACTGTTGCCTTCACTGTATCAGCTGGAGAAAGCGGGTCAGATTCACGACACCACACGCATAATTGGCGTGGGGCGTGCGGAGTGGGACAAAGACGCGTACACCAAAGTGGTACGTGAGGCGCTGGAAACCTTCATGAAAGAGAAGATCGATGAAGCGCTGTGGGACAAGCTCAGCAGCCGTCTCGACTTCTGCAACCTCGACGTTAACGACACTTCCCATTTCACCAAACTGGGCAAGATGCTTGACCAGAAAGAGCGTGTCACCATCAACTACTTCGCCATGCCGCCCAGCACCTTCGGCGCGATTTGTGATGGTCTGGGCGCCGCCAAGTTGAATGCCAAACCGGCGCGCGTGGTGATGGAAAAGCCGCTCGGTACCTCACTGGAAACCTCACAAGAGATCAACGACAGCGTCGGTAAGTATTTCGAAGAGAGCCAGGTGTTCCGTATTGACCATTATCTGGGTAAAGAGACGGTTCTGAACCTGCTGGCACTGCGTTTCGCCAACTCTATCTTCGTGAATAACTGGGATAACCGCACCATCGACCACGTGCAGATTACCGTGGCAGAAGAGGTGGGTATCGAAGGCCGTTGGGGTTACTTCGATAAAGCGGGCCAGATGCGCGACATGATCCAGAATCACCTGTTGCAGATCCTGACCATGATCGCCATGTCACCGCCATCCGACCTCAGCGCGGATGCCATCCGTGATGAGAAAGTGAAAGTGCTGCGTTCACTGCGCCGCATCGACCAGACCAACGTGCGTGACAAAACGGTGCGCGGTCAGTACACCGCCGGCTTTGTACAAGGCAAAAAAGTGCCGGGTTATCTGGAAGAAGAGGGGGCTAACAAGCAGAGCGCCACTGAGAGCTTCGTGGCTATCCGCGTGGATATCGATAACTGGCGTTGGGCGGGCGTGCCGTTCTACCTGCGTACCGGTAAGCGTTTGCCGACCAAATGCTCTGAGGTTGTGGTTTACTTTAAAAACCCAGAGATGAACCTGTTCAAAGACTCCTACGCTGAACTGCCACAGAACAAGCTGACGATTCGCCTGCAACCGGACGAAGGCGTAGATATCGAGATCCTGAACAAAGTGCCAGGTCTGGATCACAAACACAAACTGCAGACCACTAAGCTGGATCTGAGCTACTCCGAAACCTTCAACCAGTCACATCTGGCGGATGCTTACGAGCGTCTGCTGCTGGAAACCATGCGCGGCATTCAGGCACTGTTTGTGCGCCGTGATGAAGTGGAAGCGGCGTGGGGTTGGGTGGATTCGATTATTGATGCGTGGAACGCCGATGCGGATGCGCCTAAACCTTATCAGGCTGGGACCTGGGGCCCTGTGGCCTCTGTCGCCATGATCACCCGCGATGGTCGCTCCTGGAATGAGTTTGAGTAATCGTTAAAAATGAAGCCCGCTCAGTGCGGGCTTTTTTGTGCCCAAAATTCATTCTTCTTAAAATTGAACCAGAGTTTCAAAAAATTTTGATATCCGATAGACGCCACTCCAGCCAATCTTGTATGGTAGAGCCAAATTATTGACAGCGTGGCGTAAGCCGGGCTGATGCCACTAAGGAAACGTGATGAAGAACTGGAAAACAAGTGCTGAACAGATCATGACAACGGGCCCGGTTGTGCCGGTGATTGTGGTTAACAAACTGGAACACGCGGTGCCGATGGCTAAAGCGCTGGTGGCCGGTGGTGTACGTGTGCTGGAAGTGACGCTGCGTACCCCCGTGGCCATGGACGCGTTGCGTGCCATGATCAAAGAAGTGCCGGAAGCGATTGTCGGCGCGGGCACGGTGATCAACACCCAGCAGTTGAAAGAAGTCACCGATGCCGGTGCGCAGTTCGTTATCAGTCCTGGTTTAACCGAACCTCTGTTAAAAGCCGCTGTTGAGGGCCCTGTGCCGCTTATCCCTGGTATCAGCACCGTGTCTGAGCTGATGCTGGGCATGGATTATGGCCTGCGCGAGTTTAAATTCTTCCCGGCCGAGGCCAATGGTGGGGTGAAAGCCTTGTCAGCGATTGGTGGTCCGTTCCCGCAGGTGCGCTTCTGCCCAACCGGCGGCATCTCTCCCGCTAACTATCGTGATTACCTGGCACTGAAGAGCGTGCTCTGTATTGGTGGGTCTTGGCTGGTGCCAAATGATGCACTGGAAAGCGGTGACTGGGATCGCATTACGCGCCTGGCGCGCGAAGCGGTTGAAGGGGCAAAATAATGGCGTTGCAGGGGCAGCCTGATGGCCGCCCCTGTAATGATTAACCTTCGACCTTGACTGCAGCCGCGCTGGCTACCGCGCGGGCAATGGCGTCATCGGTATTGTCACCGGTCGCCAGAGCCACACCCAGACGGCGCTGACCGGCAATTTCCGGTTTACCGAACAGGCGTAGCTGTAGACCCGCACCTAATGCCGCTTCGATATTCACGAACTGCACGTTTTGGCTGTCCAGCTGCGGCAAGATCACTGCCGATGCCGCTGGGCCATACTGACGAATCCCGCCGATAGGCAATCCGAGGAACGCACGCACATGCAGCGCAAACTCTGACAGATCCTGGGATATCAGGGTCACCATGCCGGTATCGTGTGGACGTGGCGAGACTTCGCTGAACACCACCTCGTCACCACAGACAAACAGCTCGACGCCGAACAGGCCATTACCGCCTAACGCCTTGACCACCTTCGCAGCAATATCCTGAGCGCGTTGGAGTGCCAGGTCGGTCATCTGCTGCGGCTGCCAGGATTCACGATAATCGCCATCTTCCTGACGGTGCCCAATCGGTGCGCAGAAGTGGATACCATCCACTGCGCTGATGGTCAGTAGGGTGATTTCAAAATCAAACTTCACCACACCTTCAACAATCACGCGACCCGCACCCGCACGACCACCTTGTTGTGCGTAATCCCAGGCTTTATCCAGCTGGCTGGCTTCACGGATGAAGCTCTGGCCTTTGCCAGATGAGCTCATTACAGGCTTAACGATGCACGGGAAGCCGATGTCGTGAGCAGCAGCGACAAAGTTTTCTTTACTATCGGCAAACTGATAAGTTGAAGTCGGCAGGGACAACTCTTCGGCGGCCAGACGACGAATGCCTTCGCGGTTCATGGTCAAACGCGCAGCACGCGCGGTAGGCACCACTTTCTGGCCCTGTGCTTCCAGTTCCAGCAGCTTTTCAGTTGCGATGGCTTCGATTTCTGGCACCACGAAATGTGGCTTCTCCAGCGCAATCAATGCTGCCAGCGCATCGCCATCCAGCATATTGATCACATGGCTGCGGTGAGCAACGTGCATCGCAGGGGCATCGGCATAACGATCCACGGCGATCACTTCCACACCCAGACGCTGACACTCCAGCGCCACTTCTTTGCCCAATTCGCCTGAACCTAACAGCATCACGCGCGTTGCGGCAGGGCGCAGCGCGGTTCCTAGAGTCGTCATAATTTCACCTTAGCAGTCAAAATGCGCGCGCAGTATATACGAAAACGTTTGCGTACTCACGCTTTCGCCTCTTGCAGGTTTGCCATACTTTTCTCGCTCTGACGTTAACTGACACAAGCTGCGGCAGCATAGAAACCGGAAACTTAAACGGGAGTTAAACGATGAGCAATTGGTTGCAGCAGATCCAATCGGTGCTGGCGAAAAAAGGCGGCGAGGGAAAATCCGGTGGGTTAAGCGATATGTTGGCACCCGGTGCGCTGGGTGGCCTGGCGGGATTATTAGTGGCCAGCAAATCCACCCGTAAACTGCTGACCAAATACGGCGGTAAAGCGCTGTTGGTGGGCGGCGGCGCGGCGGCGGGTGCGGTGCTGTGGAACAAATACAAACAGCGCGTGCGGGAAACTCATCAGGATGAACCGGGATTTGGTCAGTTGCAGACGCCGGTTGATCAACGCGCAGAGCGGCTGGTGACGGCCCTGGTGTTCGCGGCCAAAAGCGATGGGCATATTGATGACCGTGAACGCGCGGCCATCGAACAGAATATCCATCAGGCGGGCTATGGCGCGCAGGCGGAAGCGTTAATCCAACAGGCGATGAATCGCCCGCTCGATCCCCAATGGCTGGCTGCTGATGTGAAAAACGAAGAAGAAGCGCTGGAACTGTACTTCCTGAGTTGCGCCGCCATTGATGTTGACCACTTTATGGAGCGTAGCTATCTCTCCGCGCTGGGTGATGCGCTGAAGATCCCACAAGATGTACGCGAAGGCATTCAGCGCGATATCGAGACAGAAAAAGCCGCGTGAGGCGGTAGGGCCAAAGAAAATTTGCCCTTTGAGCAACATACTCCCAGGTTGATGAGCAGACTGGGGCCGCATCGGGGCAGGCAACCGCAGCGCGAGGACCGCCAGCCCCGATGCGGCTCCAGACGGCGTGACAGCCAGTTGTTGTACTTCCTGTGCGCTGATGCTTGGCTTCCTGAGTGATAAGTGCCACGCTTGCTGGATGCTGTTATTCAGGGAAAGGAGCCAAAATGCACCAGCCACAAGCGAAAAAAATCCCCCATGTGATGAACCTGCACGGTGAAACGCGTACCGATAACTACTATTGGTTGCGCGATGACGATCGTGAAAATCCCGAAGTGCTAGACCATCTGCATGCCGAAAATGCTTACGGTAAGGCGATGATGGCTTCACAAAACAATCTGCAAGAGCGGGTTTTGAAGGAGATCGTTGATCGTATTCCACAGCAGGACCACTCAGTGCCCTATGTGAAAAACGGTTATCGCTACCAAAGTCGTTATGAAGTGGGCAACGAATATCCACTCTATTTTCGCCAGGCGGTAGATGCGCCAGCCGATGAACCCTGGCAACTGCTGATTGACGGTAATCAGCGTGCCTCGCATAGCGATTTTTACACCATGGGAGCGCTGGCGATCACGCCAGACAACGAAGTCATGGCGTTAGCCGAGGATTTCCTGTCACGCCGTCAGTACGGCATACGCTTCCGCAATCTGCAAAGTGGGAGCTGGTATCCCGAAGTGCTGAGTGAGGCATCTTCAAGCGTGGCGTGGGCGAATGATTCACGCACGCTCTACTATGTGCGCAAGCATCCGAAAACCTTGCTTGCCTACCAGGTATGGCGCCATGAACTGGGTCATCCACAATCAGACGACCAGCTGGTGTATGAAGAGCAGGACGAAAGTTTCCATCTCAGCGTGCACAAAACCACCTCCGAGCATTTCATCCTGATTGCGCTCTACAGCACCACCACCAGTGAAATCCAGCTGATTGATGCCGAATATCCCGATGCGCAGCCACAGGTATTTTGCCCACGCCGTCGCGACCACGAATACAGCCTCGATCACTACAATCACCAGTTCTATATCCGCTCCAATCGCGATGGTAAAAACTTCGGTTTGTATCGCAGCGCATGGCTGGCGGAAAACCGTTGGCAAGCCATCATTCCAGCGCGTGACAATGTGGTACTGGAGGATTTCCAGCTGTTCCGCCACTGGCTGGTGGTCGAAGAGCGCCAGCGCGGCGTGAATACGCTACGACAAATCAATTGGGAAACGCAGGAAAGTATTGGTATTGCTTTTGATGACCCTGCGTATGTCACCTGGCTGGCTTACAACCCTTCGCCAGAAAGCGACACCTTGCGTTATGGCTACTCCTCCATGACCACGCCCACCACACTGTTTGAGCTCAACATGGAAAGTGGCGAGCGGCGAGTACTGAAACAGACGCCGGTTCCGGGTTTCAACTCTGACGACTATAAAAGCGAGCACCACTGGATCACCGTGCGCGATGGTACTGAGGTGCCGGTGTCGCTGGTTTATCATCGTAAACACTTCAAACCAGGCAGCAATCCGTTACTGGCTTACGGCTATGGCGCTTATGGCAGCAGCATGGATGCCAGCTTCGGCACCAGCCGGATCAGTTTGCTGGAACGCGGGTTTGTTTACGCGATTATCCATGTGCGCGGCGGCGGTGAGTTAGGACAGCAGTGGTACGACGATGGTCGACTCAAGCACAAGATGAACAGCTTTACCGACTTCATTGATGTCACCGAGGCGTTGGTGGCGAAAGGATACGGCAATCCGCAGCAGCTCTATGCTATGGGCGGTAGCGCGGGTGGGTTATTGATGGGCGGCGTCATTAACCTTGCACCGGAGTTGTTCCACGGCGTGGTGGCGCAGGTGCCGTTCGTGGATGTGGTGACCACCATGCTGGACCCCTCAATACCGCTCACCACCGGCGAATACGATGAGTGGGGCAATCCCGAGCAGGAAGAGTATTACCACATCATTCGGCAATACAGTCCGTATGACAACATCGAAGCCAAAGCCTATCCGCATTTGCTGGTGACAACCGGCCTGCACGATTCCCAGGTGCAGTACTGGGAACCGGCGAAGTGGGTGGCAAAACTGCGTGAGTTAAAAACCAATGACACGCTGCTGCTGCTGTGTACCGAGATGGATTCGGGGCATGGCGGCAAATCTGGACGCTTTAAGGCATACGAAGGGGTGGCGCAGGAGTTCACCTTCCTGATTGGCCTGGCGCAGGGCAGTTTGCCAGACCGCGTCGATTACTGATCGCTCTTAACGTACTTGCGTAGCGCCTGCCGTAACGGTGGGCGCAAATCACGCACATTTTCCAGCACCCAGCGCAGATAGCCCGGATCTTTACGTGCAATGCTGCCAATGCTCTGTCCACGGTATTTACCAAACGGGAACACATCACCACTCACTTCTGCTGGCTGGCAACGGCTGACCATTTCATTGATGTTCCAGCCGGACGTTTCCATAATTCGGATCAGCAGCGCGGCGGTGACATAGCAATCATACAGCGCACGGTGCGCATGCAGTTCGCTCGGCGGGGTCACATCCAGCTTCAGGCTATGGCGCAGTGCCTGGTTGCCGTATTTAATGCCGGGCCACAGCTGGCGTGCCAGCGTCATGGTGCAGATCCATTCACCCGGCATAGTGGGCAGCATACGGCGATCAAAACTGGCGTTATGCGCAACATAATGCGGGCTGCCGTGATAGCGGCCAATCGCTTCTTCTATGGTGGGTTTGTCAGCCACCATCGCTTCGGTAATACGATGTACCGCCATTGCCTGACGGCTGATTGGCCGGTCCGGGCAGATCAAATCGCTCATCGGATTAACGATCTGACCATCAATTACATCCACGGAAGCGACTTCGACGACGCCGCCTTGCAAACCACAGGTTTCGGTATCGATAACGCGTAACATAAATTAATTACTTCTGCTTGGGTTCATAGGGCAGGCGGGAAAGGCTGAGCGAGGCCTGACGATAGCTCATCAAGCGCTGGCGGAACCAGTCACGCAGCGCTTCTGGCTGTTCACGTTCGACCATTTCAGCTACCACGGGCATGTTGTAGCGCTCTTTAAAGGCCACGCCAGCGGCGGCCAGATCGACATTCACTTTGTCTTTCTCTTCCTGCGACAGCAGGGCAAGGTTTTGGCTCATGCTTTTCTCCTGATAAACAGGGGCAAAAGTAATGGTTTCCCCTTTACGGATCAAGGAAATTGGATCGCACCGCAGGTCTCGACACGCTTGAACCAGCGGCGTATCCTGCTGCCACGTTTGCAGCAGATGGCTGCATTGAAAAGGGATGAAGTGATGAAGAAAACTGCGTTAAACCCGCTTATGGCGCTGTTGCTGGCGTCATCTACGTTAACTTTCAGTCAGTTTGCACTGGCACATGCCCATCTGAAAACCCCGGTTCCTGCCGACAAAGCGGTGGTCGACAGTTCTCCACAGAATCTGACCTTAACCTTCACTGAAGATGTTGAAGCCGCTTTCAGCGGTGTCGAATTGCTGAATGCTCAGCAACAACCGATGCCAGTGGAGAAGGCCAAACTCAATGACAAACAGCATGATCAACTGATCGTACCGATCAGCAAGCCGCTGCCCGCAGGTGATTACGTGGTGAACTGGCATGTGTTGTCAGTCGATGGTCATAAAACCAAGGGAAGTTACGCGTTTAGCGTTAAGTAACCGATGAGTCTGAGCACGTTGTGGATTTGCCTGCGCGCACTGCATTTTATCGCGGTGTTCTTGCTGGCTGGCAGCGCGTTCTATACCGCTCTTCTGGCACCGCGGCGTTATCGAGCGGTGCTGGCACAGCGTCTGCACCGGATATTTGTCACCACCGCGATCTTGAGCTTGCTGAGTGCGTTGCTGATGCTGGCGACACAAACTGGCTTGATGAGCGGTGACTGGCGCAACGTCAGCGATGTCGAAACCTGGCAGGCCGTGCTCGCGACACGTTTCGGTAGCGTATGGCGCTGGGAGTTAGGCTTCGCACTGCTCAGCACGCTGGCCTTGCTGTTGCGTGGCACTCTGCGCCAGCAGCTATTGCTGGTGAGTGGTTTGTTGCAGTTGATGGCGTTGGCGGGCGTCGGGCATGCCGCCATGCGCGATGGTGTGCCGGGCTTATTGCAGCAGAGTAATCACGCCCTGCACTTGATTGCCGCCGCGTTCTGGACCGGTGGTTTATTGCCTCTGTTATTGCTGATGCGTGAAGCCCGTCAGATTGCGTTTCGCACCGATGCGATTCGCTGCATGATGCGCTTTTCGCGTTACGGTCATCTGGCTGTTGCTCTGGCGCTGATCACCGGGCTGATTAACAGCCTGTTGATTGGCGGTACACCGCTCAACTGGGGTACCACGCTGTGGAGTGCGATGCTGGTGGTCAAAGTGATGCTGGTGATGATGATGGTGGGCATTGCGCTGATCAATCGTTATATTCTGGTGCCACAATTTCGCGTCGCGGGTAACCAGGCGTCGCAACAGTTTATTCGCCTGACGCAGCTTGAGCTGCTGCTGGCCATGGTCGTAGTCGGATTGGTCAGCGTGTTCGCTACGCTGTCACCGGCCTGAAGAGTAATGAATGAAAAATGAGGTCGATATTTTGCTGAAGAAATTGATTCCAGCCTGCATTCTGATGGCACTGTGCAGCCAGGCGATGGCCGCGCAGATTATTACCGTCAGCCGTTTTGAGATTGGTAAAGATAAGTGGCCTTTCACCCGTGAAGAGGTGATGCTGACCTGTGAGAAAGACGGCGCGCTGTTCGCCATCAACCCGAGCACCTTGCTGCAATATCCGCTGAACGATAAAGCCCAGGCGCGCGCTGATGCGGGTAAAGGGACTCAGCAATCAATCGATACCATCGTTGCGGAAGATAAAGCGCATCCTGGCCAGAAAATGAGCCTGCAGCCGATCATCGAGCGCACTCAGCAGCTGTGCGGTAAGTAATCCTTTCAAAATACGGGCGTAGCGCACAGTTTTGCCGCTACGCTTGCTTCTTCGATGTGCCAGCACGATCACAGAGTTGGCAGCTTCCTCACCGCAACGGCGCGGCTGGCTGGAAATTAATCAATCCTCGACTACCTTTAAAAGGCAAGGCGACATCGCCTTCAAAAATGCCAACTTTTAGCGCACGGCTCTCAAAGAGCCATTTCCCTGGACCCGATACAGGAATCGTATTGGGTCTTTTTTTAGTAGCGGTATAAAGCAAATTTTGAACATCCTGGCACACTAACGATTCCAGCCCCATCAAGCAGCAGTTGTCTGACAAATTGCCAGAAATCACCTACACCAGTGCACTTACTATCCGATTTTGATCATTCATAAAACACAATAAAATTCACATAATCATACGGCTGAGCTTGAGTTTGTGTGCCAGTTAGCAAACACCGAGTTTGAATAGCTTGTATGAAGATGGGAACGATAAACGCGGAGTGAACGTTCCAGACACTTAGCTATTAACTCAGGGATTTTTAGTGAAAAAGCATCCACGATTTCTTATTCCCGCAGCCCTTTGGTCCCTGTCTGTGATGAGCCCATTGTGTATGGCAGCCGGAACTGGCACGGTCAATTTTGATGGTGAATTAACCCAAAATACTTGCGATGTCAGTATTGGGGGGCAAGGCTCTGACGCAACTATTGTATTACCCACTGTCAATGTCAGCTTATTACAAACGGCTGCACAAACGGCGGGACTCCAAACTTTTATATTGAGAACAAGCAATTGTAATCCAGACATGTGGACCTATGCTGCCTTTTTTGAAGCTGGCCCGACGGTCGATACGCTGACCGGGCGTTTAAAAAACACCAATAAAACCGGCGCAACAAATGTAAGTTTGCAGTTAGTGGATCCATTGGCCCAAAAGCCTATTCAAGCAGGTAATCAAAATCAGGTCGCGAATAATACCTATTATCGACCTAACAACTTGGCTTATGCCGTGCAGTATTATGCCGAGGGTCCAACTACACCAGGACTAGTGAACAGTAGCGTTGTCTACTCTCTCATGTACAAATAATGAGTTGGTGGGAGTAATCTCACCAATAATCCTATTACGGGTAACAGCTGGTCATAGCGCCTGCCTCTTGCATTGAGACTTCCCAAAATCAGGTCAATGACAGCCAGTCTTGTGCATAACAGCGTTTAAAGTTCATTTATTCTTTCATTTGACTGGCCCGCAGTGTGTTAGATTTCTTTACCACAAGTCTCACCCATACCCGTTCAAACGAGAGCCTGTAGATGTTGAAACCTGTTGTCTTGCTACCCATCATCTTGCTGCTCGGCGGCTGTGCTCTAAAACAATATCCCCAGTCACCCAAAGTCAGTGATGAAGAGGCGCAAACCTATAATTGTGCGACGCTCGATCAGGAGATCGCTAAGACCCATAGCGTACAGCAGCAGATTGACAAAACTGGTGAGTTTGATGCCTTAACGGTGATCGGCTTCTTAGGTGATTTTGGCATCGGCAATGGCATTGCGAAGGCCAGCGCTAACAAGCACGCAACTGCGCGGTTAAACGAGCTGGAGCAGCTAAAAACGGTGCGTTGCGGTCATACAACGGCGTAGAGAATCAAGCCAGCACTAAAGTTGCGGACATTTATCAGCAGCCAGTGAGTGTGAAAAATGGTATAAGGGTGCGCATCATTTTTTATTGCCGGTTAATAAGGACTCTTCATGGCAAATGCGCAATATCTTCTCTGGGTAATGATTGGCACCTTAACACTGCTGAGTATCTTTATTGGAGTCGTGGTCGGTCGGACAAAAACGCCTCGTGTCGGCTTTGCTACCTTTGCCGGATTGTGGGTGTTTTTCCTGCTGGCGATCTTCTTCCTTTCCCATTAAGGGAGCTATTTGCCACACGGTTTGTGTGGCAAATCAATACATTAAGCGGTGTGGTTTAACGCGGCGCGATGCTGAGCGATCAGCTTATCAGCCAGGTAGCGGTCTTCCTCATGCTGAGAAATATAATATTCATAGGGATCGTGCACGCCAAGGCTTTCAATGTAATTCAGGTGGGCTTGCTTCACTTCACGATTAATATATTGCACTACCTCTAGTCCATAATCATCTGCATAAACCGGCGCTCGGCTTTTAATATCGCGAATCAAATCCGCGTTATTATGCATGAAATGCTCCAAATCGATTTTATAATAGTCTTTCATTGCTCACTCCTTGCTGAGAATACTGTTCTAAGCGTAGCAAAAGGCTTCAGCGCGTTGTGACTTCAAGTGCCAGCAGGATGGTTGAATGAGCATCACTTATGTAAGCGAAGCGTAAAAATCAATAGTGAGAATGATAGTTAATATCATTTAACTTGTTCAGAATTGTCTTAGTTGGTAAAGTCTTCGCCGTCCCGCACAGAGCTAACGCCTTCAATGAGCGCCGGAGATAAGCGCCGGACGGGACTTTCATCAGGGCTGCAGGACGCAGCCTGTGTTGAAACTTACTGTGGTTTTCTGGCTGACAGTAAAAACATCATCGGCCGATCGCGCTCTTCCTCTAATCCTGGATTCAGTTTTACTTGCTCAGCGGAAGGTCCCCATTCATCAAGATGCACAATCTCGAATCCTGCTCCAATCAATGCGTTGATCCAACTGGCTAATTTTCGATGCTGTTTCTTCACGCCATCAGCAAACCAATTGCTAATGCGCTCACCCTCTTGTTGATAATGATTGATCGGCCAACTGCGTTGCTGTTGATCATCCACAATCCACTGCTGCTGAAGCGGAGCGGTATAAATGGGGTGTTCACAGGAAAAGATTAGCATGCCACCGGGCTGCAATGAATCGAACAGGTTGGTTAACAATGGCTCGATGTTGCTGAGGTAATGCAACGCCAGAGAGCTATAGGCAAGATCAAAGGTTTCATAAAGCTGCAGTGTTTCTAAATCTGCACGTTCATAGCGAATGCCTGACGTGGAAGTCATGGCCGCGGCTTGTGCCAGCATCTTTTCTGAGACATCAATTCCAAGCACTTCACGAGCACCTTGTTGCTGCGCATAGCGGCAAAACCAGCCGTATCCACAGCCCAAGTCAACGATGCGCAAGTCATTGAGAGCGGGCAACATGGCTCTCAATGCTGGCCACTCGGGTGCGCCATCCAATCCTGCTACCGAACGGGGCAAGGTGGCATAGCCGGCGAAGAAAGTGGGATTATCGTAAATGTTCTGGCTCATATTGGCTCCTTTATATGAATCGGAAAGGAGTTTAGAGGTTTAGCTCGTCAGGAAATAGCGGTTAGCCCACAAACAGCAGATGCACCAAGCGCGCAAGCGATTCCAGCAGCAGCAAGCTACCCAGAAATATAAACACCAATACGCCAATAAATTGTTTACGGCTGCTCACGCTGTTCCCTCCCTTGGCTCCTTCTCACCGGACTATACTTTAAGCCGGGTTCACTAAACTTCCAGTCAACCGGGAAAGATTACATGTTTTACCAAACGGTGAGTGCCAAAACGTGGCGTAACATATGGGTTGTTGGTGATTTACATGGTTGCCGCGCTCAACTGGATTCGCAACTGATCCTGCATGACTTCGATAAACAGCAGGATTTATTGCTGTCAGTGGGTGATCTTATCGATCGCGGACCCGACAGCCCCGGCTGTTTACAGCTGCTGCAAGAGCCTTGGTTCCGCTGCGTGCGTGGTAACCATGAACAAATGGCGCTATCAGCGCTGGATGGGCATGACCCGATGTTGTGGATGATGAACGGCGGCGACTGGTTCTGGCAGTTAAAAGGCGCGGATTTGATTGCTGCGCGTCATGCGTTAAAACGTTGCGCCGATTTACCGTTGATTTTACATATCGAATTGGCGGATCGCGTGGTGGTTATCGCCCATGCCGACTATCCTGCCAGCCACTATCAGCTGGGACAAGACGTTGACTGGCATCAGGTGGTATGGAGCCGTGATCGCCTGGGGCGCCATCATCGCGGGGCTTCCGCCAGCATCGACGGTGCCAGCGATTTCTATTTCGGACACACGCCATTGGAGCAACCACTCAATGTGGCGAACCAGCATTACATCGATACCGGCGCGGTGTTCGGTAATCGATTAACGCTGGTTCAACTGCAGTAATGGTTAGCGGAACAGACGACCATCACGCACCAGCTCACGGGGATAGCTGTTTTTGATGCGGTTGCTGACTTTCTTGGCTAATCCCAGCGGTTGCTGCTGATAAGTGACGATGACTTCATCCTGCGCAGGTAACGTCTCAGGACGGATATCCTGGCCACGGTACCAGCTTTCCGCTTCGTCAATGGTGAGTTCAAAATCTAACGCGCTGCCCGGCTGAGTAAAGGCGACCACCGCTTCATGTTGCCAGCGATAGCCTTTAGGAAAGGTCTCTGCCAGCCTCACCCCGATGCGCGAGAAGCGCACTCTGCCCAACCAACTTTCCAGCGCGGCAGGAAATAGCCACAACTCTTTGTCTCGTTGCCACAAGGTATGATTCTCATCCCACTGGATACCCACTTTCGCTGCCGCTTGCTGCACTTCAGCAGAGAGTTTGCGGCTGGCCGGTGAGAAGGGCAGTTTGCCGACTTTATAGGTTGGTGCAGGCAATACCGGGACACGGGCGGTTTTGCGCAGGCGTGCGACGAAAAAGCCTTCGCTATCGAAGATTTGCGGGAACACGTGTAAAAAACCTTCAGGTGTCAACGCTTGCTCTGCCCCCGCAAACAAGCCGTCCAGCGGCACAATCTCCATGGCGTCTGGATAACGCTGTTGCAGCCAGGCAATCACCTGCTGATTCTCAATCTGGTTCAGGGTGCAGGTTGAGTAAATCAGCGTGCCGCCAGGTTGCAGGGCATGAAAGGCACTGTCGATAAGATCGCGTTGTGTGGCGGCAATCTCTTCGGTGCTGGCAAGCGTCCAGTTTCGCAGCGCGTCGGCGTCTTTGCGTACCACGCCTTCGCCGGAGCAGGGGGCGTCCAGCAGGATGGCGTCAAACTGCTCAGGGAGTGCAGCGCCGAACACGCGGCCGTCAAAGTGGGTCAATGCCACGTTACTGACGCCGCAGCGGCTGATATTGGCGTGCAGCACTTTCACGCGGCTGGCCGAATACTCATTGGCGAGGATGGCACCCTGATTGCGCATCAACGCGGCCATTTGCGTGGTTTTGGATCCCGGTGCTGCGGCTACATCCATCACCTGACGCGCATCGGGTGCGGCATCAAACAGTGCTGTTACTGGCAACATCGAGCTGGCTTCCTGAATATAGAACAAACCACTCAAATGTTCGGCGGCGCTGCCGAGCGGAAGTGACTCGTCGTCTCGCTCAATCCAGAAACCTTCCGGACACCAGGGAATCGGTGTCAGACGCCAGTTGTAGTGCGCGGTGTGCGCCAGAAACGCCTCAACGCTGATTTTTAGCGTGTTGACTCGCAGGCTACGGCGCAGCGGTTGTTGACTGATCGCCAGAAAACGCTGCAGTTCATTTTCATCAGCGAGGCTGGCGCGCATCAGCGCAAGGAAATCTTCGGGAAAGCGATCGGACACAGAAATATACCGGGGCATCAAATGAAGCGCGAAGTGTAACACGTGCAAACAAATCGGGCAGCCCGCAGGCTGCCCGATTGCTTAATTGGGGTCCGGAATTGCCGTTCCCCAGTTGCGCCACTCTTTCGGCGCTTCATCTTGCAGCAGGAAGTGCTTATCGGCTCCGGCCTGCGGTGCCAGTGGCACCGTCGGCGGGGTGGCAAACTGAATGCCGCCACGGATAAATTGCTGGAAGGTGCCGGTTTTCACCACGCCGCCAATCAGGCCGAAGTCGAGGTTATAACCGGAAGCCAGCCAGAACACCGAGTTGTTACGCACCAGATGCTGATATTTCTTGCTGATGCGCAGGGCGATCTGCACGCGGTCCGCCATGTTACCCAATGAGGTGCCGGTCACGGTACCCACTTCAACACCACGGAACAGCACAGGCGTGCCCAGCGACAGTGAACCGGCTTCGGTGGCATCCACATAGATGTTAAGACCGTTGAGGTAACGCGAATCGGTAATGGTGCTCTCCTGCAACTCAAACACGCGAGCCTGAGCACCTTTCCCCGGATCGACGTTGAGATAAGGCTGGAGCAGCGTTTCCAGATGGTTGACGCCCGCGGCCGAAATTTCCGGTGACACCACCGAGAAGCGGCTGCCGATGCGCGCGAAGTCCTGCACATATTCAGGATACAGCACGGCTTTTGCCACCACCTGGTTGTTGTCTTTGCTCAGTGCCAGTGATTCGACCTGACCAACATTGATACCGAGATAGCGAATCGGCATACCGGCTGCCAGTTTGCTGGCGTCAAAGGTGTGTAGGGTGATTTGGCTACCCACGGCACGCGCGGCGGTTTCAGATGAGTACAGAACGCGCTTCACGCCTTTAGCGGCCTGTGCGCCGGTCAGGTTATCGAAGCTGATAGCGCCTTTCAGCGCACGATTCAATGGCGAAGCCTGCACCGTTAAGCCGCTGCCGTTGAGCTGCACTTTCGCACCGCCTTCGGCCCAGAACACACTTTCACTGGTGAGCAATTTGCGATATTGCGGCTCGATGTGAATGGAAATCTCAAAGGCATCGGCGCGCGGTAACACGTCTACTACTTCACCCACCTGGAATTTACGATACAGCACCACAGAACCGGCCTGTACGTCTGGCAAACTTTCTGCGGTGAGTTTCAAGGTAGTCGGCGGCTGATCGCCAACGATGCCTTCCTGCGCACGTTCGGCGTCGGCATATAAAGGGTATCGCGCGGAGGGATCACCTTTGGTACCTGGCACCAGGCGAATGCCGCCATCGACCCATTCACGGGCGCTGGCACCCAACACCTGCATACCATCAAGACCAAACTTCACATCGAGACGGCTATTAACGATGAACTTGCTGTCAGCGTGTACCAGATGGCGGAATTCTGGATTGATCGCCACCGCGAAGCTAATGCCGTTCTCATCCAACTGGCGAGAGATAATCTGACCGATCTTCATGCCATACAGCATCACGGGTTGGCCTGCATCGATGCCGTAGGTTTCTGGCGCACTCAGTTTAACCGTGAGCACATCGGGTTTTTGCAGCAGAGTTTCGCTGGCGGGTAATACCGTGAAATGATCCTGCGGCTCGCCTTCACCGGGCACCAGTTCAAAAGTGTTGCCGGTGAGCAGGCTGCTGAGGTTGGTATCGGTCAGGCTTAGTTTTGGTGCGCGCATCTCAATACGCGTGCCGCTGCGCATCAGGCCGGTAACCGATGGGTCGACAGTCAATTCGCCCGTGACTTTGCCGCCAGGCAGCAGGTTTAGTTTGGTGAGCGTACCGACTTCCAAGCCTTGGTACATTAAGGGAGTACTGTCCGCTTTCAGGTTATCGCCATTCGGCAAATCAAGGCTGATTTGCACGCCACGTTGGCTGCGCGCCAGGTCAGGATACAGCTGATAGTTTTCATCGCTGTTAGCCTGCTGGCCGTCATTCGGGGAGTCAAAGGCAATGGCACCATTGACCAAAGCGGCCAGACTCTCCAGTTTGACCTTCGCACCACTGAGACTGACATCCGCATCGACACCAGACACATTCCAGAAACGACTCTGCTTTTTCACCAGGTTGACGAAGCGGCGCTCAATCAGTACGTCGACGGTCACGCCATCGGTATTGCTGTTGATGCTGTAGTCATAGACACGGCCCACCGGGATTTTTCGGTAATAGACCAGGGAACCTGTATTCAACGATCCCAAATCGGGTGAGTGCAGATGGATCAGCAGTTCACCGGTATTGACGCGGTATTTCGGTTGCGTATCTAACGCGGTGAAATGCTCACGTGGATTACCGCCACCGGGCATCATGCCGATATAGTTACCGCCGACCAAGGCATCCAGGCCAGAAACCCCTGCCAGTGAAGCTTTCGGTGTTACCAGCCAGAATTGGGTGTTGTCTTTCAGCGCATCGCGCATGTCACTCTTGATGCTGGCCTTGATCTGGATGCTGTGATAGTCATCGCTCAGCACGATACCCTGTACCGTTCCCACTTCCACACCCTGATAACGAATGGGTGTGCGTCCCGGCACGATGCCATCTGCGGTCTGGAAGTTAATGGTAATGGTGGTACCGCGCTCCTGATAATTGGTCCATAGCAGCCAACCCGCAATCAGCAGGGCAATAATGGGCAATAACCAGAACGGCGAAATCTTGCGTTTATTACGCAGATTGGCGCTAGTCGGTGTAGTCGGCGTTTCCTGTTGCATGTGCATCCCAGATCAGGCGGCTATCAAGCCACTCTACAGCCATAATGGTCAGGATGACTGCCGCGCCAAAGTAGAGCGCGGCAGGTCCCATGGTAAAAGCCAGCAGTTGATCGCGATTCACCAACGACATGGTGACCGCAATCACGAACAGATCCAGCATCGACCAACGTCCCACCCAGGTGATGGCACGCAGCAATCGAATACGGGTTTTGATGCCCTGTTCGCATTTAAAATGGATGCTGAGAAGCAAGGTCAGCATCACTAACACTTTGGTAAACGGCACCAGAATACTGGCGATAAACACCACCGCCGCGACAGGCACGTTACCGGAAGCCAGACCCAGAATACCGGAGAAAATGGTATCTTCGCGGCGCGCGCCGTTGACGTAAACCACTGAAATCGGCAGCAAGTTAGCGGGGATCAGTAGCACAATCGAAGCAATCAGCGCGGCCCAGGATTTCTGCAAACTGTGGCGACGACGGAAGTCGAGCGGGGTGTGACAACGCATACAGCGCCCGCGATCGTCCGGCACGCCGGTTTGATGACAGTTCAGGCAGACCTGCCACTGTTCAGGAGGAGAGGTTGGCACAGCCTGCGGATAATAGTGTTCCCACAGATCCTCAACGTTAAGGTGAATCAGCGTGAGCAGGCTCAGTACCGTCAGCGCGATATAGGCCACCAGACCGTAGCCCACTTCCAGCGCGGCATAATCCTGCACCTTGATAGAGGCGACTGCCACACCGACCAGATAGATATCCAGCATCACCCACTCTTTCAGCTTCTCCAGCATCAGCAATACCGGGCGCAGATTCATACCGAGGGCGTGGCCAATCCATAAATAGCAGATGCCCGCGACTAAGGTCATTGGGGCACCAATGGTGCAGAACGCCACCATGGAGGCAGTCAGGACGTTGCCCTGTTGCGCCATCTGGATCACACCTTCCACCAGGCTGGCGTTGATGCGCATGCCAAGTAAGCGAATATCTACCAACGGCAGGCTAAAGGCGAAGGGCATCAGCACGATCATGGTCACGGCCATCACCGTTAGACGTGTCATTGACCAGTCGTGGCCGTTTTGAATCTTTGCATGGCAACGCGGACAGTGCGCAGCCTGATGCGATTTCACATCCGGTAAGGAAAAAAGGGTATCGCATTGCGGACAACGCTGATAACGTGCGTGGGGCAACGTCTGGCTGATAGCGTGAATTTTCATAGGTGACGCAAATGGCCCATCGTTCGTTACAGTTACCGGCATGCTGAGCAGAGCAATCTGCCTGCAACATTCTGTGGTCCGAGAAAATTCTTAACCACCGACTGCTAAGGGTATAGTAACTAACACAATGATTCACCTTGTGGGGGTGGATTATTAGTGCTTATTTTAACAACTGGGTGACAACAAGGTCACGACAGTGACGAGTTATGGTTAAACAATGAACAAAAAAGCCTTTTATGAGGATTTGAATCGCGATGTCCGTGCACTGTTAGCGGGCGAAACCTCTTTCCTTGCGGCACTGGGCAATTGCAGTGCGCTGCTATTTGAGCGTCTGGAAGGTGTGAACTGGGCAGGATTTTACTTGCTGACCGAACCGAACACGCTGGTGTTGGGCCCATTCCAGGGCAAAATCGCATGCGTGCGTATTCCGGTGGGCAAAGGGGTATGTGGCACAGCGATTGCAGAGGATAAAGTGCAGTTAGTTGAAGACGTGCACGCATTCCCGGGACATATCGCTTGTGATGCTGCCAGCAACGCAGAAATCGTGATTCCTCTGAAAGTGAATGGCACCGTTGTGGGTGTGTTAGACATTGATAGTACGGTTTATTCTCGCTTTGATAGTGAGGATGAAACGGGGCTGGTGGCCCTTACCGACGGGCTTTGTGAAGTGCTGGCGGGCAGCGACATCGTAAAATTTATTCAGCTGACGCGCAGCTAATCGACTGGATCACATAGCATTTGGCGATGTTGTCATTATAATGTCGCCTGTTCATGCCTGCTCTGGTCGGCAAACCCGTAGTAATCAGGAAATTTCATGGAAAATCAACCTAAGTTGAATAGCAGTAAAGAAGTTATCGCCTTTTTGGCGGAGCGTTTTCCGCAATGCTTTAGCGCCGATGGCGAAGCGCGTCCGCTCAAGATCGGTATCTTCCAGGATCTGGTTGAGCGCGTTCAGGGTGAAAACAGCCTGAGCAAGACGCAACTGCGTTCGGCCTTACGTCTCTACACCTCTAGCTGGCGTTATCTTTACGGCATTAAAGCCGGTGCGACCCGTGTCGATCTCGACGGCAACGCCTGTGGCGTGCTGGATGAGCAACACGTGGAGCATGCGCGTAAGCAATTAGAAGAAGCCAAAGCGCGCGTTCAGGCGCAACGCGATCAGCAGCGTGCGAAGAAGCGTGAAGCCGGTGAAGAGACCGCTGAGCGTCGCCCGCGTAAGCCCGCACCGCGTAAAGCGGCTGAAGGCGGCGAAGCTGCACCACGTAAGCCTCGTCCACAGGCTCCGCGTGTGGCGTCGACTGAACGCCAGGCTGCACCACGCCCGCCGCGAGCAATACCTGTCACTGATACCTCAACTTTGCAGCTCGGCCAGAACATCAAAGTTAAAGCAGGCAAAAGTGCAATGGACGCCACCATTCTTGAAATCACCAAGGATGGCGTTCGGGTACAGCTCGCTTCCGGCATGGCAATGATTGTGCGCGCAGAACACTTGCAGTTCTGAAACGGAGGCTGACCCTGGCATGAACAACATTTTAAAGATCGGTATGATCGCGGGCCTGCTGTTAGCAGGCCCCACCTTTGGCGCAGACAACATTACCCGCGCCGACCAGATTCCCCAGTTACATGAAGATCCACAGCATCCTACCGTCAGCGAACGCGTCACATCGCGTTTTACCCGCTCTCATTACCGTCAGTTCGATCTCAATCAGGATTTCTCTGCGAAAATTTTTGATCGCTACCTGAATCTGCTCGACTACAACCATAATGTGTTGCTGGCCTCTGACGTTGCTCAATTCGCCGATAAGAAAACTACCATCGGTGATGAACTGCGCAGCGGTAAGCTGGATGTATTTTACGATCTCTACAATCTGGCGCAGAAACGCCGCTTTGAACGCTATCAATATGCGCTCAGCGTGTTGAACCGCCCGATGAATTTCACCGGCAATGACACCATTGACATTGACCGTTCAAAATCGCCATGGCCGAAGAGCACAGATGAGCTGAACGCGCTGTGGGATGCCAAAGTTAAATATGATGAGCTGAGCCTGAAACTGGCGGGCAAAGATGACAAAGAGATCCGCGAAACGCTGACCAAGCGTTACAACTTTGCCATTCGTCGTCTGGCGCAGAGCAACAGTGAAGACGTGTTCCAGCTGGCGATGACCGCGTTCGCGCATGAAATCGATCCGCACACCAACTATCTGTCACCACGCAATACCGAACAGTTCAACACTGAGATGAGCCTGTCACTCGAGGGCATCGGTGCTGTGCTGCAAATGGATGATGACTACACGGTCATTAACTCTATGGTGGCGGGCGGTCCAGCGGCGAAGAGCAAATCCATCAGTGTGGGCGACCGCATTGTCGGCGTGGGCCAACCGGGCAAGCCGATGGAAGATGTGATTGGCTGGCGTCTGGATGATGTGGTCTCCAAAATTAAAGGACCGAAGGGCAGTAAAGTGCGCCTGGAAATCCTGCCAGCCGGTAAAGGCACTAAAACTCGTACTGTGACCCTGACGCGTGAGAAGATCCGTCTGGAAGATCGTGCCGTTAAAGGTACGGTTCACAATGTGGGCAAAGAGAAAGTCGGCGTACTCGACATTCCTGGCTTCTATGTCGGCCTGACTGACGATGTGAAAGTGCAGCTGCAAAAACTGCAGAAGCAAAACGTCGACAGCATCGTCATCGACCTGCGTACCAATGGCGGTGGTGCATTGACCGAAGCGGTATCACTCTCTGGTCTGTTTATCCCTAGCGGCCCGGTGGTGCAGGTGCGTGACAATAACGGTCGCGTACGTCAGGACAGCGATAACGACGGTATCGTGTATTACAAAGGCCCGTTGGTGGTATTGGTCGATCGTTTCAGTGCCTCAGCGTCTGAAATCTTCGCTGCAGCCATGCAAGACTACGGTCGTGCGTTGATTGTCGGTGAACCGACCTTTGGTAAAGGCACCGTCCAGCAGTATCGTTCGCTGAACCGCATCTACGATCAAATGCTGCGTCCAGAGTGGCCAGCGCTGGGTTCTGTGCAGTACACCATCCAGAAGTTCTACCGTATCAACGGCGGCAGTACTCAGCGTAAAGGCGTTACGCCAGATCTGCTGATGCCAACCGGCGTGGAAGCGGCAGAGACAGGTGAGAAGTTCGAGGACAACGCGCTGCCATGGGATAGCGTGAATGCGGCGACTTATACCAAAACCGGTGATATCACCGCGCTGGTGCCGCAGCTGACCAAAGAGCATGCCGATCGTATCGCCAAAGATCGCGAGTTCCAGTACATCCTGAAAGACATTGCGCGCTTTGATGCTATGAAGGACAAGCGCAACATCGTGTCACTCAATCTTGCCCAGCGTGAGAAAGAGAACCATGAGGATGATGCACTGCGTCTGGAGCGTATCAATGCACGCTATCAGGCCGAAGGCAAAGCACCGCTGAAGAGCCTGGATGATTTGCCAAAAGATTACAAAGAGCCGGATCCGTACCTGGATGAAACGGTCAACATCGCCAATGACATGGCGCAGCTGGAGAAATCCCAGCCTGCTGCCAGCGCGAAGTAATCCTCAGCTTCATCAGAAGCACCGCTCCGGCGGTGCTTTTTTTTGCGCTAAAATCATTGTTTATCGTGGCTAATGGGCAGATTCAGGCACACCATTACCAAATGTAAAGTTATGTCTTTTTAGACACTTAAAGATTAAGGTTGCTTGAAATGCTGCGCAATGAACATAGGATATATATCCGCGCATGAGCGCGAGCACAACTGAGGAAGATTAACGTTTATGATGCGTATTGCGCTTTTCCTGGTCACCAACCTGGCGGTGATGTTGGTATTCGGACTGATTCTGAGTCTGACAGGAATCCAGTCAAGCAGTGTTCAGGGTCTGATGATTATGGCAGGTCTGTTTGGCTTTGGCGGTGCGTTTGTTTCACTGCTGATGTCCAAGTGGATGGCGTTACGATCCGTTGGCGGTGAAGTGATTGAACAACCCCGTAACGAGACAGAACGCTGGTTGATGGACACCATCAGCCGCCAGGCTCAACAGTCCGGCATTGCGATGCCGCAGGTGGCGATTTACCACGCGCCAGATATCAACGCCTTTGCGACCGGTGCGCGTCGTGACGCCTCATTGGTGGCGGTCTCGACCGGTTTACTGCAAAACATGAGCCGTGATGAAGCGGAAGCGGTGTTGGCGCACGAAGTGGCCCATATCGCCAATGGTGACATGATCACCATGACGCTGATTCAGGGTGTGGTAAACACCTTCGTGATCTTTATTTCGCGTATTATTGCGCAGGTGGCTTCAGGCTTCTTGTCGGGCAACCGCGATGGTGAGGAGAGCAGTAACGGTAACCCTCTGGTCTATTTTGCTGTCGCTACCGTGCTGGAACTGGTGTTCGGTATTCTTGCCAGCATCATCACCATGTGGTTCTCACGTCACCGTGAATTCCACGCGGATGCCGGTTCTGCCAAATTGGTCGGTCGAGAGAAGATGATTGCCGCCCTGCAGCGCCTGAAAACCAGCTATGAGCCGCAGGAGCCAAGCAGCATGATGGCGTTCTGTATTAACGGTAAAAGCAAATCGTTGAGCGAGCTGTTTATGTCGCACCCGCCGTTAGACAAGCGCATCGAAGCGCTGCGTAATGGCGACTATTTGAAGTAATCGATAGTTGAATGAACAAGGGCGCCTGATGGCGCCCTTGTTGTTTTTAAGCGTCGGTCACGGCACGCGATTGTGACATGCGCGCCATGCTGACCACAGCAGCAACGCTGGCAAAGATACCTGCCAACACTAACGATGCGTGGGTGCCGCCATCGTTGAAGAGGTTCAGCATTAAGGCGACCAGGGCTGCCCCCATGCTTTGACCGACTAAGCGTGCAGTACCGAGCATACCGCTGGCTCCGCCGCTTCGGTTACGCGGCGCGGAAGAGACAATGGTGTGGTTATTGGGAGACTGGAATAAGCCAAAACCGGCACCGCATAAAATCATGCGCCAGACAATATCCGCATTCGTTGGCTGTGACGGTAAGAGTGCCAGCAGGAATAAACCGGAGGCAAAGATCGCCAGCCCTAATCCGCCGAGTAAACCCGCGTGAACACGTCCAATCAGCCGGCCTGCAATCGGTGCCATCACGCTGGTTGCCAGCGGCCATGGCGTGAGTAGCAGTCCTGTCGCCACTTCATCACGGCCCAACACGTTCTGCATGAAAAAGGGCAGAGACACCATCGCCAGCATCTGCGCACAGAAGGAGCAAACCGACGTGCACATCGACATGGCAAAAATCGGGATGCGCAGCAGGTCCACGGGCAGTAACGGCACGGTCATGGAGAGTTGACGGCGAATAAACACCACGCCAACCACCACCAGTGCCACCACCTCGCCCAGAATTAATCCGCGATTCTGGCCCTGTGCAAAGCCACTTAATGCTGAGATCAACAAGCCGAAGAACAGGGCGTTCATGATCGCACTAGGCACATCAAATTTCTGTTGGGTGGCTTTCTGAGTGTTATCCGGCAGGAAGCGCAACGCCAGCCACAGCGCCAGAATACCAATCGGGATGTTAATCAGGAAAAGCCACTTCCAGCTGGCGATAGAAAGGATTGCTGCGGCAACGGTCGGCCCGGCGGCACTCGATACTGCCACGATCAGCGAGTTAATTGCCATGCCACGTCCAAGGAAACGCTGTGGATAAATAATGCGAATCAGCGCCGTATTCACGCTCATCAGCGCCGCACCACCAAATCCCTGCAGGATACGCGCCACTGTCAGCATATTCAGTGAAGAGGAGAGGGCGCAGAATAAAGAGGTCGCGATAAACAGCGCCAGACCCACCTGATAAACACGTCGGTAACCCAGCATGTCGCCCAGGAAAGAGAGTGACAGCAATGAAATCACAATGGCGATTTGGTAGGCGTTAACAATCCAGATTGATTCCGCGGGGCTGGCATTCAGCTCACGTGCAATGGTGGGCAGCGCCACATTGGCGATAGCGCCGTCTAACACGGCCATCATGATGCCCAATGCGATAGTGATAATGGCACCATAGCGCTGCGGAACGGGCAATCCATCCTGAGTAAGTGTAGGGGACATAAAAAGGAATAAGTGAAGTCAGTGAATATCATCATGCTAATCAATTATGTGATGGAAAGCACCGAATTCATTGACAAAAAATTACGAAGGAATGTGTCTTGCCGTGCGATTCGTTGCCCCCGCTGGGCTGAAACGCATATACTGGCGTTTCTGTTCCGTTTTTTTTGAAACACCGTCAAAAAAGGATACGCGCAATGGCGAGCAGCGATAACGATAAACAGCCAGATTCCGTTTCATCCGTGATGAAAGTATTCGGCATACTGCAGGCGCTCGGAGAAGATCGCGACCACGGCATCACCGAATTGTCGCAGCGTGTAATGATGTCGAAAAGCACGGTATATCGCTTTCTGCAAACCATGAAATCGCTGGGTTATGTGGCGCAGGAAGGCGAAAGCGAAAAATACTCGCTGACGCTCAAACTGTTCGAGCTGGGGGCGAAAGCCCTGCAAAACGTGGATTTGATCCGCAGTGCAGATGTGGAGATGCGTGAGTTATCGCGCCTGACCAAAGAAACCATCCACCTCGGTGCGTTGGAAGAAGACAGTATTGTCTACATTCACAAGATCGATTCGCTGTATAACCTGCGCATGTATTCGCGCATTGGTCGGCGAAATCCATTGCACACCACCGCGATTGGTAAAGTGCTGCTGGCTTGGCGCGATCGCAACGAAGTGCAAGAGATTCTGAGTGAGGTGGAATTTCGCCGTAGTACCGCCAATACCATCGTCTCGGCGGATGCTCTGCTGGATGTGCTGGATCAGGTCAAGGTACAGGGCTTCGGTGAGGATAATGAGGAGCAGGAGGAAGGTTTACGCTGCATCGCGGTACCGGTATTCGACCGCTTTGGTGTGGTGATTGCTGGGCTGAGTATCTCGTTCCCGACGATTCGTTTCTCGGAAGAGGGTAAAGCGGAGTATGTCGCGATGCTGCACCGTGCGGCACGTAATATTTCTGATCAAATGGGGTATCACCAGTATCCTTTCTGATACAGATTAACGGGCTGTTTCCAGCCCGTTTTCGTGATTAATTGTCTACCACTTCACCGCTTTTCTTCAGCAATGGGCAATCTGTCACACCCACAATGCCACTGTCCGTATGCAAATATTGCGCGGTGATCACACCTCTCGCTGTCAGATAGCTACACTGCAAACCCAGACCGGCCGCATTTTTATTGCTGCCTGTTAGTACGCCATAACCGGTAAACAACATGGCCAGCCAAATCACGCCCACCACGATAATTGCTCGAATGAAAAGTTTCATTTTATCTCCTTGTGATAAACAACGCAGCTATCCTGAAGTCGCTGCCATTTCTATAGTAGCAGCATGCCGCGTCCTTCCGACGAAATCGATCAGAGATAACTGAAAGCTACACAGATGCGGGATAATCTGCTTTCCGCCGGCAACCATTATCTTTTCCGCACACAACGAGTAGAATCAGCGGCGGTGTAAGTGTTTTATGTTTGACAATAGAGGCAGTTATGAACGAGTTAGCCGCAAATACCAGTCCGCTGTTGAGCTATGGCGTACTGGCCATCATTATTGTTGTGGCCTTTATCGCCTGGTTCTTCGTCAACCGGGCCAGCGTACGTGCCAGTGAACAGATCCGTTTACTGGAAGCGCTGTTAGAAGAGCAGAAAAAACAAAATGCGCTGCTGCGCCGCCTCGCGGATGCTCAGCCTGCCACAGCAAAACAGCAGGAAGAAGAAGATGCCATAGAGCAGCGCGACTTCATCCGCATGATTCCAGAACGTTAAACACACGGAGCAGTAATGGCCTGGCAAAACCCCTGGTATGACGCATCGCTGGCACATCACACGCCAGAAGGCTTCCGCAACCCGGAAGAGGAGTTGCGCCAACCAGGGGATTTGCAACGCTGGCGACGCGAGCGAAAGGCCGACAACCTGCCACGCCCGCCGCAAGCCGGATATCCCGCCTTTATTGATCGCTGGTGCCAGACCACGGATTTAAGTGGTGATGACGACCGCATCTGGTGGCTGGGCCATGCAGCATTGCTGCTGCGCCTTAATCAACGTTACATCCTGATTGACCCGGCACTCTCATCACGCGCGTCACCCCTGCCGTTTGCTGGACCGCAGCGTAAAACCCCTGCGCCACTCAGTATCGCGCAGTTGCCGCATCTCGATTTCGTCCTGATTTCCCATAATCACTATGACCATTTGGATCGCCCGACTATCAAACGTATTGCACGTCGTTTTCCTGCTGCACAATTTTTGGTGCCACTGGGCATGGGGGTATGGTGTCGCAAACGTGGGGTGCGCAATATCAGCGAACTTGATTGGTGGCAGTCCAGGGACGTTGCAGGACTAACATTTACCGCAGTACCAGCCCGGCACTGGAGTATGCGCACCTTCTGGGACCGTAACCGATCTCTCTGGTGTGGTTGGGTGGTGCATAACCAGAATCTGAATTTTTGGTTTTCGGGTGATAGTGGTTACAGCGATAACTTGCTGGAAATTGGTAAGCGTTTGGGCCCGTTCAATCTTGCGGCTTTGCCGATTGGCGCCTATGCACCAAAATGGTTCATGCGGGGACAGCACATGGATCCCGATCAGGCGGTAGCATTGTGGCAAGCTATTGGCCGCCCACTGACGCTGCCTATTCACTGGGGCGTGTTTGAACTGGCAGATGATCCGTTAGATGAACCCCCAGTGGCGCTGGCACAGGCAATGGATGCTGCAGGCGAAGATAAAAGGCGCTTCGCGCCGTGGAGAATAGGTGAGAGCCGCACTCTGCAAAATATCGATTCGGATTAATCCTAAGCGCATTTTGTTAAATCAAGCAATGCGGTGCATTTTTTTAACATTTATTTGTTGTCTGGATAGTTAAAATTAAGATAACCGCCAAATTCGTTATGCATATATTTGGGGCAATCCTCAGTTTATTTTCCTGATTTTGGTGCAAAACTATTTATGAGTTGTACCTAATACCGGCTGCTGTACAAGTTTTGCGCAATGCACGATTGTTGCATTAAGTGCGAACTTTTTGCCGGAATATTTTATTCATGCCATATTAGTGCAATATTTTCTGCGTAAAGTAATCCGCTTTAATTGTGCTGGTTTTAGTTAACCCGCTCCGCTTGACTAATGTCGCTACTGGCGCTAACCACCCTGAAGCATAACCCTTTTTTGCTCAGATGGATGTGAAGCTGTCAATATGAAAACTAGTCTGCTGTGCGGCTTTTCAGCCAATTATGTGCGTTGTGTCGATCACCGTTTAAAAATGGCTTGCCATTAATTTGCGAATATGTGATAACGACTCGTGGGTCAAACGAGGTACAGTTCTGTTTATGTATGGCATCTTCAGTAAAGAAGTTACGAGTAAAGACGTTGACGTTGAATACTGCTTCCTTGCCGAACCTTAAATTAGTGCCTCATTCAGTAATGTCTCTGGTTTATCTGTAAGACTGCCTTCGGGCAATATAAACAATCAAAGGAATTTGCAAAAATGGCAAAGATTAAAGGTCAGGTTAAGTGGTTCAACGAGTCTAAAGGTTTTGGTTTCATTACTCCTGCTGACGGCAGCAAAGATGTGTTCGTACACTTCTCTGCAATCCAGGGTAACGGCTTCAAAACTCTGGCTGAAGGCCAGGCTGTTGAGTTCGAAATTCAGGATGGCCAGAAAGGTCCAGCTGCAGTAAACGTTACTGCTATCTGATTTCGTTCTCAGACTTGGTGCCATGCGCCACTGACACGAATTTAAAGCCCCGGTCTCTGACCGGGGCTTTTCTTTATCCTTTCTGTTGCCAGATGATCAGGGTAAACTGCGCGCGAATCGCTAACCCGGAGTTATCTATGTCTTTGATTTGCCCCCTTTGTCATCAATCCTTGCAGCAGCAGGCGAACAGTTTTCGCTGTGGTGCTGGCCATCAATTCGATCAGGCGAAAGAAGGGTATGTCAATCTGCTGCCGGTTCAGCATAAAGGCTCGCGTGAACCGGGTGATAGCGCCGAAATGCTGTTGGCGCGTCGGGCGTTTCTCGATGCAGGACACTATCAGCCGTTACGCGATGCCGTTGCGCAGACTCTGGCGCAACATCTGAGCGGACAAACGACACAGGTACTGGATATTGGCTGTGGCGAAGGCTATTACACTGCCGCTATGGCCGAGGCATTGCCACAGGCGCAGCTATTTGGTCTGGATGTCGCCAAAGCCGCGATTCGCATGGCCGCCAGGCGTTATCGTCAGGTGAAGTTTTGTGTGGCCTCCAGCCAGCGCTTACCCTTTGCAGATGCATCACTAGACGGCATCGTGCGCATTTATGCCCCATGCAACGAAGCGGAGTTGAGTCGTGTGGTGAAAGTGGGGGGGTATTTGCTGGCTGTCACGCCAGGACCGCATCACTTGCAGCAGTTTAAGGCGCTGATCTACAGAGAAGTACAATTGCACGCCGCGGAAGAGAAGCCCTATGAGGGCTTTACTCAGGTTGACCAACACAATCTGCGATATGAAATGACCTTAAGCGGTGCCGAGGCGGTGAGCTTACTGCAGATGACGCCGTTTGCGTGGCGTGCGCGCGAAGCGGTATGGCAAGAACTGGCGGCAGCTGACAGCTTCAACTGCGACGCCGATTTTGTTCTGACACTCTGGCAGCGCGTTTAACGCGCTTCAACCAGCGTATTGTAAATGCGCTCCAGGTCGTCGAGCTGTTTCACAGCAATCAGTAAACGACGCTGCTCCAGTTGCATCACCAAAATGCCGTCTTCCGACAAGTTCATACTCTGAATACGGCGATAATCAATCCACACGCTGCCGAAAAATAACCCTTCATTTTTCATCAACAGTTTTGGCGTGCGCAGCCAGAACAGCCAGATGGCCATGAAACACAGCACCATCAGCAGCGTAGTTGTGAGCTGTGGTCCGTGATTGCTGACGTTATTCCAGAGAAGAATCAACAGTAAAACGATAAAGATCCCACTGTCGATTTTATGGCGGCGGCGCAACGCGACACGCAATTTAGTGGGGCCATGACGACGCGGTAGAATCGCATCATCATAGATGGCAAACAGAGCGAAAGCGAAGATAAGCAGGGCGATCAGCGCGTCAGTCAGTGACATAAAAATATTTCTTCCTCAACCGAATTTACCTCAACGTTGACGCTCAGGTAACGCCGCTGGAAAACAGCCGGGAGCGTTAACTCCCGGCAGCATGTTTACAGACCGAGCAAGCCGATCCAGTAACCGAAGATACCCAAGGCAAAGAAGCCGACGATAATCCACAGTGCGTTAACTTTGCGGCGCAGTAACCACATGCAGCCGAAGGTCAGCAGCAGCGGAATTAACCCCGGCATCAACTGATCGAGAATCGACTGTACGGTGGTGACGGTGGTTTTGCCGGTGTGATCGGTAATGCGCGACACCACAAGCGGCACGTTCACATGTGTCCACTTGTTGACCAAGGCCCCCATAACAAACAGGCCGAGAATCGACGCACCCTCCGTGAGTTTCTGCAGGAAACCGCCGCCCATATCGCTAACGATATCCACACCTTTGCGATAGCCATAAGCCACACCGTAGTAACGCGTCAGCATACGCACAGCGTTAAACAGAATGAAGAACAGCAGCGGACCCAACAGGCTACCGCTCATCGCGATACCGGCACCCAGCGCGGCGAATACCGGACGCACGGTACCCCAGAAGATTGGGTCACCCACACCCGCCAGCGGCCCCATCAGACCGACTTTGATACCGTTAATCGCGGCATCATCAATAGCGGCACCGTTAGCACGCTGTTCTTCCATCGCCATGGTGACACCCAATACCGGTGCCGCCACGTAAGGGTGGGTATTGAAGAACTCCAGGTGACGTTTGATTGCCTGTTTACGGTCATCATTGTTCTCAGGGTAAAGGCGACGGATCACCGGTACCATTGAGAAGCAGAAACCCAGCGCCTGCATACGTTCAAAGTTCCAGGAACCCTGAAACAGGTTAGAGCGGATGAACACACCACGGACGTCGCTCGGGGTGAGTTTCTTTTCAGTGTTAGTTGTATCAACCATGATTTCACCTGTTCCTAGTCGAGTTCGTTGTCGAGGTCGTTGTGCGCAGGACCGGCCGCAGCAGCGCCCGCTGTGCGATTATATTTTGGCGCCAGCTGGATATAGAGAATCGCCATAACCACGCCAATCACGCCCAGTGCAACCAGGTTGAAGTTGGTGAAGGCCGCGGTAACAAAACCCAGATAGAAGAACGGCATCAGGTAGCCTGCACGCATCATGTTGATGACCATCGCATAACCCACGACGACGATCATACCACCGGCGATATTCAGACCATTGGTGACGACTTCAGGAATAGAGTTCAGCAGTTCCTGTACCACGCTGGTGCCGACTGAAATCGCGACAATCAACGCAGGGATGGCGATACGCATCGCCTGCAACACCAGGGCTGAAACGTGGATCCAGCTGATGGCGCTCAGGTTACCTTTCTCCGCGGCCTTATCGGCAGCGTGCTGGAAGGCGACGGTAATGGTACGCACGATAATGGTCAGAACCTGACCGGCAGCAGCCAGTGGGATGGCCAGGGCAATACCGGCACCGACGCTCTGTCCACCGGCAATAACCAGAATGGTAGAGATGATGGACGCCAGAGCCGCATCGGGTGCAACCGCTGCACCGATGTTCATCCAGCCCAGTGCGATCATTTCAAGGGTACCACCGATGATGATACCGGTTTTCATGTCACCCAGGACTGCACCGATCAGGGTACAAGCCACCAGTGGACGGTGGAACTGGAACTCATCAAGAATTGAACCCATCCCGGCAATACAAGCCACAATAAATATCAGGATGATTTGTAGCGTGGTTATTTCCATTGCTTTTCTCCTCAGCAAGGTCTCAAGTATTCGCCCGCCAGCGCAGGCAAAAGCGAACTACTGATTGACCTTCGCGATCAGGTCCATCATTTTCAGCCTCGGGTCGTTCGAGACTTTACGCACTTCCAGTTCGATGCCACGTTCATTCAGCTTGCGGAAGGCAACGATATCTTTCTCATCGACGGAAACCGCATTGTTGACCTGGGTTTTACCCTGCTTGAATGCCATACCACCAATATTAACCGACTTGATATCAACGCCTTGTTCAACGATCCGTTCTACATCGGTAGGATTGGTGAACAGCAGCATCACGCGATCGCGGCCATATTTCGGGTTGTTCCACACGCGAATCATCTTATCGATGCCCACAACGTGCGCGGTGACGCCCGGCGGTGCCACTTGGGTCAACAATGTCTTACGCACGGTGTCGTTGGCGACTTCATCGCTGACGACAATGATGCGTGTGACGTTGGTCTCTTTGGTCCAGCGAGTGGCCACCTGGCCGTGAATCAGACGGTCATCAATACGGGCAAGCCCGATCTTCATATGCTCATCTGGGCCGAGTGGTTTTTGCGGTTGGGCAGGGGCTTTTGCCGCGACAGGGGCTGGTGCGGCTTGGGCAGGGGTTTCGGTCTTCAAGGCTTTTACGCCTTCCCGACCGGCTTCCACCGCAATGTGAATCAGTTCCTCCAGTGATGGGTTGTCATCACGCCCCATCAGGGTTTCAACCAGCATCGGGATGTTCACCCCGGCGATGACATCGTAACCCGGCTTGTCCACCACAATGCGGCTGGCCGCGTTGAAAGGACTGCCACCCCAGGTATCGACCAGGAACAGCACGCCCTTGGACGTGTCGAGATCGGCCAGTCGCGCCTGATACTTTTCAATTAGCGTTTCTGCATTTTCGCCGGGCACGAAATCAATCCATCCGACATTTTCCTGCTCACCCAACAACATTTCTGCTGTTTTAAGCAGCTGTTCTGCCGCCCAGCCATGTGTACCAATTACAATAGCAATGGTCACTTGCTACCTCCGTTCGCATGAGAGATTCTCTGGCTTCGCCGGGAATCATTGAGAATTACCGTTGTTGTTTCAGGTGGATCGTTTTGGTCTAAGATGAAGAAACGCATCAATAAATAATCCGAAACTGTCCGCTGCACAGCGATAAGGTCGCGATTTATTTTAGTGTGCGAAAAAATAATTTATGTGATGTTTGTCAGCTATTTCGAGCGTAACCCTGCAAAATTGCATTTAACTGCGTGATTCATGCGTTAGCGCAATTGTTTGTAAATGTAATAAAATTTTTTGACGTGGTTGATGTAACTGATACATTAGCGATCTGTTTAATATTCAGGAGTACCGGGCTTCAGCTCACCTTTATGGACCGTCACCGACGTCGCTCAACTTGTTCTCAGCGCTTTCTGGCGCATGCTTCAACGCTCTTCAGCGTGACCTCAATTGCTAACGATCTTCCGTCTCGCCCTCTGGCGCAGGCTCAGTTTCGTTCGCCCATTTGTGTTGTAAGGAGTCATTGATGGAAATTCTCTTCGACCCCTCAATTTGGGCGGGTTTACTGACGCTAATCGTGCTCGAGATCGTTCTCGGTATCGATAACCTGGTCTTTATCGCTATCCTGGCGGATAAATTGCCGCCGAAGCAGCGCGATAAAGCGCGTCTGATAGGCCTTTCCCTCGCATTAGTGATGCGACTGGGCTTACTGTCCTTGATTTCGTGGATCGTGACATTGACACGGCCCCTATTCAGCGTAGGCGATTTCAGTTTTTCCGGGCGAGATTTAATTCTGTTGTTCGGTGGTTTGTTCCTGTTATTCAAAGGAACCATGGAACTGCATGAGCGGCTGGAAAGCCGGGGCATGGACCATCAGGGCAATAAAGGGTATGCCAGCTTCTGGGCCGTGGTGATTCAGATCGTGGTGTTGGACGCCGTGTTCTCACTCGATGCGGTGATTACCGCCGTGGGTATGGTGAACCATCTGCCGGTGATGATGACCGCCGTAGTGATCGCCATGGGTGTGATGCTGTTGGCCTCTAAACCGTTGACGCGTTTTGTGAATGAGCACCCAACGGTGGTGGTATTGTGTCTGAGCTTCCTGTTGATGATTGGTTTGTCACTGGTGGCAGAAGGCTTCGGCTTCCACATTCCGAAAGGCTATCTGTACGCCGCGATTGGCTTCTCTATCGTCATTGAGTTGTTCAACCAGATTGCGCGCCGTAACTTTATTCGCCATCAGGAACATCGCCCGATGCGCGAGCGTACCGCCGAAGCCATTCTCCGTCTGATGGGTGGCCGCCGCCAGAGTCATCAGCCGGTCACCACCGAAGAAGCCGCTTTGACGCAAGCGATGCCGCAGGAAGCATTTAAAGACGAAGAGCGTTACATGATTAACGGTGTGTTGACGCTTTCTCAGCGCTCTATACGCAGCATCATGACGCCGCGCGGCAACATTTCGTGGGTCGACGTTTCGCGTCCACTGGATGAGATTCGTATTCAGTTGCTGGATACACCACACAGCCTGTTCCCGGTATGTCGGGGTGAGTTGGATGAAATCATCGGTGTGGTGCGCGCGAAAGAGCTGCTCGTGGCGCTGGAGCACGGTATGGATGTTGCGACCTTTGCCGCCAATACGCCGGCAATCGTGGTGCCTGAAACGCTGGACCCGATCAACCTGTTGGGCGTCTTGCGCCGCGCGAAAGGTAGCTTTGTCATCGTCACTAACGAGTTTGGTGTGGTGCAAGGTTTGATCACCCCGCTGGACGTACTGGAAGCGATTGCCGGTGAATTCCCGGATGAAGATGAAACCCCAGACGTGATTGCCGATGGTGATGGCTGGTTAGTGAAAGGCGGAACCGACCTGCACTCGCTGCAGCAGTTGCTGGATTATCATGAGCTGGTGAACCCGGAAGAGGACCATGCTTCCCTGGCCGGTTTACTGATCGCCCAGAAGGGCCAGCTGCCACAGCCAGGTGAAGTCATTGACTTGCCACCGCTGCATTTCCAAATCATTGAGGCTACAGACTACCGCATCGATCTGGTGCGGGTAACCAAAGACAAGCCGCATGATGATGAAGAACATGAAGCGTAGAGATTAAAATAATATCGCTACACGTAAGGCCGTCGAAAGACGGCCTTTTTTATTTTGGGGGGATGAAAGATGTTCGGCCTTTGACTCTCATTGACAACGCGCATGTTGCTTCATAAAGCCAGTAAAGGGGAATGAGGAGTAAAGCGTCCGCCGCAAGGATGCGGCGGTCGAGGCTACAGGGAGGTATTTACGCCGACTTTACGGAACATCCCCTTTACTGGCTGGAACGCACCTGACTAGACAAAATCAGCAACTTTGCTCAAGCACTTAAATGCGCCAAATGCTGTTCCAGCCACACCGGGAAATCCTCAATTGGCATCGGGCGGGCATAGTAGTAACCCTGCAAATGGTCGACACCGCGTTCACGCAAATAGTGAGCCTGCTCAGCGGTTTCAACACCCTCGGCGACCAGCGCAATATTCAAACGCTGTGCCAGGGAAATCACCATATCCGTAACCGTAGCGTTGATAGCATCGGTGCCAATGGCTGCAGTAAAAATCTTGTCAATCTTCAGCACGTCTGGCTTCAGATCCTTAAGGTAGGCAAGAGAACTGTGGCCGGTACCGAAATCGTCAATCGCCAAACGCACGCCAATTTCATGCAGTTGTGACACCACAGACTGATCAATCACCGGTAAGGCATCGCGTTCGGTCAGTTCCACCACCAGTTTCGGTAGAGGATTTGCCGGCCACCAAATACTCTGTAAGTCTTCTACAATCGCGCGGTCGCGGAAATGGCTGGCAGCAACGTTAATGGCGATATGGAAAGAAGGACACTGCGGCAAATTGGGCAACTCATCCACGACTTTTGCCAGAACAAAACGGGTCAAGGGTGCAATCAGATTTTGACGCTCAGCCAAGGGGATAAACACATCGGGCGCGATCCAGCCTTGACGAGGGTTATGCCAGCGCAACAGCAGTTCAATGCCATCGCATTCACCACTTTTTGCATTAATCAGCGGCTGGCAATACACCATAAATTCGTTTGCTGTGATGCCGTAACTGATCTGCCAGCTCAGGCTCATGCGATTAGCCGTAGCCAGCCAGACGATATAACCGATGAGCAAACTCAGCAGCACGGCAAGAGGAAGCTGTGAGGGAAGCGTATTCAATGCCAGACGGGCGGGAGAAGGTCCATACAACGTAATGCTAAACGGATAACGCAGTGAGGCCTGATCGTAGGCGACTTCGTCTTCCGATGGCACCGTGTGTTCAATCAGTGGATTACCGTATTCCAGACTCTGACCGCCCACATTGAAAATGGCACGTTCAACCCAGGGTAATTGCGGCTCCAACAGATAGTTGGTCATCAACTCAACGTTGATCACCTGCAGCAGACCATCGCGGTTATCCAGCGATTTAGGCGTCCACAGCAGCAGCACCGGAGAGCCCTTTAACAGATAGTTATCTGTGGTAAGCATCATGCGCTGGTTATTAATCGCCAGCTCAGGATAAGTCTGGCTAAAGGAAATATTGCGCGGGCCATAAATGCTGGAGCAGTAAATGCTGTCGTCCTGCACCAGCAGGATAGTGCGAACGGTCTGCAACGCCGAGATTTTCTCAATCAGCGGATAGCGCACTTGCGCACAGGGCACGCCAACCAACCCAAGGGTGTTGTTGGCTGACACATCAAGTGGCGAGAACATGCGGTCAAAGCGCTCAATGGCGCGCGAGGCGAAATTTAATGACTGCTGCTCAATACGCGACTTCTCTTCGATATAGCGAAAAGTCAGCGTAAGAATCAGAACCAGCGCTGCGATCACTAACGCAATAAGCAGGCGCTTACGGCGAAATTGACCGACAAATTGCTGGGGAATGAGCATCAGTAACCACCTTGCAAAACAAAGATTGAAGCCAAATTAACGTGTAGGTTATCGGCATAGAGGCGGCCAGGTTTAGCGTGCCCTAATAAATAATTCGGCACTAAAAAACAGCGCGGCCACTAAGGGCCGCGCGCAAATCAATGTATATGGTTTACTCACTCTGAGGTAGAGCAGGATGCAGAAAAAAGTTCAATTGGCGCTTTTTTCATCGTTAACAGTCAATCGCACTGCACCTTAATCGCCAGCCCACCACGTGAAGTCTCACGATATTTTGCATTCATATCTTTGCCGGTCTCATACATGGTCTCGATCACCTTATCCAGGGAAACGCGGGGTTCGCTGGTGCGTCGTAGCGCCATGCGTGCAGCGTTGATCGCCTTCACTGAAGCAATGGCGTTGCGTTCAATGCAGGGCACCTGCACCTGTCCCGCTACCGGGTCACAGGTCAGGCCCAGGTTATGTTCCATGCCAATTTCAGCGGCTACGCACACCTGTTCTGGACTGGCACCCAGCAACTCGGCCAGACCGGCCGCCGCCATTGAACAGGCCACGCCCACTTCACCCTGACAGCCCACTTCCGCACCGGAAATGGAAGCATTCATTTTATACAGCACGCCAATCGCACCTGAGGCGAGGAAGTAACGGACGAAAATGTCCGGTGTGACCGTCTCAATAAAGTGATCGTAGTAGGCGAGCACTGCCGGAACAATGCCACAGGCACCATTCGTCGGCGCGGTCACCACGCGTCCGCCTGCTGCGTTCTCTTCATTCACTGCCAGCGCAAACATGTTGATCCAGTCGATAACGTTCATCGGATCGTTGGAGTGCTTAGTCGAGGAGACCAGTAAACGGCGCAGTGATGCCGCACGGCGTGGCACGCGCAACGGGCCTGGCAATACCCCTTCGGTATTCAGACCCCGATCGATACAGGCTTGCATGGTCTGCCACACATTGCCGAAGTAATCGTTGATTTCGTCACGTGTATGCAAGGCCAGCTCGTTCTTCATCACCAGGCCGGAAAGGGACAACCCGGTTTCACGACAGTGGCTGAGCAACTCTTTGGCGGAGTTAAATGCGTACGGCACAGAAACCTCATCCAGTACCGATTGGCCAAAATGCTCTTCATCGACGATAAAGCCACCGCCAATGGAATAGTAGGTTTTACTAAGGATCAGCAAATCACCCGCGAAGGCAAACACCGTCATGCCGTTTTCGTGCAGCGACAGATTTTCACTGCGGAACACCATGCCCCCTTCGCGCGGGAAATCGACTTCGTGAGTCCCTTTTGCCAGCAATAACCGTTCACGCTGTTCAACGTCTTTAATAAAGGCAGGAATGCTATCGATATCGACCGTAGCGGGTTCGAAGCCGGCCAGCCCCATAATAATGGCGATATCGGTATGGTGACCTTTGCCCGTCAGCGACAATGAGCCGTAGACGTCGACTGAAACGCGCGTGACGTCCTGCAGTTTGCCTTGTTCGACCAACAGATCAACAAACTGCTTGCCCGCTTTCATCGGACCGACAGTATGTGAACTGGATGGGCCAATACCCACTTTGAACATGTCGAAAACACTAATCACCGGTGACACTCCTCACAAATCTTATTTTGCACGGCCAGAGCCGTTTATGCGGCTAATAGTAATCGCCTGCGTGCCGCAACGAACAGCTTTTCGCATGAAATAAACTAATTATAAACCACAGAAATAGTTATCCATTTACTCCGTGGTGAAAGAGAACGAATTGGTCGAGTAAGGTGAACCAGACGGGAAAATCAGGAGAGGGCGATTTGCTGGCCGAGGGCGCGGATAATACCTGCGGTCATGCCCCAGATAAAATAATCTTCATACCACGATAGCCACACCTGATGCTGGCGATGTCCGCGACGCAGCGTCATGCCACTGTAACGACTGATGCGCAACGCTTCGGCTAAGGGCATGGCAAAGGTACTTTCTACTTCATCTGGATTGATGTTCAGCGGCAATCCAGCGGGGATAACACCTACCACCGGTGTCACGGCAAAGCCCGTACTGCTGGTCACCGGCGGCAACACGCCAACGACCCTGACGTGTTTTGGCTGTATGCCCACTTCCTCTTCCGCTTCACGCAGTGCGGTAAAAACCAGTGAATCATCGGTGGCGTCCTGCATGCCGCCCGGGAAGGCCACCTGGCCTGCGTGCTTACGTAAATGCGATGAACGACGCGTCAGCAGCAAACCGGGTTCTGGTCCATCGATCACCGGGACCAGCACCGCCGCCCGTCGCCCACTGATCGCGCTTTTTGGCACGGTGATCGGAGGTTGCATGACAAAACGGTTCAGGAACTGCTCCAGGGTCAAACTCATTTAGACCTCGCCGCTCAGGCTGGGGAGGATGCGATTAACCTTGTGAAAGGTCTCCTGATATTCCAGTTCAACATCGCTGTCCGCCACGAGCCCCCCACCGGCAGCACAATAAAGCTGCTGGTTCTCGGCAATCAGCGTGCGGATCGTAATGCTGGTATCCATACGGCCGCATAAACTAATGTAACCGATGCTGCCACACCAGGCATTACGGCGCTGCGGCTCTAACTCTTCAATGATCTCCATGGCACGGATTTTCGGCGCGCCGGTGATGGATCCACCAGGGAAACAGGCACGCAGAAGGTCCGTCGCCGTGAGATGTTGCGGTAATCGGGCGCGAATGGTGCTGACCAGGTGGTGAACGGCGGGGAAAGGCTCCACCACAAACAGCTCCGGCACGCTGACACTGCCGGGCACCGCGACGCGGCCGATGTCATTGCGCAGCAAATCAACAATCATCAAGTTTTCGGCACGGTCCTTCTCGGAATGGGCGAGTTTCTCTGCTTGCAACCGATCGGCGTCAGGATCAGCAAGGCGCGGCAACGTGCCTTTAATCGGACGGGTTTCAATCTCTTGCTGCTGGAGTGAGAGAAAACGTTCCGGCGACAAGCTCATCAGTACGCTTTTTGGCAAACGAATAAACGCACTGAATGGCGCGCGATTATCACGATTCAAACGCAGAAAGGCCTGCCATTCGTCACCCTGATAGCGCGCCTGAAAACGTTGTGCCAGATTTACCTGATAGCAGTCACCCGCCTGAATGTAATCCTGTACCGCCTGAAAACGATCCGCGTACTGTTCAAAAGTCAGGTTTGACTGCCAGTCACTGGTCAGTGCAAAGGTTTTGGGCTGCGGTACGGCTTGCGCTTGTAGCCAACGCCAGCGTTGTTCGGCATTCACCAGTGAAATAAGGGTTAGGGTGCGCAGTTGATGATCAGCAATCAGTGCCCAGTCATAAATGCCCACAGCCATATCCGGCGTAGTGAGATCCTGCTCGGCACGTTGTGGCAGCGTCTCAAAGCGTCGTCCGAGATCATAGCCAAACAGGCCCAGTGCACCGCCCTGGAAAGGCAGCTCGGGGTGACTTTCAGGCTTAATGCCCAGCTCATCACACTGCTGCTGTACCAGCTGCAGCGGGTCGTCGGCAGAGAGCAGCACTTTACCGTCACAGTCGATCTCAGTGATGTCGCCACGCGTGGTCAGGGTAGCGCGCGGATCGGCGGTCAGAATATCAAAGCGATTATCTGCATGTTCGGCATGACCGGAAGTGAGCAACATCGCCCATGGACGATGGGCCAGGGCAGAAAAACGGTGCAATAACGTATCCGGGGTATACTTCAGGCTAAGCGTGTGTACGGTCATCGGGCAAATTAATCCAGCAAGCAAGTGCGTAGCCTGGCATATTTTTTTGTGGCTGGCACCTGTTTGTTCCGCATGGAATAATGCGCCCCTTTTCGCACCAGGAGTGAATCATGTTTACAGGTCTTCCGGCTTTATCTCATGAACAGCAGCAACAAGCGGTTGAACGTATCCAGGAATTGATGGCAGGCGGTATGGCGAGTGGCCAGGCGATTGCGCAGGTGGCGCAGGAGATCCGCCAAACTTATCAAGGTGAAGGTATTCGGGCGCTTTTCGAAGACGATGAGTCAGAAGAAGAAGCCGACGAGTAACGCCCGAACAAATTACAGTGCGGCGATGATCTTGATTTCGACTTTATATTTCGGGTTCATCAGGCCCGCCTGCACGGTGCAGCGTACCGGTGCATTACCCGGTGATACCCAGGCATCCCATGCACGATTCATCGCCGGGAAATCCGCTTTGTCGACCAGGAAGATGGTGGCATCGAGGATTTTGCTCTTATCTGATCCGACACGAGTCAGAATCGCGTCAATCACCGCCAGCGCATTGGCGGTTTGCGCTTCCGCATCTTCATCCAGATTTTCTGGCACGCTGGTGTAATACACGGTTTCGTTATGTACGACGGCTTCGGACATACGATGTTCGGGATCGATACGCGTAATGGTCATGGTGTTCTCCTATAAATTCGCTGCGCTAGCCTGCCATAACCCATGGGCCGCTGTCATCTGTTGTGGTCGCCTCACGGGAATCCTGACATAATTACAGTGTTTTTGGGCAATCGGTGAGGATGTGTGGCAGACGATTTTGCAACTGATGGCGCGCTAGCGCAGGCGATTCCGGGGTTTAAACCTCGAGCAGCACAGCGTGAAATGGCGCAGGCCGTCACGGAAGCGGTGGGCAATGGCGGAGAGCTGGTGGTTGAAGCCGGCACCGGTACCGGGAAAACCTATGCCTATCTGGCACCTGCATTGCGCGCTAAGAAAAAGGTCATCGTCTCTACTGGCTCCAAAGCGTTACAGGATCAGCTCTACAACCGCGACTTGCCCACCATTGCGCGGGCACTCAAATTCAGCGGCAAAACCGCGTTACTGAAAGGGCGCTCTAACTATTTATGTCTTGAGCGCCTTGAGCAGCAAAATCAAACGGGTGGCGATCTTACCGTGCAGGCACTGGGCGATCTGATCAACGTGCGCAGTTGGTCATCGCAAACCGTTGATGGCGATGTCAGCAGTTGCACCGACGTGGCGGAAGACAGCCCCATCTGGCCTTTTGTCACCAGCACCAACGATAACTGTCTCGGCAGCGACTGCCCGTTGTATAAAGATTGTTTCGTGGTGAAAGCCCGTAAAAAGGCCATGGACGCGGATGTGGTGGTGGTGAACCACCATCTGTTCCTGGCCGATTTAGTGGTAAAAGAGGGCGGTTTCGGTGAGTTGATACCGGAGGCGGATGTCATGATCTTCGATGAAGCCCACCAGTTACCCGACATCGCCAGCCAGTATTTTGGCCAGCAGCTTTCCAGCCGCCAGCTTCAGGATCTCGCCAAAGACATCATCATTGCCTACCGCACTGAAGTGCGCGATGTTCAGCAATTGCAGAAATCGGCTGACCGCCTCGCACAGTGCGCTCAGGATTTTCGTCTTACCTTGGGTGAACCCGGTTTTCGTGGCAATCTGCGCGATCTGCTCAGCGATAACAACATCATGCGTATGTTTACGCTGCTGGATGATGCGCTGGAGCTATGTTACGACGTCATCAAATTGTCTTTAGGACGCTCGGCGCTGTTGGATGCGGCCTTTGAGCGCGCTGCGCTGTATCGCACACGTCTGAAACGGCTGCGTGCCATTGATGAACCCGGGTTCAGTTACTGGTATGAGTGTACCAGTCGCCATTTCACGTTGGCACTGACCCCATTATCCGTCGCGGAACGTTTTCGTGAAGTGATGGATAACCGCAAAGCGGCCTGGGTATTTACCTCCGCTACACTCGCCGTCAATGAGCAAATGAGCCACTTCTCCAGTCGTCTTGGCGTCGATAAAGCGAAAACGCTGATCCTCGATAGCCCATTCGATTATGCACAGCAGGCGTTGTTGTGCGTGCCGCGTAATATGCCTGAACCTAATCAGCCCGGCGGTGCGCGTCAGCTTGCGCGCATGATGAAACCCTTGATCGATGCCAATAAAGGCCGCTGTTTCTTCCTGTGCACCTCACACAAAATGATGCGAGAACTGGCCGCAGAATTTCGCGCTTCCATGACCTTGCCGGTGTTGCTGCAAGGTGAAACCAGCAAAGGGCAGTTGCTGAAGCAATTCCTTGACGCTGGGAATGCGCTGCTGGTGGCGACCAGCAGTTTTTGGGAGGGCGTCGATGTACGCGGTGATGCGCTGTCATTAGTGATTATCGATAAGCTGCCGTTCACCTCACCCGAGGATCCGCTGCTGAAAGCGCGCATGGAGGATTGCCGTGTGCGCGGCGGCGATCCCTTCAATGATGTGCAACTGCCGGACGCGGTGATCACCCTGAAACAGGGGGTGGGCCGTTTGATTCGTGATACCGAAGATCGCGGCGTCTTGGTGATTTGCGATCAGCGTCTGGTTTCTCGTCCTTATGGCGGGTTGTTTCTCAACAGCTTGCCACCCACGCCGCGTACCCGCGATCTCCTCCGCGCTATTGAATTTGTTCGTCGGGCAGAGAATCAGTAATTTGTGCCAGGCTATGTTAAGATGCGCGCCATTTTGACTCTCAGAGGTTGTTATGTCCGCCCGAATTTTAGCCCTGGACACGGCGACAGAAGCCTGTTCTGCAGCGTTGCTTAACCAGCAGCAGATCGATGCCCGTTTCGAAATCGCCCCGCGCGATCATACCCAACGCATATTACCTCTGGTGCAGGAGTTGTTGCAGTTACAGCAACTGGACCTGACGGCGCTTGACGCGTTAGCGTTCGGACGCGGTCCGGGCAGTTTTACCGGCGTGCGTATTGGCATTGGTATTGCCCAAGGGCTGGCATTAGGTGCGAACTTGCCGATGATTGGCATCTCCTCACTCGCCACCATGGCGCAAGGTGCATGGCGCTTGACGGGCGCCAAGCGCGTGCTGGCAGCTATTGATGCGCGCATGGGAGAAGTGTACTGGGCAGAATATCAGCGTGATGAAAATGGTGAATGGCTGGGTGCAGAAACTGAAGCCGTGCTCAAGCCCGAAGCGGCAGAGGCACGCATCGCGCAGTTGAGCGGTGAATGGGCAACAGTCGGCACGGGCTGGCAGGCTTATCCCCATCTGCTGAATGGCTCGGCGGCTAAGTTAATCACCACCGACATCACACTGCCTGCTGCGGAAGACATGTTGCCGCTGGCGCAATGTGCCTTACTGCGCGGTGAAACTGTCGCGGTAGAGCATGCGGAACCGGTTTATTTGCGTAATGAAGTGGCATGGAAAAAGTTGCCTGGCCGCTAAGCGATACGCAACTATTCCGTCACCGCTCAGTCTAACTGAGAAATAACAGGAGAAGTGCTATGCCAATGAGTCGTAAAGGGATGTCTGGCGCTCTGTTAGCCTGCGCGTTACTGCTGAGCGGTTGCGTTTCGGTGCCAGATTCCATTAAAGGGAGTTCTCAGCTTCCACAGCAAGATTTATTACGCGTGATGAATGCTCCACAGTTGTATGTCGGGCAGGAGTCGCGTTTTGGTGGGAAAGTGGTAAAAGTGACGAATCTGACCGGTTTAACCCGCCTGGAGATTGCCACTCAGCCGCTGGATGACAGCGCGCGTCCTCAACTGGGCGCTGCTTCTGTTGGCCGGATCTTTGCCGACATCCGTGGATTTGTCGATCCCGTTGACCTGAACAATCAATACGTCACGGTGCTGGGAAATATCAAAGGCGTTGAAAAAGGTGAAATTGGCAAAGCCAGTTATAACTTTGTGGTAGTGGATGTGCGTGGCTATCAACGTTGGCACCTAACACAGCAAGTGATGACACCGCCTCAACCGATAGATCCATGGATTTGGTATGGTCCGACGCGTCGTCACCCGGGTTACTGGGGGCCTAATCCCTATTGGGGGATGAACATGAACACCGGCCCAGCGCAGGTGCAAACTATCCTTACCGAATAACCCATTATTATTAGATAACGGCCCGGTCGCGGCGCTCGCGACCGGGCTTTTTTATTGGCAGCGCAACCGATGCGCGAAATTTAGTGATGGGCTTCGCAACCTGAAAATGCCGAAACAGGCAAACTGGTACAATCAGTTAAAATATTGTTAACAACACTGATTGCAGAGGCGGCGATGGCTACGCAACAAGAATATCGGGGTGACTCTTTGAATAAGGTTTGGCTCAAACGCTATCCAGCAGACGTACCTGCGGAAATTAATGCGGACCGTTATACCTCTTTGGTCGAGCTTTTCGAGCACGCAGCATTGCAGTACGCCGATCAAACGGCGTTCATTAATATGGGCCAGCCGATGACCTATCGTCAGCTGGATAAGCAGAGCCGCGATTTTGCCGCCTGGCTACAGCAAGGTTTAGGGCTTAAACAGGGCGATCGAGTGGCACTGATGATGCCGAACCTGCTGCAGTATCCGGTGGCGCTGTTCGGCGTATTACGTGCCGGCATGGTGGTGGTGAACGTTAATCCACTTTATACGCCGCGCGAACTCAAACATCAGTTAAATGACAGCGGTGCCAGCGCCATTGTGATTGTCTCTAACTTTGCCCATACCCTGGAAAAAGTGGTCGCGGAGACGCCGATCAAGCACGTGATGCTGACGCGCATGGGCGACCAACTCGCCCCTGTGAAAGCCACGCTGGTTAACTTCGTGGTGAAATACGTTAAGAAGCTGGTGCCAAAATACCATCTGCCGGGGGCGGTTCCGTTCCGTCACGCATTGCAGCAGGGTGCGCAGATGCGCTACCAGCGTCCAACCGTGACCAATAACGATTTGGCCTTCCTGCAATATACCGGTGGCACCACCGGTGTGGCGAAAGGGGCCATGCTCACCCATGGCAACATGCAGGCCAATCTGGAGCAAACCAAAGCGACTTACGGCAAATTGCTACGGGCGGGTAAAGAAAATGTGGTAACGGCGCTGCCGCTTTACCACATTTTTGCGCTGACGGTTAACGGCTTGCTGTTCCTTGACCTGGGGGGGACGAATCTGTTGATCACCAACCCGCGCGACATCCCGGGATTTGTTAAAGAGCTGAGTAAGTTCCCCTTCACGGCCATTACCGGTGTGAATACGCTGTTTAATGCGTTGCTGAATGATGACAATTTCAACAAGCTGGATTTCTCCACGCTGCGGTTGTCTGCAGGCGGGGGCATGGCGGTGCAGAAAGCGGTGGCCGAGCGTTGGGAAAAACTCACTGGGCATTATCTGCTGGAAGGCTACGGCTTGACGGAGTGTTCGCCGCTGGTTTCTGTTAACCCTTATGACATTACCTGCCACACCGGCAGTATCGGCCTGCCTGTGCCTTCTACGGACGTACGCATTGTTGATGATGAAGATAACGATGTGGCGCCCGGTGAACCCGGTGAACTCTGTATTCGTGGGCCACAAGTGATGGTGGGCTACTGGCAGCGGCCGGATGCGACGGAAGAAGTGCTAAAAAATGGCTGGCTGCATACCGGTGATGTTGTTACCGTTGATAGCGAAGGCTTCATTCGCATCGTTGACCGTAAGAAAGACATGATTCTGGTGTCGGGCTTTAACGTGTATCCTAACGAAATCGAAGATGTCCTGATGCAGCATCCCAAAGTCCGAGAAGCCGCGGCGATTGGGGTACCCAGCGATCTCTCAGGCGAAGCCGTGAAAGTGTGCATCGTCAAAAAGGATCCTTCGCTGTCGAAAGAAGAGGTGCTGGATCATTGCCGTCGCCAGCTCACTGGCTATAAAGTGCCGAAGATTATCGAGTTTCGTGACGAGCTGCCAAAGACCAACGTGGGCAAAATTTTGCGCCGCGAACTGCGGGACGAGGCGAAGCGAGAAGGGCAGTAATCTGCTTTTTTCCTTAGGTTAACGCCGGCTCAGTCCGGCGTTTTTATTGCTTTTAACATGGAGCGCTGCGCGAAGTGTGTCGCAGCGAGAATGAATACGTGAATTACACTTTGATCGACCAAGACAGTCAGCTGGCGGCCGTGTGCGAACAGGCGCTTAAGCATGATGCGGTAGCGCTGGATACTGAGTTTGTGCGTACCCGCACTTACTATCCACAGTTGGGCCTGATCCAACTGTTTGATGGTGAACAACTGGTTCTTATCGATCCACTGAATATCAACGACTGGACGCCGTTTATCGCGCTGTTGCAAAACAAGCAGGTGTCCAAGTTCCTGCATGCGGGTGGCGAAGACCTCGAAGTGTTCCTGCACCGTTTTAACTGCCTGCCTGACCCGATGGTGGATACCCAGATCCTGGCAGCCTTTGCCGGACAACCGCTGTCATGGGGTTTTGCCTCTATGGTGAATCACTTTAATCAAATCGAGCTGGATAAAAGTGAAGCCCGAACCGACTGGTTGGCGCGTCCGCTGACAGAGCGTCAATGTACGTATGCGGCGGCGGATGTGGCGTATTTACTGCCAATTGCGCATCAACTGGTGGAGCAAACTGAAGCTGCGGGCAATATGGCGGCGGCACTGAGTGAGTGCGATAACCTGTGCCAGCGTCGCCTGGATGTGCTGAAACCCGAAGATGCGTGGCGCGACTTCACCAATGCATGGCAACTGCGCCCGCGTCAGCTGGCGGCGTTACAGCGCCTGGCCGCGTGGCGTTTGACCATTGCCCGTCAAAAAGACATGGCAGTAAACTTTGTGGTGCGCGAAGAGAATCTATGGAAAGTGGCTCGCTTTATGCCGGGAAGTTTAGGCGAACTGGATCATCTGGGTCTTAACGGTCACGAAATTCGTTTTCATGGCAAAGCCATGGTTGCTCTGGTGGCTGAGGCACAAGTGCAGGATGAAGCAACATTACCGCCACCTTTGCCTAATCTGATCGACCATCCGCATTACAAACAGGCATTTAAGGCAATTAAAGCCTTGGTGGTGCAGGTCAGTGAAGAGACCGGTTTTAGTCAGGAGTTACTGGCTTCGCGTCGTCAGATCAACCAAGTGCTGAGCGTGTATTGGGGCTTAAAGAGTGGCTGCCGCACACCGGAACTGCTGACCGGCTGGCGAGGAGAGTTACTTCAGGCACGTATCGACGAGATCCTGCAGGCGCTGTAAGCGCTGCATTTTCCCCTGCGCACGACGCAGGGGAAAATCAGGAACCTGCTGCTGTCATTTAGGAACGTCTTCCGTCTCCGGCAACGTGACGTTCAGTTCCAGGATGGAGATATCGTCCCCTTTCTGATCCAACTGAACGGTCACCATATCCGGGTCTATTTTCACGTACTTACAGATCACTTCCAAAATATCGCGCTTGAGCTGCGGCAGGTAATGGGGCTCACTGTCGCCCCTTCTGCGCTCGGCCACGATAATCTGCAGCCTTTCCTTGGCTATATTGGCTGTGTTCTTCTTACGGGATAAAAAGAAATCAAGTAATGCCATTGGTTATCCCCCGAACAGGCGTTTCAGGAAACCCTTCTTCTCTTCTTCAATAAAGCGGAAGGGGCGTTCTTCGCCAAGCAGGCGATCTACGGTATCAGCGTAAGCTTTACCGGCGTCAGAGTTAGCGTCGAGGATCACTGGCTCACCTTGGTTAGAGGCACGCAGCACAGATTGATCTTCTGGGATCACACCGACCAGTGGAATACGCAGAATTTCCAGCACGTCTTCCATGCTCAGCATGTCGCCACGGGTTACGCGGCCCGGGTTGTAACGGGTCAGCAGCAGGTGCTCTTTCACCGGGTCCTGGCTGTTTTCTGCACGACGTGATTTGGACGAAATAATGCCGAGAATACGGTCTGAGTCACGTACGGAAGAGACTTCCGGGTTGGTAGTAATGATTGCTTCGTCGGCGAAGTACAGAGCCATCAGCGCACCGGTTTCGATACCTGCTGGCGAATCGCAAACGATGAAATCAAACTCCATCGCGGCCAGGTCGTTCAGCACTTTCTCCACGCCTTCGCGGGTCAGTGCATCTTTGTCGCGCGTTTGTGAAGCAGGCAGAATGTAGAGCTGCTCAGTGCGCTTATCTCGAATCAGCGCCTGGTTCAGCGTGGCGTCACCCTGAATGACGTTGACGAAATCATAGACCACACGGCGTTCACAGCCCATGATCAAGTCAAGGTTACGCAGACCGATATCAAAATCGATCACAACAGTCTTTTTGCCCTTTTGCGCTAACCCTGTGGCGATGGCCGCGCTTGACGTGGTCTTGCCAACGCCCCCTTTACCCGATGTAACTACAATGATGCGTGCCATAAATGTTGATTTCCTTAACGAAAGAAAAGGGGCCTAATAAAGTGTCTGGATGGTGAGCGCGCCTTCTTTAAGACACAGGCGCGCGGCTTTACCAAAGAATTCCGCCGGGATTTGATCCATGATCCAGTATTCACCGGCAATAGAAACCAACTCGGCTGCGAGGTTGGTGCAAAAAATTTGGCTGTCACGTGCGCCGCTGGCTCCGGCCAGCGCACGGCCACGCATCATGCCGTAAATATGAATGTTGCCGTCGGCAACCAGTTCGGCACCGGCGCTGACGCTATTGGTGACGATAAGGTCAGCATTGCGTGCGTAAATCTGCTGACCAGAACGTACCGGTGTGTTGATGATGCGGGTTTTGCCGGCACCTTCAACCACTGGAGCAGCAACCGGTAACGCGGTTTCTGCCACGGGCGCTTCTGCGCGTTTACGATTCTCTTTGCCTTCTGACAGCACGGGCAAACCGGCGCGTGCAATCATTTTTTTCAGGGCTTCATCTTTGCAACCGCTGACACCGACAATGCGCAAACCTGTCGCGATGACGGCTTGCTGCATCTGCTTCCAGTTAATGTCGCCGTTCAAAGCAGAGACATTAAGCACCACCGGGGCATTCTGCAAAAACGCAGGGGCCTGATCGATTTTGTCCTGCAGTGCCTGACGAATCACCTCGGGTTGCGAATGGTGCAGATGAACGACTGACAGGGTAAAACTGCTTCCCTTGAATTCGATTGGCGTTTGCGACATCTGTCCTGACTCAGTCCTGTTTTACGACCCTAAGATGTCCAGCGATAAAATCGTCATTAACATCAAACGGTCAATATTCGAAGTTCTGCAAGCATGTTATAGTTACTGCTATATTCAGGCAAGTGACGCCATCGGTTAATTCGAGTAAAAAATATGTTTTGTGTGATCTATAGAAGCCCGCAACGCGACCAGACTTATCTTTATGTTGAAAAAAAAGACGATTTTTCGCGCGTTCCTGAAGAGTTGTTGCGTGGCTTTGGTAAACCCAAGCTGGCGATGGTGCTGTCGCTGGACAAACGCGACAAACTGGCTAATGCTGATATCAATAAAGTTAAGCAAGGATTGAGCGATAACGGCTATTATTTACAGATCCCACCGCCGGTCGAAAATCTGCTCAACATTCATCGCGAACTGGGTAAAAAAGATTAATTCGGATTCATCTGTAAATATATCCTGTAAATATCCTCAGTGTTATTTGCATTAATTAATTGCCCGCGCAAAAGCTTAATTGCGGGCATTTAATCCTACATGTCTTCGCCGTTTCTGGTGAACAATTAACGACTTTTGACAATTTCCGCCACGCCTGACGCGATAAAACCGCTAATATAATCCTCCTCAGCATGCCGCGTTCCGGCACTGAACCTGACTCATCCGCCAGCACAGCTGGCATCAAACACAACACAAGCAGGGGAAAAGCATGTATCAGCATCGTAACTGGCAAGGCGCTTTGTTGGATTATCCCGTCAGCAAAGTGGTTTGCGTGGGCAGCAACTATGCGAAGCATATCAAGGAAATGGGCAGTGCAACGCCAACTGAGCCAGTCGTCTTTATCAAACCAGAAACCGCCGTGTGTGATTTGCGCCAGCCACTCTCCATTCCGGATAACTTCGGCGAAGTGCATCACGAAGTCGAGCTGGCGGTGTTAATTGGTTCGACGTTGAAGCAGGCGACCGAAGAGCATGTGGCAAAAGCGATTGCCGGCTACGGCGTGGCGCTGGATTTAACGCTGCGTGATGTACAAGCAGGCTTAAAGAAAGCGGGCCAGCCGTGGGAAAAATCCAAAGGGTTCGATAACTCATGCCCGCTGTCAGGCTTTATCCCAGTGGCTGAATTCAGTGGCGATCCGCAAGATACTGAGTTGAAACTGGTGGTCAATGGCGAAGTGCGTCAGCACGGTTCCACCGCCGATATGATCCATAAAATCCTGCCGTTGATTGCCTACATGAGCCAGTATTTCACGCTGCGCGCAGGTGATGTGGTGCTGACTGGCACCCCTGAAGGCGTGGGCCCAATGCGTTCTGGCGATAAACTTGAAATCTCGCTAGCCGGTCACGGTATTACCACGCGCGTACTGTAAAACTTGCATCACCGCACCTGAACCTTTATAAGGTGCGGTCTTGTTGCACAACCCGGACCGCCATTATGACTGAACAACCTTTCTGGCAAACAAAACGCCTTGACCAAATGGACGACGCAGAGTGGGAATCGCTGTGTGACGGCTGCGGCCAGTGCTGCCTGAACAAGTTGCAGGATGCGGACACCGACGAAATTTACTTTACCAACGTTGCCTGCAATCAACTGAACATCAAAACCTGTCAGTGCCGTAACTACGAGCGCCGCTTTGAGTATGAAGAAGATTGCATCAAGCTGACGCGCGAAAACCTCACCACCTTTAACTGGTTACCGCGTACCTGTGCCTACCGCCTGTTAGGCGAGGGTGGCACACTACCGGCCTGGCATCCGCTGGTGGCGGGTTCGAAGAAGGCGATGCATGCGCAGCGTATTTCTGTGCGCTATATCGCGGTGCGGGAAAGTGAAGTGCGCGACTGGGAAGACCATATTATCGATCGACCCGATCGTAACGGATAAGAAAAACAGGCAGCCTTGGCTGCCTGTTTCATTTGGGCTTAACGACCGAAAAGATCGCGACGTTTAGGTTTTAACGGTTGTGCGATTAACACCAATGCCCCCACCAGCAGGTAAGCCGCGAAGATCACAATCATCCACTGCGGCATGCTCCATGTCAGGAAGGTCCAGCTACGTTCAGCGCAATCGCCACTCGCAACAAACACTGACGGCAACCACTTATCCAGTGGCAGCCAGCTTGGGAAACGGGCAGCGAAATCACAGGTCACAAACGGATTAGGATGAAGCTGAATGTTGGTGTGCTCAATGGAAAGCATCAAACCTTTGTAGGCACTGTAGAGCCAAATCAGGATCGCTGCCCAACGCACGGGCAAGCTTTTAGGGGCAAACGCGCCGACAATGCCTGCGCCCATCACGCCAAATAAGGCACAACGTTCATAAATGCACATCACACAGGGTTTTAGCCCCATGACGTGTTGAAAAAACAGTGCGGTGAGTTCAAAAGCCAGAGCTGTAAGAGCCAACAATAACCATGCTCCGCGACCTCGTGAGCATTGATTTAAATATCGCAACATATTGCTTATCCTGTAACCGTTAATGCTTCGCAGTGTAAACCAAAAGCGTAACCGTGCCAGCCAGGTAAGGGGAAAAAATCATGTACAAAAATGACTTAAGCCTGATCCAGGCCAAAAATAATGGCATTTTCTCCCCACGTAAGAAGTGACACGTGGACACTACAACGCAAACGAGTGCGTTTTTACCGTCACCACGAGGATGACAAGACTGAATTTTTGCGCCAGCGCGCGCTTTTAATCAGTTGTCAGGCTATTTACGCTATAGCCCCTCTGGTATGATGAGTGCCATTACGACAAAGAAAGCAATGAGAAATAAATGCTATGGTGATTAAGGCGCAAAGCCCCGCAGGATTTGCTGAAGAGTATATTATTGAAAGCATCTGGAACAGTCGTTTTCCGCCGGGGTCGATCCTACCTGCCGAACGTGAGCTTTCTGAACTGATTGGCGTCACCCGTACCACGCTACGAGAAGTACTACAGCGTCTGGCACGTGATGGTTGGCTGACCATTCAACATGGTAAACCGACGCGCGTGAATGATTTCTGGGAAACCTCAGGTTTAAACATCCTGGAAACCCTGGCCCGCCTTGATCATGATAGCGTGCCCCAGTTGATTGATAACCTGCTGTCAGTGCGAACCAATATCGCGTCGATCTTTATCAGCCGCGCACTGCGCCACCATCCTGATAAAGCGCGCGAAGTGTTAGAAAGCGCGTTAGCGGAAGAGGATAAGGCAGAAGCCTACACCGAACTGGATTATCGTGTGTTTCGTGGTTTAGCGTTTGCTTCGGGCAACCCCATTTATGGTTTGATCCTTAATGGGCTGAAAGGGCTGTATACCCGCGTTGGACGCCACTATTTCTCCAACCCAGAGGCGCGTCAGCAGGCACGCAATTTCTACCGCCAACTGGCAGACTTGTGCAGCGTTAATCCGACGCAGGATCAGATTGTGGATTGCGTGCGCGAATATGGACGTCGCAGCGGCGAGATTTGGCACAGTATGCAGAAGAGCATGCCGGACGATTTAGCCAGCAAGCGATAAAAAAAACCGGACCTCATCAGTCCGGTTTTTTTATGCCTTACAAGGCGGGGCCGCGAGTCGGCGCGCGATCAAGCAGTTCGACGCTACCATCCTCATTCTGCTGTTCCAGAATGACATCGAAGCCCCACAAGCGATTCACATGCTTCAGCACTTCCTTGCGGCTTTTGTCGAGTGGTGCACGCTGTTGTGGCACATAGCGCAGCGTCAGCGAACGGTCACCACGCAGATCGACGTTGTACACCTGAATGTTCGGTTCAAGATTGCTGAGGTTGTACTGCGCCGACAACTGCTGTCGTATCGCGCGGTAACCGGCCTCATCATGAATCGCGGCAATTTCCAGGAAATTATTGCGATCGTCATCCATTACCGTAAACAAACGGAAATCACGCATCACTTTCGGCGACAGGAACTGACTAATGAAGCTCTCATCTTTGAATTCACGCATGGCAAAATGCAGCGTCTTCAGCCAGTCAGAACCCGCGATGTCTGGGAACCAGTAACGATCTTCCTCCGTCGGTGACTGGCAGATACGTTTGATGTCCTGGAACATGGCAAAGCCAAGTGCGTACGGGTTGATGCCGTTATACCACTGGCTATTATACGGCGGTTGATACACCACATTAGTGTGACTGTGCAGGAACTCCATCATAAAGCGTTCCGACACCTTACCTTCGTCATACAGGTGATTCAGGATGGTGTAATGCCAGAAGGTTGCCCACCCTTCGTTCATCACCTGGGTCTGTTTTTGCGGGTAAAAATACTGGCTGACCTTGCGTACAATACGCAGCACTTCACGCTGCCAGGACTCCAGCAACGGAGCATTCTTTTCCATAAAGTACAGCAAATTTTCCTGCGGCTCAGACGGGTAACGTGAGGCCTCAACGTGCACCGACTCCTTCTCTTTACGCGGCAGGGTACGCCACAGGGTATTCACCTGGCTTTGCAGATACTCTTCACGGCTTTTCTGTCGGGCCTTCTCTTCCTGCAGTGAGATTTTTTGCGGGCGTTTATAGCGATCCACGCCGTAGTTCATCAACGCATGGCAGGAGTCGAGCAGACGTTCGACCTCCTCGACGCCGAATCGCTCTTCGCAGTCGGAGATGTAATTACGTGCAAACAGCAGGTAATCGACAATGGAGCTGGCATCGGTCCAACTGCGGAATAAATAGTTATTTTTGAAGAAAGAGTTGTGGCCGTAACACGCGTGCGCCATCACCAGCGCCTGCATGGTCATAGTGTTCTCTTCCATCAAATAGGCGATACACGGATTGGAATTGATTACTATTTCGTAAGCCAGCCCCTGCTGGCCATGCTTGTAGCGCTGTTCAGTTTCAATGAATTTCTTCCCGAACGACCAGTGTGCATAGTTGATCGGCATCCCTACGCTGGAGTAGGCATCCATCATTTGTTCGGAGGTGATCACTTCGATTTGATGCGGATAGGTATCAAGCCCGTAGCTTTTCGCCACGCGGTCGATCTCTGCCAGATAGACATCAAGCAATTCGAATGTCCAGTCTGGCCCATCACTGAGTCGTTTACTGCTCCGGGTTGGCTCGTCAAAGATTGTCGTCATAGCGCACCTCTGTTTTGCAAGCGGCAGGCAACGGATTGTCACCTGTCACGATCGTTTAAGGCTTCATCCTGAGAAAGACGGCCCAAAAAAACTGAGCGAACACTTCAATGATAGTCCACTGTCGCTTATCCGAAACCGGAACTCAAACGAATTCTTTTTGGCACAAAATCATTCAAAATTCGCTGCTTAAGGTTTTGCTAATGACAAATGCGGGTTTTGATTTTAACGGCAGGATAAAATGCTGTTTATAAGTGCATTATATGACTGTGGCGCTTTGTCCTGAAAAAAGATAAAAGCACTGCCGTCCGCATAATAAATCGCTGGTTAATGGTTTTATGGCATAAAAAATCCTGATTTTTGCACTGCCTCATGATTTATGTGTGCAGGAACGTGAAAAACATGTGAAATGTATCTGTCGAATGTAAGATTAAATCAGTCGTCTGGTTATGCTAATGCAGGCGGTATTCATAGTTGATTATGCTTTTTGCCGCGACGAGGGGCTTATGCGCGTAGTGATTCTTGGAAGTGGGGTTGTCGGGGTGGCGAGTGCCTGGTATCTGGCACAGGCGGGACATGAGGTCACGGTGATCGATCGCCAGCCCGCTGCCGCGCTGGAGACCAGTGCCGGTAACGCCGGGCAGATCTCCCCCGGCTATGCTGCGCCTTGGGCGGCACCGGGTGTGCCCTTGAAGGCTGTTAAATGGATGTTCCAGCGTCACGCGCCTCTGGCGGTTCGCCTCGATGGCAGTAAATTCCAGCTGGAGTGGATGTGGAATATGCTGCGCAATTGCGATATGCGTCACTATCAAGAGAACAAAGGTCGCATGGTGCGGATTGCGGAATACAGCCGTGATTGCCTGAAAACCCTGCGCGCCACCACTGGCATTGCCTATGAAGGTCGACAAGGCGGTACACTGCAACTCTTCCGCACGCAGCAGCAGTTCGACAGTGCCAGCAAAGATATCGCCGTGTTGAAAGACGCTGGCGTGCCTTACGAGCTGCTGGAAGCACACCAGCTTCACAGTGTTGAACCGGCGTTAGCTGCCACCGCCCACAAACTCACTGGCGGTTTGCGTCTGCCGAATGATGAAACCGGTGACTGCCAACTCTTCACCCAACGCTTAGCGGATATGGCCGCCGCCGCAGGCGTGACCTTCCGCTACAACATGGAAGTGGATCAGTTGCTGCGCGAAGGTAATCGGATCTACGGCGTGAAGTGTGGCGACGAAGTGATTAAAGCCGATGCCTACGTGGTGGCCTTTGGTTCCTATTCGACTGCGCTGCTCAAAGATATTATCGCCATCCCGGTTTATCCGCTGAAAGGCTACTCACTCACCATCCCGATTAAGAATCCTGAGGCCGCACCGGTTTCCACTATTCTCGATGAGACCTACAAAGTGGCGGTAACGCGCTTCGACGATCGTATCCGCGTCGGTGGTATGGCGGAAATTGTTGGTTTTAACACCAAACTGACGCCAGCACGACGTGAAACGCTGGAGATGGTGGTCAGCGATCTTTATCCTGAAGGCGGTTTTGTTGAACAGGCCACGTTCTGGACCGGATTGCGCCCTATGACGCCAGACGGTACGCCGATTGTTGGGCGCACGCCGCTCTCCAATCTCTATCTCAATACCGGTCACGGTACGCTGGGATGGACCATGGCCTGTGGTTCCGGTCAGCTGTTGGCCGATTTGATTTCTGGCCAGAAACCGGCAATTGCTGCAGACGATCTCTCCGTGCTGCGCTATCTGCCAGGTTTCGAAGCCCATTCGTCGCCGTTGCGCAACGCTAACGCAGCGCGTTAAGACTTCAGGGAGAGCATACGCATGTCACGTCCTATTGGCGCCACCATCAATCAACAGGCGCTGAGCCACAATCTGACGATTGTTCGTCAGGCGGCACCACAGTCGCGAATCTGGTCGGTGGTGAAAGCCAACGCTTACGGACACGGAATCACCCGCGTTTGGCAGAGCCTGGCGCAGACTGATGGTTTCGCGTTGCTGAACATGGAAGAAGCGATTCTGCTGCGCGAGCAGGGCTGGAAAAAGCCGATCCTGCTGCTGGAAGGTTTTTTCCATGCGGAAGATCTAACGCTGATTGATCGTTACCGTCTGACCACCAGCGTGCACAGTAACTGGCAAATCCAGGCGCTGGCCAAAGCCACGCTCTCAGCACCGATTGATATCTATCTGAAGATCAACAGCGGCATGAACCGCCTGGGTTTCCGACCTGAACAGGCCCATGCGGCGTGGCAAAAACTGCGTGAACTGCCAAATGTTGGCGAGATGACGCTGATGGCGCACTTCGCCGATGCGGAAAATCCAGAAGGTTTGATTGAGCCAATGAAGCGGGTAGAGCTGGCAGCAGAAGGTCTCAACTGCCCACGTTCTCTTTCCAACTCGGCAGCAACGTTGTGGCATCCGGAAGCGCATTTTGACTGGGTACGGCCGGGCATCATTCTGTATGGTGCCTCACCAAGCGGTGACTGGCAGGATATTGCCAGCACCGGCTTGCAACCGGTGATGACGCTGAGCAGTGAGATTATTGGCGTACAGCAACTTACTGCCGGTGACGGGGTGGGCTACGGCTATCGTTACCATGCCTCAGCTGCGCAGCGTATTGGTATTGTTGCCTGTGGCTACGCTGATGGTTATCCACGACATGCGCCAACGGGCACGCCCGTGTCTGTTGAGGGTATTCGCACCCAAACGCTGGGCGCGATTTCCATGGATATGATGATGATTGATCTTGAACCTTGTCCGCAGGCGGGAATCGGCTCGAAAGTGGAGCTGTGGGGCAATCAGGTGAAAATCGATGAAGTCGCGAAAGCCGCGGGAACGGTGGGCTACGAGCTGATGTGTGCGCTCGCGCCCCGCGTGCCGGTTAGCGTTATTTAAGCGCGGTCACACTGCCGTGCATTTTCTTACTGCAGCGCCAGGCAATCAGAGCCAGCGCTGCACCTAATAACATCATCAATGCCAGTGCTGATTTCTCCGCGACCGGTAATGCGACAATGATTAGACTGCCGCCTGCTCCACATGCCATCTGAATAAAGCCCTGTAAAGCAGCTGCCACACCGGCCTGCTGTTGATACGGCTCCAGCGCATAGCTGGTGGCAGGTCCGACCGTAAAGGCTAAGCCCGCTACCGAGACGGCTACTGGAATCATGTATAACGCCCAGTGAGTCTGCCATGCAGCAGGGAATAGATGCATTCCAGCCACCAGTAAGATGGCGCCCACCAACATGGTGAAAAAGCCCATCGCCAGACAGAAAGGCCGCCCGGCTTTACGGATGGTTTTATTCACAAACGCACTGACCAACATGATCCAGAAACCGTTGGCACCAAAGGCAAACGAGAACTGCAGCGGCGTGAGGCCACCTTCGGTCATCAAAACATGCGGCGCGAGCGAAACATACGTCAGCACCATGCCCAGTGCACCGGCATTCGCAAAGGCAAACGCGAGGAAGCGCGGTTTGCGCGCAATCGCGGCATACTGTGCCAGCGGTAAACCTTTAACTCGCAGGGTATCCGCAGGGCGTGTTTCCGGCAGGAAGAACAGCACTATCACGCCAATCGCCGCGGCATAACTGCACAGGAACCAGAACGGTGCACGCCAGCCGTAGGCTTCGGCAAGGATACCGCCGAGCAGCGGAGCCAGCGCCGGAACAATATTTAACGCGCCATTGAGAAAACCATAGGCGCGCGCGGCCTCATCGCCGCTTAAACGGTCGCGTACCCCACTAAAGGCGACAACCGCACTGCAACATACGGCACATCCCTGAATGAGTCGTGCCAGGAAGAAGATGGGCCACGCTGTGGCCGTCGCCGCAATGGCGCTGCCGATGATATAGAGCGCCAGCCCAATTAGAGCGATCGGCTTACGTCCATAATTATCGACCAAAGGCCCAGTGACCAACTGACCTATGCCCATCACCAGCAAAAACAGGGGAATAGTGGTCTGAATCAAACTGACCGGGCTGTTAAGGCCTTCAGCAATTTGCGGAAGTGTAGGGAGATAAAGATCAATGCCAAGCGGCGCCAGCAGCACCAGGCTTAAAAGTAGCAGGGTAAATTTTTGCATTACGAACCAGAAACAACCTGTTAAACAAGCGGGAAGGGTAAAGAGTTAGCAGAGAAAAGGGAAGGAATAAAAAAAGAGATGTCTGCCGCTCGCGCACAGACATCGCCTCGGGGGGATTAGTAAGCGCCGTCGCGACGCAAGACTACGCCAGCCGTTTTAAACAGAATGGCGATATCAGTCCACAGTGCCCAGTTTTTCACATACCAGGAGTCGAAATAGACGCGGGTATCGTAGTCAATATCGTTACGTCCACTAACCTGCCAAAGGCCGGTCATGCCCGGTTTTGCCATCAGATAATAATCCACATCACCTGCATAGCGTTCCAGTTCAGCTTCAATCACCGGACGCGGACCGACCAGACTCATTTCGCCGCGAATCACATTCCACAGTTGCGGCAGTTCATCCATGCTGGTTTTACGTAAGAAGCCACCAATTTTGGTGATGCGTGGGTCATTCTTCAGTTTGAAATCACGATCCCATTCCGCACGTGCTTCCTCGCTGGTCGCCAGTAGATTCTGCAACACTTCTTGCGAGTTGGTGACCATCGAGCGGAATTTCAGGCATTTAAATTTCTCGCCATCCTGTCCAACACGTTCGTGACCATAAATCGCATTTCCCCCATCGCGTTTCACCATGGCGCACAGCAGGCCGAACACCGGAGCAAGGAACAGCAGCAACAGGGATGCCACCACAATATCGAAGGCTCGCTTGAGGAAACGAGATGAACGCTTGGCCAGGTTGTTGCTGACGCGCAAGATCATCACTTCATGGCTGAAGATGAAGGACATATCCGTGCCATACAGGGGCACGCCGCGCAGAGTAGGGATAACGGAAATTGAACGGCATTTCATTTTGGACAGGAACTTCAGCCATTTATCGCGCACCACTTGCTGTTCAAATTCAGTAGCGACGATAAATTGCGTGTTGTCACGGTCCATGGTTTGCCAGTTGATATCTTTCCAGGTAATCACCGGCACGCCATTAACATTGTCAGGACGGTTTTCATCTTCCAGTGAAATGAACGCCTGCACGTTATAGCCAAGGATCTCTTCACTCTGCAACGCAGCGTAAGCTTCCATGGCATTTTTACCCGAACCAATAATGATGGTTTCTTTCTGCCATTGACCCGCACGGTTTATGGCGCGTTTCACCACGGCACGCATCAGTGGCAACAGCAACAGCGCGTAAGTCCAGCTAAACACCCACACCATGCGCGAGAAATCCCATTTGGAGAAGGCGATCAGTGCCAAATCCAGCAGTGAGAACACGAACAGGGTTTTAACAATTTCTTTTAACTCGAACCAGAAGGGTTTGCGATAAGTGTAATGACGCATACGCACCCAGAACCAGGCTGTGCAAAGAACCGATAGCCCGAGTTGTGCGATAAAGCGATATTCGATTTGCTGCGGCGGAATAAAGGTGTCCAGTTCTCCCCAAATACCCTGAACGGTGGCCGCAGATAAGAACAATGCCAAATTTAATGCAATTAAATCTGAGAAACTTAAAGCGACTTTCGCGATGAGATTTTTACGCAGTCCGCTCCATGAGCGGGTTGCATTATTCATTACCAATGTACTTGCCATAAAACCTGCTCTCTTTTCTTAAGTAAAAGATGGCCTGACCAGAATCAAGTACGCGCTCAGGTGTGGTCCGCTGAAATAGGAAAGAATTTATTTTTCAGCGCGATATGAATCAAAACTGCCACAAGCGCTGCACCGAAAGGACCGTTTGAGACGTGAATTGCGTCACAAAAAGCTGCAGCAACGTTTAAGAGTATGCAGGAGTTATTTGACAGAGTTAATATGGAAATAGTCTGAAAAGGAAATAAATGACTAAAGAAATTATGAGCTAGCGAATTGAATTATAAGGTTAAAAGTAAAAAATCCGACGATAGAACGCTTCATTTTAAGACTGCTTTTAGGAATGACCGCCAAACGAAGCGGATGGCGGTATGGAAAAATCAGGCAGGTTTTTTTAATACCCAGCGGTCTTGCTGCTTGTCATAGTGTCCGATCGCCAGATCGATGGGTTCGCCATCAATCCACGCCGGCACACTTGTGTCATGATCCCAGCCGTCGAGTTGGTAACTCAGGCCGGGGTTGGTATTGCAGGGAATGCTGACGGTCTCTAAATTTTCAGCATTCAGTTCTGCATCAACGATCTCGTAACGACCAATCTTTACCACGTGTCCCATCCTATTCTCCCGTTTCTGCTGGGTGGAATAGTGATCATAGTCGCTCACGCGCAGTTTGGGGGCCAAAGCGCTTCGGATTACTCTTTGTCTTCCATGACGCGCACACCAATTTTGACGATTTGGTTATCTTCTTTTTCGGCAACGGTCCAGGTCAGTTGATTCCACTCCACCTGGTCACCCACCACCGGCGTGCTGCCAAGTAACCCCATAACGAGTTGGCCGAGTGACTGCTGATCGTTGGTCTCTTCGTCTAACTCTAAACCGTAAATCTGCGCCACATCGCGCAATCGTGCCTCGGCATCCAGAATGAAGTCTCCGAAGAAGCGTTGGTCGAGGGCTACAGGCGGTGACTGACTAAACATTTTGCCTAATGCGGGTAAATCTCGTTCGCGACCAATCACGCACAACACGTCGCCCTCTTTGAGACGCGTGCTGCCATTCGGATGCATCAGCGCATTGTCGCGGAACAGCGCAGCGATGCGCGTCTCACGTGGCATCTGCAGGTCACGCAGCGCTGCACCGACACACCACTTGTCTGCACCAAGCTGATAGACAAACTGCTCCCACGGGTTTTCCGGATGGATATCCAGCCCCACACGGCTAATCGGCGAAGCGGTAGGGGGCACCACGACTTTGGCGCGTTTAGCGGCATAACCGAGAGACGTGCCCTGCAGCATTAATGAAACTAACACCACGAAGAAGGCGATGTTGAAGTAGAGCTTGGAATTTTCCATGCCCGCCATCATCGGGAACACCGCAAGGATGATCGGCACCGCGCCGCGTAACCCCACCCAACTGATGAAGATACGCTCACGTCCGGTAAACCCTTTGAATGGCAGCAGACCGACCAAAATAGAAAGCGGGCGCGCCACCAGAATCAGCCACAGTGACAGAATCATCGCGGGTACCGCGATGTGCCACAAATCAGAAGGGGTGACCAACAAACCGAGTACGATAAACATGCCAATCTGACTAAGCCATGCCATTCCATCGAAGGTTTGCAGAATGCCGTGACGGTTGCGGATTGGGCTATTGCCTAACAGGAAGCCACAAAGGTAAACAGCCAGAATGCCGCTGCCTTCCATCACCGTGGTCAATGCAAATACAATGATGCCGCCGCTGACGGCCAGCAGAGGATATAAACCCTGTGCCAGATTAATGCGGTTAATTAACTGCTGCAGTGCCCAGCCGCCGCCCAATCCCAGCACAATGCCAAGACCAAACTGCTGCACCAGGTGCACCACAAACATCCAGCTTAAACCGGTCTGGCCCTGCTGAATCATGTCGATCAGTGTGATGGTGAGGAACACTGCCATCGGATCGTTACTGCCCGATTCAATTTCCAGCGTTGAGCTGACACGCTCATTAAGCCCTTTATCGCCCAGCAGCGAGAATACGGCTGCGGCGTCGGTAGAGCCAATGATGGCGCCAATCAGGAAACCTTGCATCAAATCGAGCTTAAACAGCCAGGCAGCCGCCACACCGGTTAAGCCCGCGGTGATCATCACGCCAACGGTGGCTAATGACAACGCTGGACCCAGAGCGACCTTGAACGAACTGGCTTTGGTCCGCATGCCGCCATCCAACAGAATGATGGCCAGCGCAAGGTTGGAGACCAGGTAGGCCACGGGATAATTATCAAAGGCGATGCCGCCGATACCGTCAACACCCGCCAGCATGCCAAGCGCGAGGAATATCACCAAAATCGGGATGCCAAGACGAGATGAGAACGAACTCAGAAGAATACTTGCTGCAACCAGCACGGAACCAATAATGAACAAACTGTAAATCATGCTGGCATTCAACGGCGTTCTCCTGCGCTAACGGACGGATAAAACAAACTGCGGGGATAATCACACAGACAAGCTGAAAAGATAATGCCTTATCAATAGCTTGTCAGCGCTTAATTCAACATTTTTTCAATCTACCGAGCACTATCCCATAGATGGTTAAGTTTGTGTGAAAAATCAGCGGGAGTTTCAGGTAAATGAGAGGGGGAGCGGAAAAGAAAAAGCCGGTCAGTGACCGGCTGGGATATCAGGCTTCAGCAACCTGTTTGTGGAAAAGTTCTCTAAATACCGGATAGATGTCTTCGGGCTCACGGATGTGCTGAATCGCGAAGTTATCGAACATCGCCTGCAGATGTTCATACTCACGCCATAGCGTTTGATGCGCACGGCGGGTGATTTCGATATAGCTGTAATAACGTACTACCGGCAAAATATGCTTGGCGAGAATCTCGTGGCACAGGGGAGAATCGTCCGCCCAGTTATCGCCATCCGACGCCTGCGCCGCGTAAATATTCCACTGTGCTGGGTCATAGCGCTCTTTCACCACCTCATCCATCAGCTTCAGCGCACTGGACACGATGGTGCCGCCGGTTTCCTGCGAGTAGAAGAACTCCTGCTCATCCACTTCTTTCGCCTGCGTGTGGTGACGGATGTAAACCACCTCGACATTTTTATAGGTCCGGCTCAGGAACAGATAGAGCAGAATATAAAAACGCTTGGCCATGTCTTTGGTGGCCTGGTCCATCGACCCGGACACGTCCATCAGGCAGAACATGACTGCCTGGCTGGAGGGTTCCGGCCGTTTTTCAAAGTTTTTGTAGCGCAGATCGAAAGTGTCAATAAAGGGCACACGCTCAATACGCGCACGTAACTCGGCAATCTCTTTACGCAGGCGCTCTTCTTCCAGCAATTGCGCCGGCTCACTGTTTTCTACTTCAGTCAGGGTGGCTTCCAGCTCATGCAGCATACGACGCTTACCAGCGGTCATCGCCGTGCGGCGTGCCAGTGAGTTTTGCAGTGAGCGGACCACACTGATGTTGGCGGGTACCCCATTCGAGGTGAAGCCAGCACGATGTGTCTTGTATTCATTCAACTGCCGATGCTGATTTTTTTTCAGGTTAGGCAGGGCCAGGTCCTCAAACAGCAGGTCAAGATATTCATCTTTTGAAATCTGGAAGACGAATTCATCCTGGCCTTCACCGTCCTGGCTGGCATTGCCTTGACCACTGCCTCCGCCGCCACCGCCACCTTGCGGACGTTCAATGCGGTCATTCTGCACAAAATGGTCGTTCCCAGGGTGAACACGATGGCGACTGCCGCCGCGCCCCTGGTGGAAAATCGGCTCATTGATGTCATCAATAGGAATCGAGACCGATTCGCCGCTCTCCACGTCGGTGACCGAACGCTTGTTGATGGCCTCGGAGATCGACTGCTTGATTTGCGACTTGTAACGGCGCAGAAAGCGCTGCCGATTGACGGCGCTTTTGTTTTTACCGTTCAGACGCCGATCGATGAAATAGGCCATAAAACTCCCCCAAACTACAGCGCAAGCCAGGCCGGAATATTCCGGCCTCCTGTTACGGCGCCGCAGCGCCGCATAGCTTACAGGTAACGATTATGACGATTTACGCACGCGCAGATACCATTCACACAGCAGGCGCACCTGCTTGCGGGTATAGCCTTTCTCCATCATGCGGTCGACAAAATCATCGTGTTTTTTCTGTTCGTCCGTTGAGGTCTTGGTATTGAACGAAATCACCGGCAACAGCTCTTCGGTGTTTGAGAACATTTTCTTCTCAATGACCGTGCGCAGTTTTTCGTAACTGGTCCAGTTAGGATTACGTCCACTATTCTGCGCGCGAGCACGCAGCACAAAGTTGACGATCTCGTTACGGAAATCTTTCGGGTTACTGATCCCGGCAGGTTTCTCAATCTTTTCCAGCTCGGCGTTCAGTGATTCGCGGTCAAATAGCTGTCCGGTATCGGGATCGCGATACTCTTGATCCTGAATCCAGAAATCAGCGTAGGTGACATAGCGGTCAAAGATGTTCTGACCATATTCGGAGTAAGATTCCAGATAAGCCGTCTGAATCTCTTTACCAATAAACTCGGCATATTTCGGGATCAGATAGCCTTTCAGGTGCTCAAGGTACTTCTCAGCCAGATCCTGCGGGAACTGCTCACGCTCAATCTGTTGCTCCAGCACGTAGAACAGGTGTACCGGGTTGGCGGCCACTTCAGCGTGGTCAAAGTTAAAGACGCGCGACAGAATCTTAAAGGCAAAACGGGTCGATAGACCGTTCATGCCTTCATCTACACCCGCGTAGTCATGATATTCCTGCCAGGATTTCGCTTTCGGATCGGTATCTTTCAGGCTCTCACCGTCATATACGCGCATTTTGGAATAGATGCTGGAGTTTTCCGGATCTTTCAGGCGAGACAGGATCGAGAAACGTGCCAGAGTTTCCAGTGTGCCTGGGGCGCAAGGTGCGGTGGTCAACTCACTGTGATTAAGCAGCTTGTCGTAAATTTTGATCTCTTCCGACACACGCAAGCAGTACGGCACTTTGACGATGTATACGCGGTCAAGGAAGGCTTCGTTGTTCTTATTATTGCGGAACGTCACCCACTCAGATTCGTTGGAGTGCGCCAGGATGATGCCATTAAACGGCAGGGCAGAGATGCCCTCAGTACCGTTATAGTTACCTTCCTGAGTGGCGGTCAGCAGCGGATGCAGCACTTTAATCGGTGCTTTGAACATCTCAACAAATTCCATGATGCCTTGGTTTGCCCGGCACAGTGCGCCAGAGTAGCCGTAAGCATCCGGATCGTTTTGCGCGTGGTTTTCCAGTTTGCGAATGTCGACTTTACCGACCAGCGCAGAGATATCCTGGTTGTTCTCATCACCCGGTTCCGTTTTGGCAATGGCGACCTGTTCCAGAATAGAAGGCCAGACCTTCACTACTTTAAAACGGGTGATATCGCCACCAAAGTCATGCAGGCGTTTCGCCGCCCACGGAGACATAATGGTGCCCAGGTAACGCCGCGGTACGCCATACTCTTTTTCCAGAATATTGGCATCTTCCTGCGGGTTGAACAGGCAAAGTGGATGGTCATTCACCGGGCTACGTTCGCCTTCGGCACTCAGCACGTAAATCGGAACGCGCTGCATTAACGCTTTCAAGCGCTCGGCGAGGGAAGACTTACCGCCACCGACCGGTCCCAGTAAATAGAGGATTTGTTTCTTCTCTTCCAGGCCTTGCGCAGCATGTTTCAGGTAAGAGACGATCTGTTCAATCGCTTCCTCCATACCGTAAAACTCTTCGAAGGCGGGATAGCGCCCCATGACGCGGTTAGAGAAGATTCTGGAAAGGCGTGGCTCTTGCGCCGTATCAACCATTACTGGCTCACCGATAGCCATCAATAGTCGTTCTGCAGCGTTGGCGTATGCACTGCGATCCTGCTTACAGACAGCAAGGAACTCCTGCAGTGTGAACTCTTCGTCCTTGGCAGCTTCATAGCGCTGACGATAGTGATCGAATATATTCATAGCGATGCCCGTCCTTTCGTTTTTAGCACAGGTAAAGGAGCGAAATTAGATACGTTTGCAGCTCCCGGAAGATATTCTTTATTGAGTACAGCAACCCTTATGCCAACCTGACGTTTTTTTATCGGGATACACAATTCTTATGGTTACTCTGCTCGAACTAAAAGTCTCGTCTTACTTTTAACTGTAGAAGGCATTCAGAAAACCTGCAGCCACTTTTCACCTTATTTAGCGATATATCAATAACAAAGTCTCATAAGCGCTAAGGCAATCCGTTGGTACGTGCTGGCTGATGAAATGCCTCAGACAATTCCGCTGGGGTGATAAACATCCCTGATTTAACATTAACCCAAAGCAAAAAATTGGTTAGACTCTGCGTGTGATTGTTATATTTATGGACTGAATAAATTGTGAACCATTTCAAACTTAAAGCGCTTGCTCTCGCTGTTCCTTGTTATTTTGCGGCGTTCAGCACTCATGCAGAACCCTTATCTCTTGGTGCCTCGGTTATTTATGCCCAATCGCCATACCGTGGTGGACAGGACCGTTATCTGCCGATTCCTGTCATCAACTATGAGGGCGAAAACTTCTGGTTCCGCAGTCTGCAAGGCGGTTACTACCTGTGGAAAGACCCGCAGAACCAGCTGTCTCTAACAGTGCTGGGCTCACCGCAGCAGTATGATCCAAAAGACAACGATCTGGGCGATATGAAAGCGCTGGACAAGCGCCGCATGACCCTGATGGCGGGCGCCAGTTATCGTCATGTTGCTGACTGGGGCATCGTGCGCACCGTACTGCTCGGCGATGTGCTGAACAACAGCAACGGCATGATCTGGGATCTTACCTATCTGTATCGCTTCGATTTTGGCGCATTCAGCCTGACGCCGGGTATCGGTGCGATGTGGAACAGCGCCAATCAGAACCGTTATTACTATGGTGTTTCATCGCATGAGAGCGCCAGAACGGGCATCGCGCAGTATCAGCCGGACGACAGCTGGTCGCCTTATGTTGAAATGAATGCCAGCTATCAGATCAGTGATAGCTGGAACGCCAGTTTCTCTGGGCGTTATACCCGTTTTGACAGTGAAATCAAAGACAGCCCAATGGTCGATAAGAGCGGGCAGTTCACGGTCTGGACCGGTATTAGCTACAGCTTCTGATGATTTGAATAAACGCCTCGCCAAGAGGCGTTTTTTTTACATTGCACCAATACAGTGCCCACAAATGGCGCAACCGGAGGCGTAATGAAAACCATTCAGTTTCGTGATGAATCACCTTTACCTGCTATTGGACAAGGCACCTGGTACATGGGCGAAAATGCTGCGCAACGCAATGCCGAAGTCGGCGCACTGCAGGCGGGTTTGGAGCTTGGCCTCAAACTGATTGATACCGCCGAGATGTACGCAGAAGGCGGCGCAGAGGAGGTTGTGGGTGAGGCATTGCGCGGGCGCCGCGAGCAAGCCTGGTTGGTGTCAAAGGTCTATCCGTGGAACGCAGGTGAAATCGATGCCATTGAGGCCTGTGAACGCAGTTTGCGGCGCTTGCAGACCGATTACCTTGATCTCTACCTGCTGCACTGGCGCGGCAATGTGCCGCTGGAAGAGACGGTGCGCGCCATGGAGACGTTGCAACAGCAGGGTAAAATTCGCCATTGGGGCGTGTCGAACTTCGATACCGAAGATATGCAAGAGTTGTGGGGTGAAGCGGGCGGAGAGGGCTGCTTAACCAATCAGGTGCTTTATCATCTGGCATCTCGTGGCATTGAATATGATCTGCTGCCAACTTGTCAGCAGCGTAGCGTGCCGATTATGGCCTATTGCCCGCTGGCACAAGCGGGACGCTTACGCCAGTCCCTGTTTGATGAGCCGCATCTCCAGCAGATTGCACAACAGAAGGGCATCAGTGTGGCGCAACTGCTGTTGGCATGGGTTATTCGCGACCAGGGTATTATCGCGATTCCTAAAGCCAGCAGCATCAAGCATGTGAAGGAAAATGCCGCCGCCCTGTACGTTACGTTAACGGCAGAGGAGTTGACGATTATCGACCGGGCGTTTCCGGCACCGCAGCACAAGACCGGATTGGATGTGGTGTAGCGGCGCGAGCGCGCCGCACAGAGTTATTTGTTACGCACGCGCAGCGTGGTACCGAGACGTGCAGGGGATTCACCGGCGCTTTTCATCGGCTTATTAATGCGCGCTGTCTCCACGCAAACCATGGTTTTGTAGCCTTCGTTCGGCATATCCGCCATGCTGCATGACAGTTCCGGGCCCGGATTCCAGGTGACAACGTCACTTTGATAGTGATGATACACTTCGATTTGACGCTTGCCGCCTTTATCGTGGATCACGCTGCAATCTTCTGCAGCGGTGTGAATACGATCCACGCGGTCGGGATAGGTTTGTTTACCATCATCGGAATGGCCCACGGCATTCGCGTTCACTTTATCAACGTAGCTGTTGCCCAAGCCACTCACTTCAACCTGCGCGATATCGGCAATCTGGAAGTAGGTATGCAGCGCGGCAGTGGCTTCATAGTCGCCCCAGGCTTCAAGCTCGATTTCGCAATGTTCGGCGATACGGAAGCGGGCGAGCAGGGTGAAGTCGTGTGGCCAGAGCTTTTTAGTTTGGGCATTACTCTCCAGCGTGAAGGTCAACATCACCGCATCTTCGTTTTCATCGTGCGCGGTGAGCGTCCATGGTTGATTACGTGCAAAGCCATGCGCCGGCTCGCCAGCCGGGCCAAACCACGGCCAGCAGACAGGTACGCCACCGCGAATTGCCTTGCCCGTAGTGAAGGGCGTCTTCTCACTGAGCCAGATAACCGGTTGCTGCCCACTCGGTTGCCAGGAGAGCAGATGAGCGCCTTGCAGTGCGATGGCGGCACGCACCTTAGGATGGCTGATCACCACTATCGGCAGATCCCCCAGTTGGCGCTGTGACAGGTAAGGGGTGATCTGATTCACCACCGGCAAAGCATAAATTTTATCTTGCATCGTCAGACCTTCTCTTCTTCCAAATGAAAAAAAAGGGGCGACCGAAGTCACCCCTTGTCTTTTCGCCAGTTGCTTACTTAGCAGCAACCAGTGCAATCAGATCCAGAACTTTGTGTGAGTAACCAGTTTCGTTGTCGTACCATGAAACCAGTTTCACGAAGTTGTCGTTCAGTGCGATACCAGCTTTAGCATCGAATACTGAAGTCAGGGTTTCGCCGTTGAAGTCGGTAGAGACGACGTCGTCTTCGATGTAACCCAGAACGCCTTTCATCTTGCCTTCAGATTCGGCTTTGATAACGGCACAGATTTCTTTGTAAGTTGCTGGTTTTTCCAGACGAACAGTCAGGTCAACAACAGACACGTTCGGGGTAGGAACACGGAACGCCATACCCGTCAGTTTACCGTTCAGCTCTGGCAGAACCACGCCAACTGCTTTCGCAGCACCGGTAGATGAAGGGATGATGTTCTGAGCTGCGCCACGGCCGCCGCGCCAGTCTTTGTGAGACGGGCCATCAACAGTTTTCTGCGTTGCGGTAGTTGCGTGAACGGTGGTCATCAGGCCTTCAACGATACCGAAGTGATCGTTGATAACTTTAGCCAGTGGAGCCAGGCAGTTAGTGGTGCAGGATGCGTTAGAAACGATATCCTGACCTTGGTATTTGTCGAAGTTTGCACCGCGAACAAACATTGGGGTCGCATCTTTAGATGGACCAGTCAGAACAACTTTCTTCGCGCCAGCCTGAATGTGTTTACGAGCGGTTTCGTCGGTCAGGAAGATACCGGTTGCTTCAGCAACAACGTCAACACCCACTTCATCCCATTTCAGGTTAGCCGGGTCTTTCTCAGCGGTAACACGGATTTTCTTGCCGTTAACAATCAGCGCGCCGTCTTTAACTTCTACGGTGCCGTCGAAACGACCGTGCGTAGAGTCATATTTCAGCATATAAGCCATGTAATCCGCGTCGAGCAGGTCGTTGATTGCAACGATTTCGATGTCAGAACGCTGCTGTGCAGCACGGAAAACGATGCGACCGATACGGCCAAAACCGTTGATACCTACTTTGATAGTCATATATTCCACCAGCTATTTGTTAGTGAATAAAAGGTTGGCTGTAAAATTACAAAAACCTTACCAGGCGTCAAGCGGAATCGTGTCAATTGTTGCGACAGGTCAATTCCAACGCCAGGAATAATTCGTTGCGCAATCGCTTACGCAGCACCCTTATTGCGCGCCTATGTTACGCCGAATACCGACCGAAAAGGGATGACTTTTGCAAAGGGTGATCGACGTCACAATTTTGCGCTGTGGCAGTCGTGTCGAATGGGTTCGCACGAAAAAAGACCATGAAGATGTTGTTCGTTTGTTAGAATACTAGTCGATTTTTACAGAATGACACTCCGGAACTCAAAATGGCTAAAGACACCGCACCCGAGGCAAAAATCGCGCAGCTTTCAGAGATGCAGCGTTATGTCACTCAGCATCGCGGCACGGAACCGCCTTTCAGTGGCGCACTGCTGCATAACAAGCAGGAAGGCATTTACCACTGCTTAGTGTGCAATTCACCTCTGTTTCTCTCCGACTCCAAATACGATTCAGGCTGTGGCTGGCCAAGCTTTTATCAGCCTTACAGCGATGAGGCTATCCGTTATCTGGAAGATGATTCGCATGGCATGCACCGTGTGGAAATTCGTTGTGGCAATTGCGATGCGCATCTCGGCCACGTCTTCCCGGATGGCCCACAGCCTACCGGTGAGCGCTATTGCGTTAACTCCGCATCGCTAAGCTTCAGCGATGAGCAGGGCAATCAGCAAGAGGGCTGAGCATGAAACAAGAACTGGAAGCGATGCTGGCAGCGATGACGCCGGAAGTGTACGAGCGTTTGGCCAGTGCCGTGGAAACCGGCAAATGGCCGGATGGTGTGGCGTTAACGCCGGAACAGCGTGAAAACTGTCTGCAGCTGGTGATGCTGTGGCAGGCGCGTCATAACGACGATCCACAACATATGACCATCGGCAAGGGTGGTGAAATGGTGATGAAGTCGAAAAAGCAGTTGAAGGAAGATTTCGGCATTGAACCGGATGTGACACGCATCAACCTGCACTGACAGGCAAATGGGCTGGTTTTCACCAGCCCATTTTTCAGATTATTACCGCACCCTGTGCTTCCATTTGGGCGATGGCAATTTCACTGTCATCGGGATTGAGGTTCACCCCACGGCAACCCTCTTTGACCACTTCAACGTTGTAGCCCAATTCCAGCGCATCCAGCACGCTGTACTTCACGCAGTAATCGGTGGCAAGACCCAGCACCACCAGGTCGCTGATGTTCCGTTCACGTAGCCAGCTGTCCAGCTCAGTTTTACGGCGATGGCCGTTGTCAAAGAATGCGCTGTAACTGTCCACCTCGACGTCACCGCCTTTGTGGAACACCGCGTCAATCAGGCTACGGTCAAGATCGGGATGAAAATCGGCACCGACCGAGTTTTCAACCCCATGATCGGGCCACCAGATCTGTGCCAGACCGTTTAATTCACCCAAGGTGTAAACCGGTTCGCCTGATACTGAGGCGAAGCTGCCATGATTGGCTGGGTGCCAGTCCTGTAATGCCACAACGCATTCACCCCGATCACGGAATTCACGTGCGTAACGATTGGCAACGGCAACCGTTTGATCACCTTCACGCACCGCCATAGGGCCGCCGGGGCAAAAATCGTTCTGAATATCGATGATTATCAATGCCCGCTTCATTACATCTCGCTCCGTATCAGTCGTCGGTCAATTCGCCGCGTAAATTCTGTTGCATTTTGGCACGAATTTCAGCGCTGGTGAGATTTTGGCTCAACAAAAAGTGCAGTTTTGTTAACGTAGCCTCAACGGTGAGGTCAAAACCACTAATAACGCCTGCATGCTCAAGGGCGTTACCGGTGGCATAGCCGCCCATATTCACTTTGCCCGACATGCACTGCGTGAGGTTCACTACCACAATGCCGCGATCGCTGGCCTGATGAAGCTCAGCTAAAAACTCGGCGTTTTGCGGCGCATTCCCCACGCCATAGGAGCGAAGAATCAATGCTTTCACCGGCTGGCGCAGGAAATTGCGCACCACATCCGCGGAGATGCCCGGATAAATAGTGACCACACCGATGGGTTGCGGCGTAATGGGATGCACGATCAGGTCGCCTTTGCCTTGCGGTGCCGCAGGGGTATTCAGCTTGCGAATGTGAATACCGGCTTCCAGTAGCGGTGACAGGTTAGGTGAAGCAAACGCATTAAAGCCATCGGCGTGGGCTTTGGTGGTTCGGTTGCCGCGGAACAGCGTGTTGTTAAAGAACAGCGCGACTTCACTAATGGGATAATTCGCCGCGACATACAACGAATTGAGCAGGTTCTGTTGGCCATCTGAGCGCAGCTCAGCCAATGGAATCTGTGAACCGGTAACAATGACGGGTTTGGACAGGTTTTCCAGCATGAACGATAACGCCGAGGCGGTAAACGCCATAGTGTCGGTGCCATGCAGGATCACGAAGCCATCATACTGGTCATAGTTCTGCTTGATGTCGTCAGCAATCGATTGCCAATCCGCTGGCGTCATGTCTGACGAGTCCATCAAAGGATGATATTCGTGGATGGTAAAATTCGGCATCTCAGGCCGATGGAACTCTGGCATGTTCGCCAGTTGCTGCTGCAGATGGCCGGAAACCGGAATGTAGCCCTGAGCAGAGCGTTGCATACCGATGGTACCGCCCGTGTAGGCTACGTAGATGTTTTTCTTTTGCATGAGGAACTCAGACTTGCCGTAAAACGCGCAGTATAAGGGGATTAACAGCGAAAAGCAGCCCGACCAGCGGCCGGGCTGTAAAGATTAACGTACGTTGCCGCAGTTCAGGCAGAACGCGTAACGATTTTGTGGATCGTTAAGGTTATTCATCAAGCCTGGCTGATCTTTCACTGCGCTCATCACATCCAGCATTGGCGCAGGCAGCCACACTTTAAGTGCAGCAGGCAGCATGGCTTGAGCCGACGCGTTCATCTGATTGAGCAGCAAATCGATCATGCCTGGATCATCCTGATACCAGCTCAGTTGTGGCTTAGCGACTTTTGCCAACTCGGCAGCTTTCGCCACGGCGTCGTCAAAATCACCCAGTGCATCGACTAAGCCATTGGCTTTCGCATCGCTACCTGTCCAGACGTGACCTTGCGCGATAGCATTGATCTGCTCAGGTGTCTTATGGCGCGATGTCGCCACCAGGCCAACAAAGTTGCGATAACCGTTCTCAATGGTCAGTTGCATCAATTGCTGCACTTCAGTCGGCAAGGCTTTGGTGGTCGCCACGTCAGCCAGCGGGGAAGTGGCGACGCCGTCGGTGTGCACACCAATGCTGCTCAGGCTGTTCTCGACGGTGTTGATCACCCCGAAAATGCCGATCGATCCGGTGAGCGTGCTCGGTGCTGCCACGATGTAATCCGCTGGCGTTGAGATCCAATAGCCGCCTGAAGCCGCCATACCGCCCATGGAAACCACCACCGGTTTGCCGGCATCATGCGCGGCGGCGAGCTCTTCACGAATGGCTTCTGAGGCGGAAACGCTGCCGCCTGGGCTGTTCACGCGCAGTACAATGGCTTTGATTTTCGGATCGAGGCGTGCATCACGAATCTGTGACGCGGTGGTATCGCCGCCCACGTTGCCCGCCGTCTCTTCTCCATCCATGATGGCGCCGCTGGCGAAGATCACGGCAATATTGCCATCCTGATCCTGCTGCGGTTGTTTCACGGTGTAATCATAAATGCTGACGTTGCGATAATCGTTATTGGCCTTATCCCAACCGAAGGTTTTTACCAACTCCTGGTCAGCGGCAGCACGGCTATCCAGCACATCCACCAGCTTATTGTTCAGCGCATACTTGGCGGTATCGCCATCGACAGCCTGCAAACCACTAATGATGCCTGCCGCGCCTGGGAAGAGTTGGTCTGGCGTGATCTGGCGGTTAGCGGCAACGGTGTTCAGGTAGTTCTGCCACAGCTGACCTATCCAACGACCATCGGCATCACGGGCTTCGGGTGACATATCATCACGCAGGAAGGGCTCAACAGCGGATTTATAGGTCCCGACGCGGAAGACATGTGAGTTGACCTTTAACTTCTCCAGCAAGGATTTGTAATAGAGGCCGTTGGTGGCGAAGCCGTGCAGATCAACGGTACCTTGCGGTGACAGGTAGATTTTGGTTGCATAGCTGGCGATGTAATATTGCGCCTGGCTGTAGCTGTCACCAATCGCATATATGGGTTTGCCCGCATCGCGGAATTCACGCAGTGCTTTGCCCACATACTGCAGCGACGGTTGATCGCCCCCAGCGAAGTCACGCAAATCCAGCACTATGCCGGTAATGTTCTTGTCGGTTTTCGCTTGGCGAATCGCGTCTACCACATCGAACAACGAGTTTTCCTGTAAGCGGTCGCTGCTGGCACCCAACAGCTGACGACTGATGCGGCTCAGGCGATTGCTGACGGAAGGCTTATCCACCAGTACACCGCTTAAATCAACTTTCAGCGCACCTTGTTGCACGGGCTCACTGCTGCTGGCGCTGGAAAGCTGTAACCAGATGCCAACGCCAGCCAGAATCAGAACAATAAGGAATAAATTAAGAATAAATTCCCGAATGAAATTTAACACCCGCCAGCTCCAGCGGAACAGACCGGCAATAATTCGCCACAATGTGCGCATAAACTCTCCATATTCACGTAACAGGGCAGTCGCCACGCGCTCTGCCCCGATGTTGGCTTCATCCTAAAGAGCGGCGTGCGAAATGTCAGCAGGAAATCGCGCCAGACTGTTACAAAAGATAGCGCTGTGCCAGGATTAGCCGACGCTTTTTATTCACGGGAGAATAATCATGGATGCATTGGATTTATTAGTTAACCGTCGTTCAGCATCACGCCTTGCAGAACCGGCACCCGCAGGTGAGGCGCTGCAAAACATTTTGCATGCAGGATTACGCGCGCCAGATCACGGCACACTGCAGCCCTGGCGTTTCATCATTGTTGAGAATGAGGGTCGTGAACGTTTCGCTAAGCTGCTGGAGCAGGCAGCGCGTGACACTCATCAGGATGATAAAGCCATCGAAAAGGCGGCATCGGCCCCATTCAGAGCGCCGATGATCATTACTGTGGTGGCGCGCTGTGAAGAACATGCCAAAGTGCCGCACTGGGAACAGTTGGTGTCAGCGGGCTGCGCGGTGATGGCGATGCAGATGGCGGCAGTAGCGCAGGGCTTTAACGGTATCTGGCGCAGCGGCCCCTGGACCGATAATGTGGCTGTTCGTGAAGCCTTTGGCTGCCGTGAGCAAGACGCGATTGTGGGTTTCCTTTACCTCGGCACGCCACAGCTTAAAGCCAACACCACCGTGGTGGCACCCGATACGGCACAATTTGTCAGTTATTTCTGACAGACAACAGCGGGTTTCTGCTGCAGGGTGAGCGCGGTTGCAAAGATTGCACACCGCGTGTGCGAAAGATCGAGGTTAGGTCGCGCAACACTTACCACCGGCTGGCAGCCAGGCTAACATAACGCCTTCTGTAAAGCGCATAAGGAACCCGCCATGAGTGAACCGCTTCGTTTGACGCAATACAGCCATGGGGCTGGCTGCGGCTGCAAAATATCTCCGCAGGTGCTGGAAACCATTCTGCGCAGTGAGCTGACGCCTTTTCACGATCCGCAACTTCTGGTGGGTAACGAAACTCGCGATGATGCCGCCGTCTACGATCTGGGTAACGGTACGGCGGTGGTCAGCACCACCGATTTTTTCATGCCTATCGTTGACGATCCCTACACATTTGGCCGCATCGCGGCCACCAATGCCATCAGTGATATCTATGCCATGGGCGGTAAACCGATCATGGCGATTGCGATCCTCGGATGGCCGATAAACATCCTCAGCCCTGAGGTGGCGCAACAGGTGATTGAAGGTGGACGAGCGGCGTGCCAGGCGGCAGGTATTGCACTGGCGGGTGGGCACTCTATTGATGCGCCAGAACCGATCTTTGGTCTGGCTGTCACCGGTATCGTTGACGTGGCGCGCGTGAAGAAGAACAGCGCGGCGTTGGCGGGTTGTCAGTTGTTCCTGACCAAGCCACTGGGCATTGGTATCCTGACCACCGCAGAGAAAAAAGGGCTGCTGCGTCCCGAACATCAGACGCTGGCGGCAGAGGTGATGTGTCAGCTGAATAGCGCTGGCGCAGAGTTTGCGAAACTGGCCGGCGTCAGTGCCATGACGGACGTCACCGGGTTTGGTTTGCTGGGCCACCTGAATGAAATTTGCCAGGGTTCTGGCTTACGAGCGGAAGTCGTGGTCGCGCAGGTTCCTCGGTTACCTGGCGTGGATGATTACATCGCGTTAGGCGCGGTGCCTGGCGGTACTGAGCGCAATTTCGCCAGCTATGGTGCGCATATTTCCCCAATGGATCAGGCCACGCGAGCATTACTGTGCGACCCACAAACTTCAGGTGGGCTGCTGGTGGCGGTGCAACCCAGCGAGGTGGGCGTTTTCCAGCGTTGTGCTGCATTAGCTGGCGTGCAGGCGACAGCAATAGGCGCGCTGTTTGCTGTTGACCATGCTCATCCACTCATTACAGTCGTGAACTGACGTTAAAGGATCGACGCCACACATGCGTTTGTTTATTGCCGAAAAACCCAGTCTGGCGCGTGCCATTGCTGATGTCCTGCCAAAACCGCATCGTCGCGGTGATGGTTTTATTGCCTGTGGCAATGACCAGATGGTGACCTGGTGTGTTGGTCATCTGCTTGAACAGGCGCAGCCAGACAGCTATGACAGCCGTTATGCCCGCTGGAATCTGGCTGATCTGCCGATCATCCCGGAAAAGTGGCGCCTGCAGCCGCGTCCCTCGGTGGCGAAGCAGCTCAAGGTGATCGAAGGCTTGCTGCAACAGGCAACGGAAGTGGTCCACGCCGGTGACCCGGACCGTGAAGGCCAGTTGCTGGTGGATGAAGTGCTGGATTATTTGAAGTTGCCGCCGGAAAAACGGCAGAAAGTTCAACGCTGCCTGATCAACGATCTTAACCCGGCAGCAGTGGAGCGTGCGGTGGGGCGTTTGCGTGAAAACCGTGAGTTCATCCCGCTGTGTGTCTCTGCGCTGGCCCGTGCCCGCGCGGACTGGCTCTACGGCATCAATATGACGCGTGCCTGGACACTACTGGGGCGTAATGCCGGTTACGATGGTGTCTTATCGGTGGGGCGCGTGCAGACACCCGTGCTGGGGCTGGTAGTGCGTCGTGATGAAGAGATCGAGAACTTTATCCCGAAAGATTATTTTGAAGTGAAGGCGCACATCGTCACGCCGAAAGATGAGCGCTTTATTGCCACCTGGGTGCCCAGTGATGCCTGTGAACCCTGGCAGGATGATGAAGGCCGCCTGCTGCATCGCCCATTGGCCGATCACGTATTAGAGCGTATCAATGGCAAGCCGGCGCTGGTGACTGGCTACAACGATAAACGCGAGTCGGATACGGCGCCGCTGCCGTTTTCACTCTCCAGCCTGCAAATCGAGGCGGCTAAGCGCTTTGGTTTGAGTGCACAGAACGTTTTGGATTGCTGTCAGCGTTTGTATGAGACCCACAAGCTGATTACCTATCCCCGTTCTGACAGTCGCTATTTACCGGATGAACACTTTGCGGGCCGCCACGCGGTGCTGAACGCCATTCAGACGCATCAACCCAACCTGACGCCGCCAGCGGACTTCAATCCCGATCAGAAAAATCGCTGCTGGGACGATAAAAAAGTCGATGCGCACCACGCCATCATTCCCACGGCGCGTGCCAGTAAAGTCAATCTGACGGAAAACGAAGCCAACATTTACGGTTTAGTGGCGCGTCAGTATCTGATGCAATTTTGCCCTGATGCGATATTCCGTAAATGCGTCATTGACCTCGATATTGGCGGCGGTAAGTTTATCGCCAAAGCCCGTTTTCTGGCTGAAGCCGGATGGCGCGCTTTGCTGGGCAGCAAAGAGCGGGATGAAGAGAATGATGGAACGCCGCTGCCGGTAGTGAGTAAAGGCGATGAGCTGTTGTGTGAGCGCGGTGAAGTGTTGGCGAAACAGACACAACCGCCGCGTCCCTTCACGGATGCCACGCTGTTATCCGCGATGACTGGCATCGCGCGCTTCGTACAGGATAAAGAATTAAAGAAAGTGCTGCGAGCGACCGATGGTTTAGGAACGGAAGCGACGCGCGCGGGCATTATCGAATTGTTGTTCCGTCGAACATTTCTGGTCAAAAAAGGCCGCTATATTCATTCAACGGAAGCGGGAAGGGCGTTGATTCATGCCTTACCTGAGATGGCGGCGCGACCGGACATGACAGCGCATTGGGAATCAACATTGACTCGCATCAGTGAGAAAGCCTGCCGCTACGATGAGTTTATGCAGCCGCTGGTCAGCACCTTGATTGGGTTGATTGGCGAAGCGCGCCAGCGACCGTCATTACAGTCGTTTAGAGGGATTGCGGCACCTGCGGCAAAACGTAAAGCGAAACCGAAATCGACCCGGCGTAAAACCAAGGAGACAGAGTGATGCGTTATGCTCTCGTAGTGCTGAGCCTGATGTTGATGTGCAGCACGGCTGCGCAAGCCAACCGCCAGCCGGAAAGAAGCATGGGAAATACTGATGTGGTGGTGGATATGCCACCGGAAGTCTGGACGCAAGGACAGAACACTCAGCAGAGCAACTGCATGCAGTGCTGTACCTATGAAAACCGCAGTTATTCGGAAGGTGCAGTAGTGAAAGCAGAGGGTGTGCTGTTGCAATGCGGGCGCGATGAGAAGGTACTGGGAACCAACCCGCTGATCTGGAAAATCATCAAATAAAAGCGCGTGGCGTTAAGCGCCACGCGGTTTCATCACAGCTTAAACGTTGACCACACTGGCGCGTGATCCGACGGTTTTTCCATGCTGCGGATGTCGTAATCGATCCCACTTTCAATGCAACGCGAGGCCAGCGGCTGGCTGGCCAGCAGCAGATCGATACGCAGACCGCGGTTGTCATCGAATCCTTTAGAACGGTAATCGAACCACGAGAAGCGATCGTTGGTATCGGGGTATTTGTCACGCCAGGTATCAACCAAGCCCCAGTTCATCAGGCGATCCATCCACTCACGCTCTTCTGGCAGGAATGAACATTTACCGGTGCGCAACCAGCGTTTGCGGTTGTCTTCGCCAATGCCAATATCCAGATCGGTGCTGCTGATGTTCATGTCACCCATGATCAGCACCGGTTTGTCGACGGCCAGCTGCTGCTCAAGATAATCTTGCAGATCGCGATAAAACTTCTCTTTCGCCGGGAATTTGGTCGGGTGGTCGCGGCTCTCACCTTGCGGGAAATAGCCGTTAATCACGGTAATGTCGCCGATTGGACTCGGGATTTCCGCCATGATTAAGCGGCGTTGTGAATCTTCGTCATCACCGGGAAAACCACGGCGTACAGAGACAGGTTGCTGCTTGGTGAGCAGCGCCACACCGTAATGGCCTTTCTGGCCGTGATAAAAGACGTTGTAACCCAGTTTGCTGACATCTTCGAGCGGGAACATGTCGTCATGAACTTTGGTTTCTTGCAGGCCGATAACGTCCGGCTGATGCTGCTCAACCAGCGCTTCAAGCTGATGAGGGCGAGCGCGCAAGCCGTTGATGTTGAAAGAGATGAATTTCATTTCGCTGCCATTTTTATCCGCAAAAGTATGCCGGGATGGTAACGAGTTTTCGCTTAAAAGTCATGAATTGAATCGGAAGGTAGCAACGATTGAAGCGAGAGGGAAAGTGCAGGAACAATGGTAACGGGGGAAGTATGAGTTTAGGTTGGGTTTGGGTTTGTCTGAAATGGTGGCGGGAGAAGGATTCGAACCTTCGAAGTCGATGACGGCAGATTTACAGTCTGCTCCCTTTGGCCGCTCGGGAATCCCGCCACTGGCCTGAATTAAAGTGCCTGAAAGCGGGGCGCATCATACCAAATGCGCTCTGACTGTAAAGCGCTGAACACGAAATTATGAATCGTTTGACCACTTTTCACGCGTGGCGCTGAAGAGTTGCACAATTCAGCGCCGCACAGATTAAAGAATGATGGTGCGGTTGCCGTAAACGAACACGCGCTGACCCAGCACTTTATACAGTGCACGGCTCAATACGTTCTTCTCAACATCACGTCCAGCACGCATCATCTCTTCTGCGGTATAGCTGTGATCGACATTGATGACGTCCTGCATAATGATTGGACCTTCATCAAGGTTATCATTCACATAGTGTGCCGTTGCGCCAATGATCTTCACGCCGCGCTCATACGCCTGATGGTAAGGACGAGCGCCGATGAAAGCGGGCAGGAATGAGTGGTGAATATTGATGATCTGATTCGGGTAACGCTGCACAAAGGCCGGCGTCAGCACACGCATATATTTCGCTAAAACGACGTAATCCGGTTGGTAACGATCGATTTCGTCACCCATACGATTGTCGTGTTCTTCACGGGTTAATCCTTCGTGGCTCACCAGCACGAACGGAATATCGAAGCGCTCGACCAGTGAACGCAAAGTTTCATGGTTACCGATGACCGCAGCGATCTCCATATCGAGACCACCAAAGGCGCTTTTCATCAGCAAATCACCCAGGCAGTGAGCTTCTTTGGTGACCAGAATCACCACGCGGCGGCGTCCTGCGCTCTGCAGTTCACGCACCGAGCCAGCTGGCAGCGCGCTGTCGAGATCGGCCAGCAAGGTGTTGTCGTTGAAAATCCCTTCAAGCTCTGTGCGCATGAAAAAGCGCCCGGTACGGTGATCGACAAACTCGTTGTTCTGCACAATGTTGAGTTCGTGCTTGTAGCAAATGTTGGTGATCTTAGCGATCAGGCCTTTTGCATCAGGGCAAATGGTTCGTAAAACTTTTCGTTGCGTGTTTGGCGCTTGCATCTCGATCAGAGTCCTGTCAAAGCGATGAATGGTAAAGCCGTTGTGCATCTGTCCAGATTAACCACAACATTTTTTGTATTTTTTATCGGAGCCACAAGGACAGCGATCGTTACGCCCTAATTCCGGCGTTGTACCGTCTACATAGTACCAGCGTTGATCCTCACGAAGAAAGCGTGAACATTCATAGATGGCTGAAGTCCGCTCTTTTTCGCGGTATCGCGCAAAAAAGGTCACAAAGGCTTCATTAACATGGTTTCCATTAATACAACGGGTTACATTCAGACCCAGCCATTCGGTGTTGGAAAAACTTTCGGATAATAGCGTCTCAAGGTCTGCCACGCGCTGACTGGAGTGCCAGGTCGATGCCAGATAGGCGGCATTCTTCTCAACATAGGCGGTATAACGTGACCGCATCAATTGTTCAGCGCTGGCGGGGATATCATGGCCACTCAGAAAGGGTTGGCAACATGAGCTATACTGCTTTCCGCTGCAGCAGGGGCACTTTTCGGACACGTCATCTCCTGTAAGTGATTAAACTAAATTAACGTGTGCGCTATGGTAGCCGACTGCTGAGTGTGATGCTACGTACCAGATGAATCACGAGGTGCGATGAGAAAGGTAAGAATTGGGCTGGCGCTGGGTTCAGGTGCTGCCAAAGGCTGGGCGCACATTGGTGTTATCAATGCTTTAGAGCGCGCCGGGATTGAAGTTGACGTGGTCGCTGGCTGTTCTGTCGGTGCTTTAGTGGGATCAGCGTACGTCAATGGCCGACTTGGTCTGATGGAGAAATGGGTCAGTGCATTCCGTTATTGGGATGTCATCCGCTTAATGGATCTCTCCTGGCAGCGCGGGGGATTGTTACGCGGCGACCGCGTGTTTAGCCATATTCGCCAACTGATCCCCAACGAATTTATTGAAGGGTGCGACAAACCCTTTGGCGTGGTTGCGTCAAATTTAAGTACCGGGCGTGAGCTATGGTTAACGGAGGGGGATCTCCACCAGGCGGTTCGCGCGTCATGCAGCATGCCAGGTCTGTTACCTCCGGTTAGCTACAATGGTTACTGGCTGGTGGATGGGGCGGTGGTAAATCCGGTGCCGATTTCGCTCACGCGCGCACTTGGCGCAGATATTGTCATCGCGGTTGACCTTCAACATGACGCGCATTTGATGCAGCAAGATCTGTTGTCGGTCACGCCACAAAGCGGTGAGGAAGAAGCCGCCGCAGAAGCGTTAAGTTGGGGCAAGAAGCTGCGCCAGCGAATTTTGGGATTGACGCATCGCCGGGCCAATCAAACACCGGGCGCGATGGAGATCATGTCAACCTCGATCCAGATTCTGGAAAACCGTTTGAAGCGTAATCGTATGGCAGGGGATCCGCCGGATGTCCTGATCCAACCGTTTTGTCCGCAGATATCCACACTGGATTTTCATCGTGCAGAAGAAGCCATCGCGGCAGGTAAAGCCGCTGTTGAGAAAAAAATGGATGAACTATTACCGCTGGTCCGTGGCAGATAATCAGGTTGTTCATTCACAGCTTTTGCGACTTCAGTCAATTCTGAAAGGCGCAACTGCGTTTTATGAACCACTATTGAAATATCTGGTACACAGGGGGAGAGAATGGAAAAGCCACTAATCGGCAAAAAAATACTCATTGTCGAAGATGAGGTCGTTTTCCGTTCATTACTGGACAACATGCTGGCGGGTCTGGGCGCCAGTACGCAGGAAGCCGGCGATGGCCTGGATGGCTTAACGCTGCTGTCGGCGCAGGCGGTGGATCTGGTCATTTGTGATTTGGAAATGCCGCGTATGGGCGGCATTCAGTTTGTTGAGCGTATCCGCAGTCGCGGCAATAGCGTACCTATCTTGATCATTTCCGCCACGCAGAATATGGCCGACATTGCGCATGTGCTGCGGCTTGGTGTGCAGGATGTGTTGCTTAAACCGCTTAAAAACCTCGAACGTTTCCGTGAGGCGGTTTATGAGTGCCTTTATCCTTCGATGTTTACCTCAAAAGTTGAAGAAGATGAACAGTTGTTCCAGGACTGGGACGCGCTGGTCCGCGATCCGTTAGCTGCGTCTAAACTGCTCAAACAGTTACAGCCTCCGGTGCAGCAAACCATAGCCAACTGCCGAATTAATTATCGTCAACTGACGATGGCGGAGCAGCCGGGTCTGGTGCTGGATATCGCTGCGCTATCGGATAAGGATCTTGCCTTCTACTGCCTCGACGTCACCCGAGCGGGTGATAACGGCGTACTGGCGGCATTGCTGTTGCGCGCGTTGTTCAACGGACTGCTGCAGGAACAACTTTCTGGACAGAATCAACGTCTGCCAGAACTGAACGGCTTGCTCAGGCAGGTCAACATGCTGCTACGTCAGGCCAATCTCAGTGGCCAATTCCCACTACTGGTGGGCTACTACCATCGTCAGTTGAAAAACCTGATTCTGGTCTCTGCTGGTCTCAACGCGACGTTGCACATCAACACCCACCAGATTCAACTCAGTAATGGCGTGCCGCTTGGTACTATGGGCAGCACGCACCTCAATCAAATCAGTCAACGTGCCGATGCCTGGCAATGCCATGTTTGGGGCGCGGGCGGCAGGCTCCGCCTGATGCTTTCGGCTGAAGAATAAGCGGTCGGATTTATATTTTTCTCGGGTTGGAGACAGGGCCAAGGGTAAGCTTTACACTTGGGTAATAGTCTTAAATTCCGCGGATTAACTCCATCCAGGATAAATCCGTCTGATAGTAACTGATATACTCATTTCGTTTTTAAACCGACATATCAAGTATTAACTTGAACGGCCTATTAAGAGAGGTATTTAGATGTCTGCCTATAAGTCTAAAGTAAAAAAAGCGGTAATCCCGGTTGCGGGTCTGGGTACGCGTATGCTGCCTGCTACCAAAGCTATTCCAAAAGAGATGTTACCGCTGGTCGATAAGCCGCTGATCCAATATGTCGTGAATGAGTGTATTGCTGCGGGCATTAATGAGATTGTGCTGGTCACCCACTCATCTAAAAACGCCATCGAAAACCATTTTGATACCAGCTTCGAACTGGAATCTATGCTGGAAAAACGCGTTAAGCGTCAGTTGCTGGATGAAATCCAGTCTATCTGCCCACCACACGTCACCATCATGCAGGTTCGTCAGGGTATTGCAAAAGGCCTGGGCCACGCAGTGATGTGTGCACATCCACTGGTGGGTGATGAGCCAGTTGCGGTCATCCTGCCGGATGTCATTATTGATGAATACGAATCCGATCCTACTAAAGACAACCTGGCAGAAATGCTGGCGCGTTACGAAGAAAGCGGCCGTAGTCAAATCATGGTTGAGCCAGTAGCCGATGTGACCGCTTACGGTGTGGTTGACTGCAAAGGTGCCGACCTTGCCCCAGGCCAGAGCGCGCCAATGGTGGGTGTTGTTGAGAAGCCGAAAGCGTCTGAAGCACCTTCCAACCTTGCGGTTGTTGGTCGTTATGTGCTGTCAGCGGATATCTGGCCGCTGTTGGCAAAAACCCCTCCGGGCGCAGGTGGCGAAGTTCAGTTGACTGACTCCATCGCCATGCTGATGGAAAAAGAGACCGTAGAAGCTTACCACCTGACCGGTGTGAGCCATGACTGCGGTAACAAACTGGGTTATATGCAAGCTTTTGTTGAGTACGGTGTACGTCATCCGGTGCTGGGTAAAGACTTTACTCAATGGCTCGAAGGCGCGGTAGGCAACAAAAAGTAATTCATTAAACACAGGATAATTCAATGAAAGTCACTGTATTTGGTATCGGCTATGTCGGTCTGGTTCAGGCTGCAGTGTTAGCTGAAGTCGGACATGACGTTCTCTGTATTGATGTCGATGAAAAGAAAGTCGAAAACCTGAAAAAAGGCCATATTCCGATTTTCGAACCGGGTCTGACGCCGCTGGTGATGTCTAACTATGAAGCGGGCCGCCTGAAGTTCAGCACCAATGCAGAAGAGGGTGTTAACCACGGCGTGATGCAATTTATTGCAGTGGGAACCCCGCCGGATGAAGACGGTTCTGCCGATCTGAAATATGTGACTGCAGTTGCGCGCACCATTGCCGCGCACATGAGCGATCATAAAGTGGTTATCGACAAATCCACAGTGCCTGTCGGTACGGCGGATCGCGTGCGTGCAGTGATGACAGAAACGCTGCAAAAACGTGATGCTAACATCCCGTTTGATGTGGTTTCTAACCCTGAATTCCTCAAGGAAGGGGCTGCAGTAAACGATTGTATGCGTCCTGAGCGTATTGTCGTGGGTACCGATAACGATGAAGTGGTTGAGTTGCTGCGTGAACTCTATGAACCGTTCAATCGTAATCACGACCGTATGATTTTGATGGATATCCGCAGTGCAGAGCTGACCAAGTACGCAGCAAACTGCATGCTGGCCACCAAAATCAGCTTTATGAACGAGATCTCAAACTTGGCAGAACGTCTGGGAGCCGACGTTGAGAAAGTGCGCCAGGGGATTGGTTCGGATTCACGCATTGGTTACCACTTCATCTACCCTGGCTGTGGCTACGGTGGTTCGTGCTTCCCGAAAGACGTGCAGGCGCTGATTCGTACGGCTGAGTCTATTGGTTACACGCCGCGCCTGTTACAGGCGGTAGAAGATGTGAACGACTCGCAGAAGAACAAACTGCCAAGCTTTATCAAGCGCCATTTTGGCGACGATTTGCGTGGCAAGACGTTTGCACTGTGGGGACTGGCCTTCAAACCCAATACGGACGACATGCGTGAAGCCTCCAGCCGTGTGCTGATGGAAACGCTGTGGGAAGCGGGTGCGACTATTCAGGCATTTGACCCAGAAGCGATGGAAGAAGCCCAACGCATCTATGGTCATCGTGATGATCTGAAGCTGACGGGCACGAAAGAAGCTGCACTTCAGGGCGCAGATGGCTTAGTTATCTGTACTGAATGGCAGAATTTCCGTGCGCCAGATTTCGACGTAATCAAAACCGCGTTAAAACAACCCGTGATTTTTGATGGTCGTAACCTGTATGATCCGGAACGTATCAGCAAACGCGGCTTTACTTATTATGCAATCGGCCGCGGAGCGTCAATCCAAATCGTAGAATAAATGAGGGAAGTATGAAGTTTCTGGTCACCGGCGCGGCAGGTTTTATTGGATTTCACGTTAGTCAGCGTTTGCTGGCCGCCGGTCACCAGGTTGTCGGCATTGACAACCTGAATGACTATTATGACGTCAGCCTTAAACAGGCCCGCCTGGATCAGATCCTTCAGCACCCTGAGTTTATTTTCAGCAAAATGGACCTGGCAGACCGCCAGGCCATTTCTTCTCTGTTTACCCAGCACGGCTTTGAGCGCGTTATTCATTTGGGAGCCCAGGCAGGGGTGCGTTATTCCATTGAAAACCCTCACGCCTATGCAGATGCCAATTTAATTGGCCACCTGAATATTCTGGAAGGCTGTCGTCACCATAAAATCGGCCACATGCTTTATGCGTCATCCAGTTCCGTGTATGGACTGAATCGTAAAATGCCTTTTTCAACTGATGACTCAGTTGACCATCCTATTTCATTGTATGCGGCGACCAAAAAAGCTAACGAATTGATGTCGCATACCTATTCGCATTTGTATCAGTTACCTACCACCGGATTACGCTTCTTCACTGTTTATGGTCCATGGGGCCGCCCGGATATGGCGCTATTTAAGTTCACGCGTGCCATGCTGGCAGGTGAGCAAATTGATGTATATAACCGCGGGCAAATGACGCGTGACTTTACCTACATTGATGATATCGCCGAAGCGATTGTGCGCCTGCAAAACGTTATTCCGCAGGCAGACGAAAGCTGGACCGTAGAAGAGGGCTCTCCTGCATCAAGTTCTGCACCTTATCGCGTCTACAATATTGGAAATAGCCAGCCAACCAGCCTGATGACCTATATCGAATCACTGGAGAAAGCGTTGGGTATTGAGGCAAACAAAAACATGCTGCCTATGCAACCGGGTGATGTGCCTGGCACCAGTGCCGATACGCAGCCGTTGTATGAGGCGATTAATTTCCGCCCGCAAACTGGGGTAGAGATTGGCGTACAAAACTTCGTGGATTGGTATCGCGATTTTTACCAGCAATAGCGCAGCATAAAAAAGGAAGCCAGTGGCTTCCTTTTTCTTACCCGGTGTAAAGTGAAACAGCGTTATTGCCTTTCACAATGCGAAGCTCTGGTGTGATTACAGCAGGAAATCGTCCAGTTGTTTGCCTTGTTCTTCAATGGCTTTTTTAATCACTGCTGGCGTGCGGCCCTGGCCAGTCCAGGTACGGTTTTCACCGTTTTCATCAACATAGGAATATTTCGCTGGACGCGCAGCACGCTTGGCTTTACCTGGTGCTTTGGTCTCAGATAGCGCCTGCAGCAGTTCGTTTGGATCGATACCATCAGCAATCAGCATTTCACGGTATTGTTCCAGCTTGCGACTACGTTCTGCATTTTCCGCCTGTGCATGCGTCTCTTCTTCACGACGCTCATTCACCACAACTTCGAGTTTTTCCAGCATCTCTTCCAGTGTTTCCAGAGAGCATTCCCGAGCTTGCGCGCGCAATGTACGGATATTATTAAGAATTTTAAGTGCTTCGCTCATTGTCCTAATCTCAAAATATAATAAATGGGAGTTGTTCTGCCGACTCATAATAGTGGGGCAAAAAAATAACTGCAATAGCCAGATTAAAATGTAAAACGTAAAGTAAAAGTCAGGAATGCCATTTTAAAGCGACCTGCAAAATATATTTAACTTTCTCTGTTTTTTTACCACCTTGATTTTCCCTGCTTCACAACAGTGCAATGCTCTAATCCTTACACTTCGCGGTAATAAAGTTGAATAAAATGTCAGCACGCGATGTTCTTTGTCAAAACGTGCGGTTTAAGGCTGATGCTGAATCACTTAGTCATTAATGGCGTTAATTTGAACAAACGATAAAAATAATGCATCGCTACAGGATCGTGTGTTTATGGTAGACTGCGCGACATCTGAATTGCGATGCGATGAGATTTTGCACATGGCTCAACTTTATTTTTATTACTCTGCAATGAATGCGGGTAAATCAACGGCTTTGCTACAGTCCTCCTATAACTACCAAGAGCGTGGTATGCGGACATTAGTGTATACCGCAGAGATAGATGACCGCTTTGGTGCGGGTAAGGTCAGTTCACGTATTGGTCTTTCGTCTCCCGCTTTTTTATATAACGCTCAAACGAAACTAGACCAGCAAATAGCGGATGAACACGCGAAGCAACCGGTTCATTGTGTTCTGGTTGATGAAAGCCAGTTCCTGACGCGTGAACAAGTGAGATCCTTGTCTGATGTGGTCGACAATATGGATATTCCGGTATTGTGTTATGGACTGCGCACCGATTTTCGTGGAGAACTCTTCGTGGGAAGCCAATATTTGCTGGCGTGGGCGGATAAACTGGTTGAGCTAAAAACCATCTGCCACTGTGGTCGTAAAGCCAGTATGGTGCTGCGCCTGGATGCCAATGGAAAACCGTTCAGCGAAGGTGAGCAGGTGGTCATTGGTGGCAACGAACGCTATATTTCGGTGTGCCGTAAACACTATAAGCAAGCGATAGATGAAGGTTCGTTGAAAGCCATTTACGGCTCGCACTCCTCTCCGGTTTGAGAATGCCAGCATAAAAAAACCCGCCGCAGCGCTGAGGGATCCCCACTAAATCAGCGCTAATAAACCAACACCATATTTTGGTAGGTTTTGGCGAGGTGGTTAAGA
>NZ_JASGBY010000010.1:0-196525 GCF_030053355.1 Pantoea sp. EA-12 | reverse complement strand
ATTGGTGGAACAATCAGTAGATCACATATCTCTATGCCTGTCTTATTTTACCCGCCCATTACTGGGGATTCCTCAGCGCGAAAGCGGGTTTTTTATTGCCTGAAATACGGAGTGTAGATGGATTTAGATGCCTATAAAGTCGCCGTCAGGCTCAGTCTGACTGAAAACATCTCCGCTGGTTTACTCGCTGTTTCCCGCAGGTTCGCTGATACCCATCAGCAGGCCGCATTGTTTCAGGCGCAGATGAAACAGATAGGCAGAATGACGATCGCCGGTGGTGGTCTGACGGCTGTTGGCCTGGGTATCACAAAGGGACTGGATGCCACCCTCAAGGCGGCTCGCGATCTGGTGCGGGCGCAGACTGATTTCCGCACGCTCAATCTTTCCGCCCAGAATAACGCCGCCGTGACGGGGCAGGCGCAGTTGCTGGCGCATCAGACGCTGGGAACTACGATCGCAGGTAACATCCGGCTGATTCAGGACCTGCATACCGCATTTGGTGACCTGCACCATGCTGTTGAGACCGCACCTGAATTTGCGCGCTATGAAGCAACAGTACGTATGGCACTCGGCAAAGGCGCAACTGACGGACTGGTCAATGCCGCGGCGAAAGCATTAGAGCATCGCGGCGGCGCGGTTGTGAATGACCCCACCCGGTTCCAGCATGAACTGGCGATGATGTCTCAGGTTCAGCTTGCGTCCCGCGGGCGTGTCAGCCCGAAAGACTTCCTCGCGGCCTCGCAGACGGGCAAAGTCGCTTATATGATGCTCGATCCGCAATATCTCTATGGCCAGTTCGCGGGGCTCATGAGCATGGATAGCGGTGGGAATAAGTCCGGTACTGCGCTCATGACAGCATTCAGTTCGCTCATCGGCGGTCATATGGACCGCAAGGCAAAGGGATTTCTGGCTGAACTGGGGATGCTGGAAGAAAATGTCAGTCCCGTACGACTGAAGATGATGCGCGAGGCTATGCGCAACATGTCGGCAGAGGACAGGGATGTATACCGGCTGAGCCTCGGCAGTGAGTCCGTTACCAGCGGCGGCCTCAAACCGGAGTATGCGCGACTGTTTTCCCGTCCTGACAAGCTGGCCGCCGTGATGGCGGAGAAAATCCGGCAGCGTTACGGCAGCGGGCTTACCGATGAACAGGTCGGGAACATGCTCGGTGAATACCTGAACCGTAACGCTGGACAGTTTTATGGTCAGCACATCAAGAATGCCACCAAACTGAGAAAAGACGCCGCGGTGTTCCACCGTGCGCAGAGCTACAGTGCGGCTTACGACACCTACCTGAATTCACCTGATGGAGCAGCGGTCGCCCTCACTGCCGCCTGGACCAACCTGAAAGCCATTCTGGGCATCCAGTTGCTGCCCACGGTAACCAGTCTGACGCTGGGACTTACACGATTTATCGAAAAGCTCAGCCGGTTCGCCGAAGACAATCCGTGGGCCACAAGGATTGCAGCGTATTCAGCGACGGCGCTCGCAGGTCTGACACTGCTGTCCGGTGGCATTCTGCTGTTAAGCGCCACCATTGCTGGTGCAAGGCTGGTGGGCAGTCTCGGCGTTATAACTTCTGTTGCCGCGATGCTGGGGGGGCCGGTGACGCTGGCCATTGCAGCAGTTGCAACTGCCAGTGTGCTGATTTACAGCAACTGGGGGCGTATCCGTCCCGCGCTGACGGGCATGTGGAAAGAGTTCAGTGAAGTGGCCAGCACGACCTGGGCTGCAATAAAGGGGATGGGACAACACTTCATAAGCTGGTGGGAAGGCATTGAGGCAAGAGCCGATAAGTTCGGTGAGCGTGCGCAGTCAGGCTTTAACCGGTTGTTTGATTACATTATCGGCCTGCTCAACACCCTGCCTGGCGTCAACATCCCGACATCCGCTGAACGTCAGCTGAAAAAGAGCGCTTACACACTCTACGATGATATTGAGTCCATTACCCGTGGCACACACGTCCCCGGAGCCCATTCGGCCATGGCGATCGCCCTTGCAGGTCAGGGCAGAAATCATGCAGGCGTTGATTACGCAAAAGGTATGCGGACCCTGCATCGCGGTAATGACGTTCCCCCATTGCCAGAAAGAACTCAGCAGATGATTCAGGTACACAGCAAGGTGTATCTGGATAAGAAGGCAGTGGGCGAAGCTGTTACGCAGCATCAGGTGCGTGAGGCGACTCGTGCACCTGCAGGTACCAGCGCTTTTGACTCATCCATGCTGCTGATGCATCCCGGCCATGCCAGCAGCCTGTCAGTTCCGTAACCCCCGCTTAGTTTAACTCCTCAGCTTCGCAAATATTCAGAATTCAGAATGCTGTTATCGCCATGCTGCGCGCTCTGGTCGTGGGTTAACCATCACCTCACTGACAAACGCACAGTCGCGGAGGCCGCGAGTTTCTGGATGGAGTATGGGTATGCTGAAGAAGATATTCGTTTTACTTGGGTTGATTTCCGCTGGTGCGGCAGTAGCGGGGGCTGACTTTAATGAGCCCCCCTCTGACTCCAGCATCTCAACGCCGACAAAGGTGGCTTTCTCATCTGCCAGACCGGCACAGGTCGTGGCACTGATTCATAACAAACTGCTTAATGACCCCATGGCACCCGTGGTGGGGGCTGAGCACCCAGTGTTGAAAATTGTCAGCTTCGTTAACTATGACTGCATTCATTGCAGGCAACTCGACAGCAACCTGGAAAAACTGCTCAAGGCGTACCCCCAGATTGCGATCACTTACAGATTGATATCGTATGGTTCCGAAGCGTCTACCGCGGCAACGCGTATGGCTCTCACAGTCTGGATTGAGCAACCTGAAAAATTCCATGCTTTCCACCATGCACTGATGGCCTATCCAGGCATGGCGGATGATGATCGTATTCGATCAGCTCTAAGAACGGCGGGTGTAAAGCTGAATAAGTTCAGGCCCGATACTTACCACCTCATTGAGGTCAACAAGGAGTTGCTGCGAACACTGCAGTATTCTGGTACACCGACAACTTTCATTGGTGATCGCGTTCTTTTGGGGGCAGTGTCTTATGAAGATCTCGCCAGTGCAGTTGACGCTGCATTAGAGGATGAAAAGGTACTTCCTAAGTTCTTACCCGGTGACATCATTGAAACAGTAATAAACCAACACATTTATCTTTCTACTTTTCCGCAGGCAGATGTTAGTTACCAGAACATAAACATGCAGTAAGTGAACTAAATCAAACAGCTGAGTTGATTTGTAGTTCACCAAATCAGTGGATTTTTCATTCAAAAAAATGAATTATGAACTATCAGGGTTGAGTGAAACCTATGCGCCTAGTGTGATTAATGAAGTTTAACTTTGTTAAGGTGATGAAATGGAAAGGAAACCTAGTGTTTATGTTGAAGAGATAACATTCTCTGATGGTCAGACCTTTATCTTCAATCAAAAAGATAAGGTCATCTATGTTGGTCCAAACAATAGTGGTAAATCACAAACTTTGCGAGAAATAGTAGAGCTTAACGCTTCTGATGCCATAACTAAAGGAACTGTCATCCATGAAATTAAATTAGTTAAGCAAGGCACACAAGATGACTTGGTTAATTTTCTGCTGACACATGGAACCTTAAGTAATGATCATTACAACTATGGAGCATTGACTATTCATACTTCTTGGCTTTACCCATGGGGTAACGGCTCTAAACTTACCTATATTCATCCGATGTTTATGAAAAACATCTCTGCTAATGATCGACTTAGTATTTGTAACCAGCAAAGCAGTATTCGACGCGATGAGCCAAAAACTAAGCCTCAGCACATTCTGTATGAAAGTGCAGCGCTCATGTCTCATATAAGCTCACTATTCAAACGAGCGTTTAATAAAGATATTATGTTTAACTTTCGAGGTGGTAGCGTAATGCCTATTCATGTGGGGAAGTTACCACCTCCAGAAATAATTGACAGGGCAAGTGACGAGTATGTCGATTATGTGGAAAAGAATCCTCTTCTTGATAAGCAGGGGGATGGAGTCAAAAGCTTTACAGGAATATTGTTTGAAAGCATCGTGCAAAAATTTGACGTTACGATGATAGACGAGCCGGAAGCTTTTCTACATCCACCACAGATGAGATTATTAGGAGAAACATTATCCTCTGAAGTTGAAGGTCAGCTTTTTGTTGCGACTCATAGTAGTGATATATTACGAGGCTTTCTAGAAGGGACGAAGGGGAATATTAGAATACTTAGAATTCAACGCGAAGGTGATGTTAATGTTGTTCACGAAATCGATAAAAAAGCCGTGGAAGTCTTATGGGCAAAACCAGTCCTAAGATATTCTAACGCCTTGGATTCATTATTCCATGAGCAGGTAATAATTTGCGAAAATGACAGTGACTGCAGGTTGTATAATTATGCCGCGGATTATTTAATAAACGAGGTTGACAAGAGTTTCCCTGATACATGTTTCGTCCCAACTGGTGGAAAACACGCTATTCCAGGAATTGTTGAAGCAATCAGAGCATCAGGAGTGCCTGTTAAAGCTATATTCGATTTCGATCTTATATCTGAAAGGAATACGATTAATAAAACATTAGATGCATTTGGTTGCCCAAAAGATGAAAAGGAATTAATCCTGGATTTATGGGGTCAAATAAATTCATCGGTTGTACAGGGTTTTAAAGAACCTGATCCAGATGAGTTTAAAAATTATTTGACTAAGTTAATTGATAGTATCCCAGCAGAATCATTGTCAAAAAGTAAAGTTGAAGAAGCGTTCAAACAGAAGAAACCTTGGAGCAAGGTTAAGCGAGACGGAATTATGGGGTTACCAAAAGGAAATGTCAGGAAGGTTTTCACTAATTTTAATGACAGATTAAAAAAAATGGGTATTTTTCTTGTGCCTGTTGGCGAAGTTGAAAATTTTTGTCCTGAGATAGGGTTACATGGTCCTTCTTTCGTAGAAAAATTTTTGGCAGAGCAAACCCTCGACTCAACTGACCTTTCCCCTCTACTTGATTTTGTCGAAGATGTTTATTCGAATCAGGCTAAAAGTTCGCTTTGATGAGTGTTTTAACGCAGTTCGCGCAGGGCATTGACCCGACAGTCACCCGCCTGGTGTTGGGTGACTTCGAATTTCTGGACTTTGAGGTTCCCGAGCGCATCGCGATCCCCGGTAAGCAGAAAACGGTCCAGCACCAACTAATCGGGGGTCGGCGCATCATCGATGTTCTGGGTACCGAATACGAACCGCTTACCTGGTCAGGGATCATCACCGGCTCGCAGGCCAGTGAACGGGTCAGTGCTCTTGAGCGGATGCGGGATGAAGGGAGACCAACAGTGCTGACGATGGACGATTACCGCTTCACGGTAGTCATCACCAGCTTCTCGCCCGTGTATGAATTTATCTGGCGTCGCCCGTACTCCATTGAAGTAGCCGTAGTCAGCAATGATGGCGCTCCGACCAAAGTCGATGCGCTGACCGGTGCATTGCAGGGGCTGATTAACAGTGACCTCGGACGTGCGCTGAGTCTGGCCAACATAATCAATATCGATGCGGTAACACAGACAGTGAAACACCTGCATCAGGCTGTTAAGCAAGTCACCGACTTTGCCCATGCCACGGTCGTGCAGATTCAGGCTGTGGTGAGGCCACTGATAGCGGCCCGAAACATTATCCATCATGAGTTGGCCCTGCTGGAATCTGCGGCATACGAAATCACGTCACTGGGTGGCCTCTTACCTGGAAACCCGATATCAAAAACTGTGAGTAATCTGCTCAGGCAGTCAGACCACACCACACGTATCCAGGCCTTGTACCGGTTGCAGGACGTTCTGGGGCGTCTGAATAAAAATGTCACGACGGGACAGTCAGCGAATGGCATCAGGGCGGTAACACTGTCGGGTGGCAACCTGTATCAGGTCTCATCAGAACAGTATGGCGATGCTTCGCTGTGGACCTGTATTGCCGATGCTAATGACTTAGCCGATCCGCAATTAAGCGGCATTCATACCCTGAAAATTCCCACCAGCCTGAAGAGTCAGCGATGAACGTCAACAACCCCAGTATTGAATCCAGCGCCCGCCATATCAGCGGGCGTTGTCTTTTAAACGGTGTTGAAGTTCCCTTTGTCTCATTTTCGGTTGAGGACAATGCGTTCCGCGGGGCGTCAACGTTTGATCTGACACTGGCCATCTCAGCGCTGCCGGCTTCCATGCAGATGCTGAACTGGTGGGCGGTACAGACGACTATTCAGGTAGAACTGTTCATCTCGATTATCACGCAGGCTGGTATTGATGAGAAAAGGCACATCACGGGTAACATTGATGCCTGGCATTACCAGCCCGCACGATTCGAGATAACGGCTGAGGGTCGGGATTTAACTGCGCTGCTTATTGATGCGAAAACGACTGGGGAGAGTTTTAAAAATCACACCAGCTCGCAGATAGCGACTCTGCTGGCGCAGCGTCATGGGCTTAAAGCACATGTCACGGCGACGACACAGCGCATTGGGGAGTTTTATCAGATTGATAATGCGCACCTGACAGGCGAGCAGACCGAGTGGGATTTACTCAGCACTATAGCGGGCATCGAGAATTTCTCAGTGTTTGTGGAGGGGGACTGCCTTTATTTTCACCCCTTGACAGACCCGCAGAATGCAAAGCATTACGTAATCCGCTGGCAGCCTCCGGGGGTGATGGCTTTTCCTCAGTGCAATCTTTCCGACGACCTGTCTTTTTCACGTGCGCTGACGATTTCCAGGGGTGTCACTGTTGAGGTGCTGAGCTGGAATGCGAAGCGAAAGAACAGGCAGTTTGTTGCGACTTACCCGGAATCATCAAAGGGCGCTTCACCCGGGCACGCGAAAGCCAAGACTCAGGTTTATCGCGTGATCCGAAATGGCCTGTCACCCGAGGCGGCAAGCGCCCTGGCGCAGTCAATTTACCGTCAGATTGTCCAGCATGAGCTGGCGTTCAGTGGATCCACTGCTGGCGACAACTTGCTGACACCACGGACACTCGTTCGTATTGAGGGCACGCAAAGCCCGTTCGACCAGTCATACTGGTGTGATCGCGTGCGTCGGACGCTCAGCTGGGACAATGGCTACACCATGCATCTGTCCGGGAAGAATCACAGTCCGGCGCTGGAGGTGCGGCAATGAGAGTCTTACTGAATGTCATGGCGGCAACGGCAAGGCAGGCCACCATGGGAGATAACGGTACCCGGCAGGGCATCATCACCGCATATGATCCGGATGCCTATGCGGTGAAAGTGCAGTTGCAACCAACAGGTGAGGAAACGGGCTGGATCCCCCTCAGCTCACCCTGGGTCGGCAACGGCTGGGGCATGGCCGCGGGACCTATGATTGGTGCAGTCGCGGAGGTCGAGTTTGATTCAGGCCTGCCGGGCGCAGGCATGGCGTCAGGGCTGTTCTACAACGATGAAGACCGCTGTTCGGGACCACCCTCCGGCGAGTTCTGGCTGATGCATAAGAGTGGTTCAATGCTCAAATTCCTGAACAGCGGCGAAGTCCTGTTGAGTGCGAAAGACAAACTCACCTATGACGCACCAGTGCATCACTTCACTGGCGGTGACGTGCTGGTTGATGAAAATCTGAAGGTTGTTAAAGACATTCGAGACAGGGATGGCCAGTTCGGTACGGTGCACCGGATCCGCACTGTCTATACCGGTCACACACACTTCGAAAATGGCCGGGGCCAATTTACTCAGCCCCCTAAACAACAAATCTCATCCTCAAAGTCGCGGTAATCCATGTTCGACCTCTACCACATGATGGGCGGAGACCTTGATGTCTCGCCTGCGGGCGACCTGCGCCCGGTAAATGAGCGGGAGCGGGGCAGACAGCGCATTTTGCGTCGTCTCCTCACCAATCCTGGTGACTATTTGTTTCACCCTGACTATGGCGCCGGACTGGGAAAAAAGGTGGGTGAAAACATTCACCCGGGAGAGTGGCGCGCGCTGATTGTCGGGCATATGTTGCTTGAGGAGGCTGTTTCATCCAGTCCGCCACCGCAGGTCCGTCTCTCCCTGATTGAAGGCGGCGTTAGTGTCTCCGTGTCATACACCAATGCACTGACGGACACACCCGAAACACTCCGTTTTGACGTAACGAGGTAATGCGTGGCTGCAATCAATATTAAATCCTTTGCTGAGCTTGTCAGCGATCAGGTCACGGCAATTCAGGCCAGAACGTCGAAGCTGGTGGATTTCTCCATCGGCAGCATCCTCCGGTCGCTGGCTGAATCAAATGCCGGCGTAGCCATGTGGATACAGCAGCTGATTGTGAAACTGCTGGTGACCACGCGAGCGGCAACCTGCTCTGGTGAAGACCTGGACAGCTGGATGGCAGACTTTGGATTCACCCGGCTTTCCGCCGTACAAGCAACCGGACTGGTGAATTTTAGCCGGTTTACAGCAACGAACCCGGCGCTGATTCCGGAAGGCACACAGGTCACTACAACAGACGGGAGCCAGAGCTATTACGTTATTGCTGACAAAGGAAACAAAGCATGGGATGCAAATCTGTCTGGGTATGTTGTTGCGGCGGGCGTCAGTACCGTGACCGTTATGGTGCGTGCCAATACTGCAGGTGCGTCGGGGAATGCACAGAAAGGCATGGTTTGCGTGATTACAGGTTCAGTGCCGTACGTGGATACGGTGACTAACACTGTCACATTCACGAATGGTAAAGACGCGGAGTCTGATGACGATTATCGTGCCCGCTTCGTCCTGTGGATCGCATCACTGTCGAAAGCCACAAAAGCGGCCATTGGGTATGCAATTGCCAGTCTGCAGCAAGGGGTGACTTATACTCTTACTGAAAATTACAGCAAAGACGATGCGGAAAAACCGGGATATTTTTACGCCGTAGTCGATGACGGCACGGGTAAACCGTCGCGTGATTTTCTCGACAGGGCATATATGGCCATCGATGCCGTTAGGGGATTTACTGTCACATTTAGCGTATTCGCACCCGAGGTTGTTAATGCTGACGTCACGCTCATTATCACCACAGAACCATCCGCAGATCATACCGGGGTAGTCACTCTCGTCAAACAGGCCGTCACGCGATACATCGACAGTCTCTCGCTTGGGAAACTGCTGGCTTATACCCAGCTGATCAGAGTCGCCTATGGCGCCAGTCCTTCAGTAACAAACATCACCGCGCTTACGGTCAATCAGGGGAAAGCAGACCTGGTTGCCTCTCACAGGCAGGTCATCCGACCCCACAGCATTACGGTGAGCTGAATGGCAAAGGGTGACCAGAACGACTTTTATGCACGAATCCTGGCGCTGCTGCCCACTGGCTGGTTTGCTGACAACAGCCCACTGCTCAATAGTGTGCTGGTGGCTGCCGCACGGACACTGGCCTGGTGTCACACGCTGTATCGTTATGCGCAAAAGCAGACACGGATTTCAACCGCCACGGAAGGCTGGCTGGATATGGCCGCCTACGATTTCTTTGGCGATGCTCTGCAACGTCCGGTAGGTATGACAGATGACGCTTTTCGCAAACAGACGCTGAATCATCTTTTCAGGGAATGCGGCACGCGCCAGGCGATCATCAGCGTGCTGATAGAGATGACAGGTAACACGCCTGTCTTGTTTGAGCCGCAACGCCCTGAAGATACGGTTTCATACGGCGGCCCAGCGCTGGGGTACGGAAAGGCGGGGGGATATGGCTCGCTACTGATACCTTATCAGGCATTCGTTGTTGCATACCGGCCCCGGGGATCAGGTCTTCCTTGTATTGCGGGGTACCACACCTCGCCATCCGGATACGGTACGCCATCCCGCGGGGAATATGTTTCGCTGGACATGTTCCGGGGCGAAGTGACCGATGCGCAAATATATGCTGCGGTGGCCGAGGTGAAGCCTGAAGGCACTATCGTGTGGGTCAGACTGCAGTGACACATCACTTAATACTGAACAACACTCTGGCCACCATAGCAGTGGCCATTTTTATTGGAAATAACTATGGATCGTCAGATTGTTTATCCGGGTCAGATTCCGCTTGAAACAGACCTTCTCAACACCAATAAATTCGCCATGATTGGTCTGGCGAAACTGTCCGCTGCCATTCTGGGACAAGATACCTGTCTCTTCGGCCTAGCCTGCACACCCAGCGTGCCTACATCAATGACGGTCAGTGTGGGGGAAGGCCAGATTTACTCGCTACAGAGTATTGATGGTGCGGCATATTCCTCACTGCCAGCAGACACCACGAACAGTATCGTCAAGCAGGGGCTGCTCATGGCCCCGATGACATTTACGCTGAAGGCACCTGTCACTGCGGGGCAGAGTATCAATTACCTGATTCAGGTGGCTTACAGTGATGTGGATTCGGGCCCGACCGTCCTGCCTTATTACAACGCAGCTAACCCGGCGATCGCCTACAGCGGCCCCGATAATGCAGGCACTGCACAAAGCACCATACGTTCGGGTGCCTGTCACATAACGGTAAAAGCAGGTATTGCGTCAGCCAGGGGGGCACAGATGACGCCGCCCCCCGATGCCGGCTACACATCAGCGTGGGTGATCACGGTTAATTATGGTGATCGCGTAATAGATTCGGAAGCTATCCGACATGCTGATGGCGCGCCATTCCTGCCAGCTGACGGCCTCATCAGTGCGATTCAGCAGGGCACACTGACTTACGGGGAAGATACCGGTACAGCAAACCACTATCAGATTTACTGTCATCCAGCTGTGAGCCAACTCAGCGACGGTATGCGACTGCATTTCCGGGCGAAAAACACAAATACGGGTCCGTCATCGTTTGGGGTGAGTCAGTTGCCCGAAGCCAGTATTTTCACAACTGGACATGAGGAACTTCAGGGCGCGCAAATTACTCAGGGACAGGTTGTTGAAGTTGAGTGGAACAACACACTCGGTGCATGGATCCTGTGCTCTTCCTCCAACAGCTTCAGCCGACAGGAATCTGACAAGCGCTACCTGTCGCTTGAGGGTGGCGAAGTAAAAGGGACGCTAAGGGTTGAAGGTACACTGAGTACGGACAGAGCATTAGAAATCGGGAAGTCAAAACTCACGCCTGAAGGAGACATTTCAGGAGAGTTATGGGAAGGAAGTTTAAACGCCTGGCTCAAAGGCCGTTCGACTAAATTAAAAACTAAAAAGGATGATCCAGTTTTTATCTGGAAGGATCCGGGCAGTAAACTCATTATGCAGGGAGGGCATCTTCAAGCGAGCGGTGGTGAAGTAAAGTTTCCTGCTGTTTTTCCGCGTAAATGTTTCATCGTAACAATAACTCAGTCCGGCAAACACAACATGAGTAAAGATAATTCGTATGTAGACAGTGTTAACAATCTTCAGTTTACTCTACATGCAGGAAGCGGTGAGACATCTTTTTACTGGCTGGCTGTGGGATGGTAATGATGCAATTCGGTTATAGTGAAAAAACAAATGCTTTTTATTTTATGGATGAAGAGGATGCCTACAGAGGTAGTGGGTTCTGGCAGGAGGATATCATTCCTGTAACTGACGAAATATGGCGTGAGTTTGTCAGCGAAGCACTTTCAGGAAAAAAACGGGGCGCAGATGCGAAAGGCCATCCTTGCTGGATTGATTTGCCACCTTTATCAGCTGATGAGTGTCGTAAGCATCATCTGTTAATGAAAAAAGAAAAGCTCAACGAAGCACTTGAAGAAATCCGCAAGCTCGAAATCATTTCTGGTATTACAAACCTTACATCGTCAGATAATGCAAAGCTGGTAGAGTGGAAAAACTACCTTCAGAAAATTTATCACGTTAGCCCTGAAGAGACGAATGTCACCTGGCCTGAAAAACCAGAAGACGATTCATAAGTAATAAGGGTATTTTGCAGACTTAATGCTGTATCTGTTTACGAGTGTGGTTCAGGTACTAACAGGATGATGTCGAACTGGCGGCCATGCCACAAGACATAGCCGCCATGACAGATTTCACATCAGAAGCGATAACCCGCACTTACCAGGATGCCATTGATACTGTGTGCTTTCTCATCAAACATGGCTTTAGAGCCTTCATATCCCACCGTTAAGGACAGGTTGTCAGTGACATTAGCGATCATGCCAAAACCGAAGGCAAATTTATTCGATGCGGTCACATCATCACCGACTGAAAGAATTCCTTCAGACGGTAGTTTGACCTTCGTATGAGCAAGTCCGGTCAGGGCATAAAGGCTGACTGAATCATTAAGTCTGAATGTCGGCCCGGCCATCACGGAATAATATTCCGCGCTTCTGTGAGGTGTTTCCTTTTCTTCATTTTTATCTTTCTCTCTTTTTAAAAGATTTCTCCCCCAACTGTTTTTCATGACAGATACAGAACCCATAATGCCCAGTGGATATTCGGTCTCATAATGAAGTTTCAGGTTGGCACCATCGAGACCTCCAAAATCTTTTAGTTCTCCGTGCTGATAACCCAGATAGACAGAAGCACGATTACCGTTAATATCAGGTCTGTTCATTGCGGCAGAAGCGGAGGTATGGATAAGTGATGCTGACAGCAGCAGGGCATAGATTAATCTGGTTTTCATGTATATTCCCGATAGAAATTAAATAACGATGTTTGTGGTGCGGGGGAAAATTACATGATGACCAAATCATTTAACTGCATGTTTTATTCAGGAAAAGAAATTATGGTGCAGCGTTCAGCTATTGTTGCGGATTAATGGTGGCACTAATCTTCGAAGCGCAGTGAGTTTAAACTGCAATCAAAATTCAATGCCCGATATGAAACCGGGCTTAATAAATCAGGACTGAGGTTGACCGACGGGACCCTGACCCTGTGGGCCACCCGGTACGGATTGCTCACTTGGGGCATGAGGACGACCATCGGGACCGACAGCAGGCCCTGGCTCCTGACAACCTGCCAGCGTCATCAGACTGGCGACAATAAACATCCCACCTAAAAAGCTCTTCATAAAAATCCTTTCTAAAGATCAGGCAACCCAGCGTTGCCCATTAAGCCTGGTCATGTCTGCCTGCTTATGAAAGCGAGACGGCAAAACTAAATCCCTTTTACTACCAATATGTTCGTGAGTTGCTTAATGAATCATGTTGATATGAGCGGTTATGTGCCGATACTGTACATAAATACAGTTATGGTGAATGAAGTGACTACTATGCCCCGTGATTATGAGATTCTGATTGCCTTCAGACAGGCGATAAAACGTGATGCCGTTGGCCGCTATACCATCAGCACTACCGATTTTGTGAAGGAACTTGAACGCCTGAACTGGCACTACACACTACGTGCCGCGAACAAGTGGATCGAAATGCATACGACGACTTTCAGGGACATATCACCGGAGGAGGGTGAAGAAAGGGTCTTTCAGGTGTTCAATCCCAATGGTTAAGTGGATGGCAGTTAGTGAAACGGGGGAGTTCAACTTAACTTCGGTGAGGTTGAAAAAAAACACATGAACCGGCCTTGAGTCCAGTTCATGTGGAGAGTGCTGACGATCCGATATTTATTTTTATTTGCCCGCCCTGCTGATCAGTATCACCAGGGCGTGGGTCCCCAATGGGTCTGGACCAGAAACACAATCACCAGAACCAAGACAGTGGTGACTGCAGGTATGATCAGGTATCGCATATTCAGTCTCCTGCATGTCTGATGACAAGCATTTGAATCAATGGCAACCCGCGTGCATTCTTCAGTGAATTGTTTACATGGTCAGAGTGCTGTTCGACCGCAGGTTTAGGATTTCAGAACCAGTTCAGATGCTCAGATAAACCAATAATCAAAACGACAACTGCAACAATGTTCAGTACAACGACAAATCTTGGTGAAACATCCATAAGTCACCTGTATTCAGAGCGTGCTGTTATGGTGCAGAAGGGTTTGCAGTCATTGACCAGCAAACAGTGTCTTACCACCACACCGGTGGAATATAGCCAGTTGTCAGATCGGGTAGCTTAGTGACGTTGTCACAAATACTTGCAGTGATAGGGTGCAGTCATCATCACTTCACTAACTCAGCGCTTAGTATTACAGTTCCGGTCACTAACACCTGATCATTTTGCTCATAAAGCATAGTGCAGGTCTGTATCAACCAAAAGCGGAGCCGTGGAAGGATTTAGATTAGCTTTGCCTTTCACATATCGGTATTCGTGTTAAACGACTCGAATAGCCTGATATCGGACGCTCAACAGTTAAAAAAAAAGCCCGCACAAGGCGGGCAAAAGCAGTGGCTTAGGAATGTCTCTCTCGCATGAAACGCATCCTGTGTGCTGTGCTTCCAGCCAATGACTGGCCCACATACCTTAGACCACTTTTTACTGAGTGCCAGAAGTTGTTAAATTAACTCATTAAATTCCATTAATTTCCGATAAGTCATTAACTAATTATTTTTAAAGGGAATATAAAGGTACTTAACCGAAGCGGTATGATGTTCTGCAATATTTTTCTCCTTTCATGTGGAGCTGAACACGAGCCCGTCATCTGCATAATTTCAGTTTTGACACCCGTCACCGTATTGCCTGACCAAGAAGTTCGACAAAATTCCTTTTCACACCAACACCTTCTTAAAAACACTCAAGAGGTGACTTGATTGATGGTGCAGTTAGATACTACTGTTTAAATATACAGTATCTGACTAGGGCATCATTATGGAGTTTTTCAGACCTGCGGATATCCGCGCCGTTCTTGAGTTACCACTTTTTATCGCCCGTGTTCCCTGCGGCTTCCCGTCGCCGGCACAGGACTACGTTGAACAGCGCCTTGACCTCAATAATCTTCTTGTGAGTCACCCGAGTTCGACTTATTTCATCAGAGTCAGCGGTGACTCCATGACTGAGGGCGGTATCAACGATGGCGATATGCTGGTGGTTGACAGTTCCGTCAAAGCGGAACACGGTGACATCATCGTCGCGGCCATTGCGGGTGAGTTCACCGTCAAACAGCTTATGCTGAAACCGTTCCTGCATCTCAAACCAATGAATGCGGCACACTCAGTCATACCGATACCAGATCCGGACCAGTTTGAAATCTTCGGTGTGGTGAAGCACTCCATTAAGACGATGGGCCGGTAATGTTTGCCCTGGTGGATGTGAACTCGTTTTACGCGAGTTGTGAAACGGTATTCAGGCCTGACCTGCGTGGCAAACCTGTCGTTGTGCTCAGTAACAACGATGGTTGTGTCATCGCAAGGTCGGCAGAAGCCAAGGCCATCAATGTCCCCATGGGCGCGCCTTACTTCAAACTTAAAGACGAATTCCGTCGGCACAAGGTACAAGTGTTCAGCTCGAACTATGCCCTTTATGCCGACATGAGCAACCGGGTCATGACCACGCTGGAAGACATGGCGCCAGCAGTTGAAATTTACTCAATCGATGAAGCCTTCATGAATCTGACTGGCGTGCGTAACTGCCGCGTGCTGGAGGATTACGGTCGGGATATTCGTGCGCGGGTTAAGCAGGACACGCATCTCACCGTCGGGGTCGGCATTGCACCCACCAAGACGCTGGCCAAGCTCGCCAACCACGCCGCAAAAAAATGGACTAAGACAGGCGGTGTGCTCGATCTGTCGAACCTGGATCGTCAGCGCAAGCTGATGGCGCTGGTGGCGGTTGAGGATGTCTGGGGAGTAGGGCGCCGCATCAGCAAAAAGCTGAATGCAATGGGCATCATCACGGCGAAAGACCTGTCGGAGCAGAGCACATATATCATCCGTAAGCACTTCAACGTTGTGCTGGAGCGTACCGTCCGGGAGCTGCGAGGAGAACCCTGCCTCGGGCTGGAGGAGTTTGCCCCGACGAAACAGCAGATTGTGTGCTCGCGTTCGTTTGGATCCCGTATCACCGAATACCAGGACATGCGTCAGGCGGTTTGCGCGTATGCCGAACGCGCAGCTGAAAAGCTGCGAAGCGAACGGCAATACTGCAGGCAGATCGCAGTGTTTGTGCGTACAAACCCCCATGCGGTTGGGGAGACGTTTTACGGCAACCAGGCGATGGGAAAGCTGATGACGCCCTCGAATGACACAAGAGATATTGTTCGCGTGGCCATGGAGTCACTGGATCATATCTGGCTGGATGGATGTCGTTTTATGAAGGCAGGGGTCATGCTGGGGGATTTTTACAGTCAGGGTGTTTCCCAGCTCAATCTCTTCGATGAGTTCAAACCACAGGCTAACAGTGAAGCGCTGATGCGCGTTGTTGACGGCCTTAATCAGAGCGGAAAGGGGAAATTATGGTTTGCGGGACAAGGGGTAAACAAGACCTGGGCAATGAAGCGGGAAATGCTGTCGCCGGCATACACTACCCGGTTTTCGGACCTGCCCGTCGCGAGGTAACGTTTTTACTCAGCCCTCTGCAGAAACTGCTGCCTGTAACTGATACATGCTATCTCGTTGAGTTGAAAGGGCGTAGCTGCATGATTGACGAGCTGAAAAAACCTGTAGATGGCAGCACTGTTTTGATTAGTGTGTCAGGCGTTCCTGAGTGGGGCGTGCTCTACTCGTATCCGCTAAGGATAGTGACTGAAGACGACCTGATGTTCATGGGGGATTTGCTTGATGATGTCACGATCGTTGGGGTCGTGACTCATGAAGTGATGACCATGAGCGCTACGGACGGATGCCCTTTCTGACGGTATCAGCGAGCAAAAAAAGGCCCGCACGGGCGGGCAAAATTCGTTACATGGGATAATCTCCATATAAGTTATGACGTTAGGTTATCTTGAAAGTTCGGATTTTCGTTCTATTTTTATTTTAAAATCAAACTGACGCTCACCACGGGCGGGAAAGCGATGAGAGAACACAGAGCAGGAATGATTGGCTGTGCCATTGGAACGGCTGTAATTGAACTGACAGCGAGAGGCGTGGCAATAAACAAGGAGAATATACTCTATGAGCTTGAGAGGATTGCTGCTTCGTCAAAGGACATACAGGTAAAGGCCTTTGCATTAGACGCGGCAAAGCTGTTAAGAAAGGGCGAGGAGCTGATACCGGATTAAATTCCTGAAGGGGATTACCCCTACCATTGTGACTGGCAGAGGTAATATTGTTGCGATTCAGGGTTCATCTATCCGCGAAACCTTCAGGTGTGCACTCTCTCCTTTGCCGAATACTTTACCGCTGACACGCACCTTGTCTTCAGCACTGTAAGTCTTCCCTTTGAAGGTGGACGCTGGCGCATCAATGATAACTGTCCCTGAGCTGTCGCGGAACTGGTACATGTCGCTACCCACCTTTTTAACGATATATCCTTCAAGTGTGACGTATCCCCCCTGACGGAAATCTTTAATGAGTGAGACCGGCGTCTCGGCTGTGTCTTCTGATCCTTTGTAACCTGCATCCTCTTTTTGCTGCGGAGGAGGGGTTTTCCCCTGTTCGAACCCACCTTGTTCGGCATATGCGCCGGAACTCAACATCAGCATAACTGCGAACCATGAGGCTTTGTTCATATCATTCTCCCTTTATGAATAACTCAGCTATAAGTCTGGCACACGATAAAAAGAATTCACCGAATCGACAGAGCCCGATGCTCTGACATCGAATGCAGCAAAGTCACATCCATCGGACATAACTGGATGTGACATTCAAACAGTCAGGCAGGCACTGAGAGGGCTTTCTGACTGCGTGACCAGATACGGTGTTCTTTCATTGCATCAATAAATGCACTGAGCACTGCATCATCTGACTGGTCTCCATCAACGATGCCTTCTTCAGCTTCATCGTCTTTCAGCGCAAACTGCGTTTTGAAACGTCTGGCTTCACCACTGAGACCAATCACTTTCAGGTGCTTATACGCTTCCAGCAGGAAGTATCTGCTGTCACCACTCAGCAGCAACGCATCAATATTACCGTCAGGCACAAACACAGCATCAAACGTCAGAGAAGGGAGTCCGGCAAAAGTCGCATCAACAGGTAAAACGGAACCGTCATCAGCACGGACCTGTCCCATGTGTGAAGCCAGTAATTTTGTATGGACACCTACAGCCTTGAGCCCCTGTAATACTGCTAGCACATCAGCAGACTTGACCCCATCACTGATAAGTAAAGCAACCTGGCGACCTTTTATCTCTCCATCAGGTTTTGCGTACAGGCTGAGGCTTAGATCTTTATTCAGACCATTTACAGCAGGTGCTGGTGTAGTATTTAACTGCTCGTCGGTTAACGAAATCCCCAGATTTTCGGCTACACCCTGTGCCAGAGCGATGTCTATATTCAGTAAATGATCGATAACGCGCTCACGAATATACGGGCGTGCGACTTTGCTTAACTCAAATGAGTAGGCACCGATAATATGCTCCTGCTCGACAGGTGTCTGGCTTAACCAGAATAACCGTGGCTGAGAGTAATATTCACCAAACGAAGGACTCCGCTCGCGCACCTTATGCCCTTCAATGCGTTCCTGATAACTGTCAAATCCACCTCCCTCAGCTGCAGGGGGCGTTTCTCGTGGCCAGTTATCATTGATTGAGTTGGGCTCATAATTCGCTGGATTAGTATCAATGTCCTGACGATGCATGCCCTGACGCTGGAAGTTGTGGTAAGGACAAACCGGGCGATTGATGGGGATCTCATGAAAATTCGGACCGCCCAGACGACTGATCTGCGTATCGGTATAAGAGAAGAGTCGGCCCTGCAGTAATGGATCGTTGGTAAAATCCAGCCCGGGAACAATGTGTCCTGGATGGAAGGCTACCTGTTCTGTCTCAGCGAAGAAATTGTCCGGATTGCGGTTCAGTACCATTTTTCCCACGATCTCCACCGGTACCAGCTCCTCCGGGATGAGTTTGGTTGCATCCAGAATATCAAAGTCAAATTTGAACTCATCCTCCTCAGGGATGAGCTGTAGACCTAATTCATATTCAGGAAAATCGCCGGCTTCTATCGCTTCCCACAGGTCCCGACGATGAAAATCCGGGTCGCGTCCGGTCAGCTTCTGTGATTCATCCCAAAGCAAGGAGGCTTTACCTGCAACTGGCTTCCAGTGAAAGCGCACAAAGGTAGCTTTGCCCTCTGCATTGATGAGACGGAAGGTATGAATACCGAAACCTTCCATAGTCCGATAGCTGCGGGGGATCCCACGGTCGGACATCGCCCAGATAACGTTGTGTAGCGTTTCTGGCTGCAGCGAAACATAGTCCCAGAAAGTATCATGCGCACTCTGACCCTGGGGGATTTCGTTGTGCGGTTCAGGCTTAACAGCGTGAACAAAATCAGGGAATTTATGCGCATCCTGAATAAAGAACACCGGCGTGTTGTTTCCGACTAAATCAAACACACCCTCATCGGTATAGAACTTCGTGGCAAATCCGCGGATGTCTCGCACCGTATCAGCCGATCCCGCGCCGCCCTGCACAGTTGAAAAACGAACAAATACAGGCGTTATTTGATCGGGGGCGGACAGGAAATGTGCCTTAGTCAGCTCCTTTAATGAGCGATAGGGCTGAAAATATCCGTGCGCTGCTGAACCTCGTGCATGAACGATGCGTTCGGGGATGCGCTCATGATCAAAATGCGTAATTTTTTCCCGCATGATGAAGTCTTCAAGCAGGGTTGGCCCACGTGCGCCAGCACGTAATGAGTTCTGGTCATTGGCGATCCGCGTTCCCTGATTCGTCGTCAGACTCTGGTCCGTGCCATTTTTACGGTGCACCTCAAGTTGCTCAAGTTTGGCGTTCTGCGTCTCAGGTGCCTTAAGGCTGCCCGGCGATGTGGGCTGCTTTCCAGGCGGAGTAGGTTCGGACGGCGGCTGATGTGAACCATCTCCAGGTGCAAGAGAACCCATTCCCGGTTGAGAGGACTCAGGCCCCTTAAATGGAGCACGTTGCTCTAAAGCTTTTTTTGATGTTTCATTCGACATTGCCATTATCCCATTAGAGTTATCAATTCACCCTATGAAATATAGGTCAAAAAGGGAGTGGTGAAATATTTTAAGGAGACTCTGTTGTTCCCGCTTTGCTTATTTTCATGTGTGTGATGGTTGCCAATCAAAAAAAGCTGGTGTATTAGATCTTTATTTAAGCGTAGCCGTAAGGCTTGAGGGTCTGGGAAAATTAATGAATCAAATGAGAGGGTGGGTTATTCAAAATAATGTAATGAAAAAATCCTCATTTTTAAGCCCTTAGATGGTAAGGTGCTGTTGAAGATGAACAGAAATTTTACGATCCGCTTATTTTTTGCGCTCCTACCTTTATCAAAATCAAAGGGAACAGAATCACAAAAGCACAGCGTTCCCACCAGACACCATTTACTGTCAATGGTGGGAACAATTTCTCAAATGTTGATATCGCTCAGAACTTAAAATCAAAGCGATGACGAAAAATCAGTGATGCCTTTCATTGGTTAAAACAGTCTGAGGCTGTGTACGTCTACCAATGCGACCAAATACAGCAGCCAGCAGAGCTTCGAGGATTAAAATAAAGAAAGTGAACCAGCTTGCCTTGGCAGTAACAGCGGCAGCTTTTTCTGCTGCTTCGCGAGCTTTTTGCTCAGCCTGCTGTTTCAGTTGCTGAAACTGAGCAACGGCTTTCTGATAGCTGTCAGCCGTCTGGTTAACAATCTGCTCGGCTTCCTGATCGCTCTTACCCGTGCGGGCTTTAATAACGTTTTTCAGTGCCTCACGGTCAGCTGCCTGAAGCGTATCTGAATGGCGATTAATGACACCCTGTATCCAGTTTACGATATCGTTGTCAGCGTTCTGAGGATTCTGAACTGTTTCCTTAGCCTGATCCTCTGCACCGTTTGCCTCTTTACTCACGTCCTGCTGGAGCTTCTCAGGTTGCAGTTCAGGCTTACCAGTCTGACGGAGAGTGGTTTGTAATTCGTTTTGTAACTGATCGAGGTTTATGTTGTTTTCCTGAAGCTTTTCCTTAGCGATGTTGCCGACGGAAGGCGCTACTGCCGAAACTCCGCTGCCAACCGCACTTGAGCCCGCGCCCAGAATAGAAAATGCTCCTCCAATTACACCGCTTGCAAGTGAAAACGCCAGCCATAGCGTTATGAGCGTACTGACGCCAAACATCAGCAAACCATGAAGGGCTCCCTCACGCTGAGCAAGCCGGCCAGCAACGTACCCCCCGGCAATTATGGCCAGAGCCATACTGGTGCCGGTCCATATTAGTGCACCAGTTCCGATATGTTCGAGTGGATGAGATTCCTGCTGAGGATCAATCACGGATGCACCGATCGCAGTACCTAAAATACCCAGTAAAAGATGAACAATCAGCGCAGCGATAACACCAGCAATTACAGCGCTCCATGAAATTCGTTTCAGCGGTAATCCGCGAGCGGATTCTGTTACAACAACACCATCATTAATCCAGGGTTCAGCCATGACTGTTCTCCCAAAATTTTCTTGTTAATTAAATGAAATAAAAACCAGCAGTTATTGTTTAGCGTAGTCATTAAATTAAAATGCACCAGATGCGCACCCATATTTATTCTGATGGAGTAAGCGAGTCGTCATAGAGGGGCAGGATTAGGCAGATGACTATTTATGAAATGCAAGAGGCAGAGTGATTTACCCTGCACTGAGAAAGAACTTTAGTGTCAATTACTCGTGCCATAGTTTCCAGTTAATCTCAGTCAGGAAAGTTGGATATTACTCATCGAACGAAATTGTTGGTATGAACATACTTTGGCTATGAATGATTACCATATCCCCTACAGGAGGAAAATAAGCCAAGCGCAAAAGTGATGATATGGAACTTATCCTTTGGATACTCAAGGTGATTATTTACCATGTGTATCAGATGCAAAATCTTAACTCTTTGAGCTGAACAACATGCAGATAAAGATTTACCTCTCATTTCAGAAAAAACGCATAAAGAATTCTCACTAAATTTAGATATGCTTCTAAAATTAATTTGGATATTACAAATATTGCTATCCTTACTGGGCCACTTTATCACAGAGTCTGTGTTGGTTCCCGCAAGGATTGATTTTTGAATAAGATATGTAAGAGGGAAAGTCATGCCGACAATGAATTACGAATTCTATACGATAAGCGCACCGGAACACGACGGTCGTTGTACGCTTCATCGTAGCCAGTGTGTAAGATTACCTGCTAGAGAAAAACGACTGTTCTTAGGATCATTTACCTCTGCCACTCAGGCATCTCAGTACGTTATGGCGCAACATCACTCATGGCATCTTTCAGAATGCGTATTCTGTCTGAATTCAGGCGATGCCATCGACAGACCATCATCTGTAAACTAACCATCAGACTTTCCTTCTTAAGATGAATGTCAGCAACTGCGGGCATTCATTCACGAACAACGAGTTGCCTTCCTTCAATTAGGTGCAGTTTGATAAGGACAGGGATGATTTCTCACTAAGAATACGAAGTCCTTTCACGCCACATAGTCATGCCAGCTATGACTGGTACCATTCTCTTTGTTCAGCTTACTGCGTCCCTGTTTCAACTCTCTGAGCGTCGGATGATGTTTTCCTGCATCAAGCCGGTGAGTTCTGGCTTCTCCAGCACTGATGTTGTTATCAGGCACTGCGAATATGAATTTTTCATACCCCTCGGTAAAAGATGGTCGGGCGGCATAATCCGTCGTGTCAGGGTGCCGTGCTTTGTCATCAAAACCTTCATGACTACCCACCAGCAGTGAAACTGCGAAGAAAGTGATTTTTAGCATGATTTATCCTGGTATGTAGTACGGGTGGAGTTGTGACTAGTTCTGCGAGTACTTAACAGCATGACGATTTACTCATCAAAAAAGCGGCATTGTGTTTTTGATATCAGGAACAGACATAAAGGCAAAAAAGGGGCAAATCCAGGGGCATAACTGGTCAGAAGGGGGCAAAAAAGGGACAGGAAAAGATGTCATTAGCAGAGGTTGGCAGGTTTTAGCTCATGGCTAACTTTATGATTTTCTATATTTAAACTTAAAAATCATAAAATTAACCATTAACATCAAACTTATCCTTAAACGATTTCAGGTTCTCTACCACACCTTAGCATTAACCCTGACACCATGCTCATGAAAACCCTAACCGGTGTGTTGCAGGATTCTTCGTGCACAAAAAGAGTGCGCTATTGCACCGACATCGCGCAGAAAATCACGGGTGTTACTAGGCTATTTTTGCGATTTTCATATCCTTTACCAATAGCAACCGTTTGCCATTGTAAGCAAACGGTTGCGCATTCGTTTGCGAATTGATCCTGCCCTCAAATTCAGTAAAAATCATCTATTTTATTGAAATGAAACAGTATTTTTTGTTCTAAGCTTTGGCATGTCCCTTGCAATTCACTTTCAAGGCAATTATCTGCAATGACATGTATCAAGGAACTTTTATGCCTTACGCCTCTGAAACCCTGCTGCGCGCCAGCTTCTTTGACTTCACCGCCCTGGCTGTACAGCCAGATGAGATTGCGGCCAACGCACGCTATCTCGAAGATGGCCTACTAACGCTGCGTGATGGCAAAGTGGTTGCGCTGGAAAGTTGGGAGATCGCAGAAGGGCGCGTTGATGCCGCTCAGGTGATCGATCTGCGCGGTAAACTCATCGTGCCGGGCTTTGTCGACACCCACATCCACTATCCGCAAACAGAGATGATTGGAGCTTTTGGCGAGCAACTACTGGAGTGGCTGAACCAATACACCTTCCCGGTCGAGAGCCAATATCACTGCCCGGACCACGCCGCGCAGATGTCCGCCTTCTTCTTGCAGCAGCTCTTGGCGAATGGCACCACCAGTGCGCTAGTGTTTGGCACCGTCCATAAACAGTCCGTTGACGCCTTGTTCAGTGCGGCGGAAAAGCTCGATATGCGATTGATTGCTGGCAAGGTGATGATGGATCGCAACGCGCCGGAATATCTTACCGAAACCCCCGAAGAGAGTTATCAGCATACCCGAGAACTGATTGAGCGCTGGCACCAGCGAGGTCGGCTTAGCTATGCATTGACGCCGCGCTTTGCGCCAACCTCATCACCGGCGCTGCTGGAAAAGGTGCGTCAACTGCGTGAAGAGTTCCCTGATACCTGGCTGCACACACACCTCAGTGAGAACCAGCAGGAAATTGCCTGGGTGAACGAATTGTTCCCTGAGCACGACGGCTACCTTGATGTGTATCACCAGCACCAACTGACTGGGAAGCGCAGTGTGTTTGCGCATTGCCTGCATCTGGAAGATCGCGAATGGCAATGCCTGCACGATACCGATTCCTCCATCGCATTCTGTCCCACCTCCAACCTGTTTCTCGGCAGCGGATTGTTCAACATCAAACGCTGCTGGCAGCAGGGCGTGCGCATGGGTATCGGAACCGATGTCGGCGCAGGTACGACTTTTAATATGCTGCAAACCCTGGGGGAAGCTTACAAAGTTGGGCAGCTGCAACAATACCGACTCAGTGCCTGTGAAGCCTTCTACCACGCCACATTGGGCGGGGCGCATGCGCTCGATTTAGATGCCAAAATTGGCAACTTCAACCCTGGTAAAGAGGCCGATTTCGTGGTGCTCGATCCGGCGGTGTCACCGCTGCAAAAATTACGCAGCGCCAACAGTAAAGACATCTGGGAACGCCTGTTTGTCATGATGACGCTGGGGGATGACCGCAATATTGCCCAAACCTGGCTGAGTGGCAAACCCGTCTGGCAGAGGAATGGCGAGGAGATAACCGCATGATCCAGTACCTGCTCAACAACCGTCTGATCACCGAGACGGCTTTAGACCCCAATCTCACGGTGCTCAATTACCTGCGCAACCAGCAGCAGCGGCGCGGCACCAAGGAAGGCTGCGCGTCAGGAGACTGCGGTGCTTGTACCGTAACGCTGGGTAAAGTGGTGGCGGGGCGCATGCAGTATCAAACGGTCAACAGTTGCCTGACACTGGTGAGCAGTTTGCAAGGCAAACAGTTGATTACCGTAGAAGATCTCAAGCAGGGGCGTGAACTGCACAGCGTGCAGCAGGCCATGGTGGATTGCCACGGCTCGCAATGCGGTTATTGTACGCCGGGATTTGTCATGTCCCTGTTTACCTTGCAAAAAAACAGTCAAGGCTGGAATCCGCACCATGCTGAACAGGCGCTGGCGGGCAACCTGTGCCGCTGTACCGGCTATCGCCCGATTATGGCAGCGGCGCAGCAGGCGTGTGAGCAGCCAGCAACGGATGCATTTACGGCTGATGAAACCGCGCTGGTGCAGCGGCTTCAGGCATTGAACAACACAGAAGTGCAAACCCTTGAAGCCAACGGCAGCCGCTGTTTTGTGCCGAAAACGCTGGCGCAGTTAGCCGCGCTTTATGAGCAGTATCCTGACGCGCGTTTGCTGGCGGGCGGCACTGATCTGACTTTGCAAATTACCCAGCAGTATCAACGTCTGCCATTGTTGATCGCCTTAGAGCAGGTGCAGGAATTAGCCGAGTGCAGCGAAGATGAGGACACGTTCCGGCTGGGAGCGGCCGCGCCGCTGCATCACTGTTACCACTTCCTGGCCGACAAAATCCCGGCTTTTAGCGCCACACTGGAGCGTTTTGCGTCACTGCAAATTCGCAATCAGGGCACGCTGGGTGGCAACATCGGGAATGCTTCACCGATTGGCGACTGTGCGCCGATGCTTCTGGCGTTGAATGCGCGTTTGGCATTGCAGAAAGGTGAAGTGATGCGTGAGGTGCCACTCGACCAGTTCTTCACCGGCTATCGGCAAACTTTGCTGCAGGCGGGGGAGTTTATACACTCTATCATCATTCCAAAAGTGACGGTGTCACCTGATTTTAGCGCCTGGAAAGTGGCTAAACGTCTGGACGATGATATTTCGGCAGTGTTCGTCGCCATCAATATTCAGGTGGAGAATGGCGTGGTGCAGCATGCACGACTGGGCTTTGGTGGCATGGCCGCTACCCCAAAACGTGCTATTGCTGCTGAAGCCGCGTTGAATGGGATGCCATTAAATCAAGCGAGTATCGAAAAAGCCTGCGCTGCACTCAGTCAGGATTTTCAGCCCTTGAGCGATTTTCGAGCCAGCGCAGACTATCGCTTGCAGGTGGCGCGCAATTTATTGCGCCGCTATTACGCCCAGACTACGGGCGAACTGACTATCACGGAGGTAGCGCGTTATGTCTCATAACCGACCCGAGCTGACCGAAACGCTGCTGAAAAGCCAGTTTGCCACTGAGATGAAAACCGGTGTTGGACGCAGTCAAAAGCATGAAAGTGCTGACAAGCATGTCACTGGTGAAGCCTACTACATTGATGACAAACCCGACTTACCGGGCTTACTGCATCTTTGCCCGCGCTTGAGTGAACACGCGCATGCCCGCATCACGCATATCGATGTACAGCCCTGCTATGCGATCCCCGGCGTGGTCAGCGTGCTGACGTGGCGCGATGTGCCCGGACTCAATGATGTTGGCCCTCTTGAACCAGGCGATCCGCTGCTGGCGCAAGACAGCGTGGAATATCTGGGACAAATCGTGATTGCGGTGGCAGCAGACTCCCCGGAAGCGGCGCGTGCGGGCGCTGCGGCGGCAATTATTGAATATCAGCCTCTGCCCGCCATTCTTGATGTGCGCGAGGCTCTGGATAAACAGCACTTCGTACAACAGCCGCACATCCACCAGCGCGGTGATGTGGAAGCCGCGCTGGCGCGTGCGCCGCATCGTATTCAGGGTGAATTCCACATTGGTGGCCAAGAGCATTTCTATCTGGAAACTCAGGTTGCGTTAGTGATCCCCGGCGAAGATGACACGCTGCAGGTTTACTCTTCGACGCAAAACCCTACGGAAGTGCAGAAACTGGTGGCTGAAGTGATGGATATCACCATGAACAAAGTCACCATTGATATGCGCCGCATGGGCGGGGGCTTCGGGGGGAAAGAGACGCAAGCGGCTGGCGTGGCGTGCTTGTGTGCCATCGCGGCCCGGCAGTTGCGTCGGCCAGTGAAAATGCGCCTCGCACGCCGGGATGATATGCGCATCACCGGTAAGCGCCATCCTTTCTATGTGCGTTACGATGTCGGCTTTGACGATCAGGGCATTTTTTGCGGAGTCAAAATTGATCTGGCAGGCAACTGCGGTTATTCGCTCGATCTTAGCGGATCGATTGTCGATCGTGCGATGTTCCACGCAGATAACGCCTATTACCTTGGCGATGCGCTGATCACTGGGTATCGCTGTCGCACCCATACTGCCTCCAATACCGCCTATCGCGGTTTCGGTGGACCACAGGGGATGGTGGCTATCGAGCAGATCATGGATCACATCGCCCGCGAACGTGGGCTTGACCCGCTTGAACTGCGCAAACGCAACTACTACGGCAAGCACGACCGCAATATTACCCATTACCATCAGCAGGTTGAAGACAACCTGTTGCAAGAGATGACTGCGCAGCTGGAAACCAGCAGTGAGTACGCGCAACGACGCGCTGAGATCACCGCCTTTAACGCCAGCCAGCGCGTTATGAAACGAGGACTGGCACTAACGCCGGTCAAATTTGGTATTTCCTTTACTTCCAGCTTCCTCAACCAGGCGGGAGCGCTCATCCTGATCTATACCGATGGCACGGTGCAACTGAACCATGGCGGGACGGAGATGGGTCAGGGTTTGAATACCAAGGTGGCGCAAATTGTGGCAGAGGTGCTGCAAATTGATATCAGCCAGATTCAGGTCACGGCAACCGATACCGGTAAAGTCCCGAATACTTCACCGACCGCCGCCTCCAGCGGGGCCGATCTCAACGGTAAAGCGGCGCAGAATGCCGCACAGATATTACGCGATCGCTTAACCGAGATGCTGTGTCGCTTGCACCAGTGTTCAGCTGATGAGGTTCAATTTAGCAATGGCATTGTGCGTGTGCCGGGACAGCACTTCACCTTTGCGCAGGTGGCACAGCAGGGTTGGCTGAATCAGGTGCCGTTATCGGCCACCGGTTTCTACAAAGTGCCTGGCATTCACTACGATCGTCAGGCTGGGCGCGGCAAACCTTTCTATTACTTTGCATACGGCGCGGCATGCTGCGAAGTGCTGGTGGACACACTTACCGGCGAGTATCGGCTTCTACGTGCGGATATTCTGCATGATGTGGGCGCTTCTCTGAACCCCGCGCTGGATATCGGGCAAGTGGAGGGCGGCTTTGTGCAGGGCATGGGCTGGTTAACCTGCGAAGAGTTGGTGTGGAATGAGCAGGGCAAATTGCTCACCGATGGGCCGGCGAGTTACAAGATTCCGGCGATCAGCGATGTGCCACAGGATCTGCGCGTCACTCTGGTAGAGAACCGCAAAAATCCACAGGACACCGTTTTCCACTCGAAAGCCGTTGGGGAACCACCGTTTATGTTGGGCATCGCGGTATGGTGCGCATTGCAAGATGCGGTTGCCAGCGTGGATAACTATCGGCGTCATCCACAGCTGGATGCGCCAGCCACACCGGAGCGGGTTTTCTGGGGTGTACAGCGCCTCTCGGGAGCGGGTGATGATTTACCATGACTGGATCGCCGTATTGCACGCGCTGCGAGAGCAGCGTGAGAGTTGCGTGTTAATCACCGTGCTGAGCCAGCGGGGCTCTGTGCCACGTGACAGCGGCAGCAAGATGGTGGTCAGCGCCAGCGACACCTTCCTCACCGTTGGCGGCGGCCATCTGGAATACCAGTGTATTGCGCTGGCGCGAGAAATGCTGCAGCAACGTAGCCTGCAACCGCGCACCGAAGAGTTCGCACTGGCCGCCCGTCTCGGTCAGTGCTGTGGCGGTCATGCCACGCTGCTGTTTGAGCCGCTAATGCAACAGCAGCCTGAGATTCAGGTTTATGGTGCGGGGCATGTGGGGCAAGCGCTGGTCAATCTGTTAGCCACCTTACCCTGCAAAATCACCTGGATTGATAGCCGTGCCGCACAGTTTCGGGCGGTTCCGCCAGGTGTCACGGTGTGTCAGGTTGAAGACCCGATCGACTGCGTTAGAGAGGCTGCGCCTGACAGCTATTTCATTGTGATGACACACGACCATCCGCTGGATTTTGCGCTGAGTGAAGCGATATTACGTCGCGGGGATTTTCGCTATCTCGGGGTGATTGGCTCCGCCACTAAGGCACAACGTTTTCGCTATCGCCTGGCGGGCAAGGGCATTGCCGCTGAAGCGCTGGAAAGATTGCGCTGTCCGTTAGGTCTACCGGACGTGAAAGGAAAATTGCCGGCTGAGATCGCCGTGGCGGTAGCTGGCGAGATCATTAGTGTGTATCAGCGCCAGCATGGCGGTTGTTGAGCGGCGTTGAAGCTGCCAGGATAGAAACATCCCGCCGCACCGGTTGCGGCGTTGCTGATTATCAGGAGCGATAATGACTTCACGAGCAAATCCGTTTTTCACCGTCAGTACGTTACCATATCAAACCCCGCCGTTTGACCTCATCCAGGAAGAGGATTTTTTACCTGCGCTGGAAGCGGGCATTGAAGAAAAGCGTCAGGAAGTCGCGGCGATTGCCAACCACCCTGAGCCTGCCACCTTCGCCAATACCTACGAAGCGCTGGAGCGCTGCGGACAGCTGTTGAATCGCGTTGAAAAGGTGTTCGGTGCCATGACCTCCGCCAATACCAGCGATCGCCTGCAGGAGATTGATGAGTTAATCACGCCAAAGCTCACTGCGCTTAGCGATGAAATTCATCTCAACAGCCAACTGTTTGCGCGCCTCGACAGCGTCTATCAACATCGGGGATCAGCGTGCCCAGATGCCGAGTCGATGCGTTTAGTGGAGGTCACCTGGCAGCAGTTCCAGCTCGCCGGTGCCAGCCTGAGTGATGCCGATAAACAGCAACTACGTGCCTGTAATCAAGAGTTGGCTACGCTCAGTACGCGCTTTGGCAACAAACTGCTGGCGGCCACCAAAGCGGGTGCCTATACCGTCAGCAGCCCCGCGGCATTGGCAGGATTGACTGAAGAAGAACTGGCTCACGCCAAAGCCGCTGCCGAAGCGCGCGGCTTAACCGGCGAGTGGCTCATTCCGTTGCAAAACACCACGCAACAACCGGCATTGCAGTCACTTGAAGTCCGTGCCACGCGTGAGGCGCTGTTTAATCAAGCACTGACGCGTAGCGAACAGGGCGATGATAACGATACGCGCGCCATCGTCTTGCGTATGGCACAGCTGCGCGCAGAGCAGGCTAAACTGCTGGGCTTCAACACTTATGCTGAGTGGAGCATGCAGGATCAGATGGCAAAAACGCCGGATGCGGCGTTTGATTTTATGCGTAACATCGTTCCAGCAGCCCGGGCGCGTGCCGAGCGTGAAGCGGCAGACATCCAGCAACTGATTGAGCAGCAGCACCACAGTTTCCCGCTGCGTGCGTGGGACTGGAATTTTTACGCTGAGCAGGTGCGTAAAGCGAAGTATGCGCTGGATGAGGGCCAAATCCGCCCTTACTTTGAACTCAACAGCGTGCTGGAGAAAGGCGTGTTCTGGTCGGCAAGCCAACTGTTTGGTATCCGATTTGAGCAGCGCCATGACCTTCCGGTTTATCATCCTGACGTCAACGTATACGAAATCTTTGATGCGGATGAGGCTCCGCTAGCGCTGTTCTACACCGATCTGTTTAAGCGTGACAATAAAAGCGGTGGTGCCTGGATGAGCAACTTCGTCGATCAGACCACGCTGCTCGGTACTCAACCGGTGATTTATAACGTCTGTAATTACACCAAACCGCAGGCAGGGCAACCCGCACTCATTAACTGGGATGAGGTGATCACCCTGTTCCATGAATTTGGTCACGCCTTGCATGGTTTATTCGCGACGCAGCGCTACCCGAGCCTCTCTGGTACCAATACGCCGCGTGACTTTGTCGAGTTCCCTTCGCAGATTAACGAGCACTGGGCCAGCCATGAAGCGGTCTTCGCCAACTATGCGCGTCATTATCAGAGCGGTGAAGCGATGCCGGCCGAACTGCGCGAAAAGATGGTCAAGGCCTCTAAATTCAATAAAGGCTATGACATGACGGAGTTGCTGGCAGCCGCGCTGCTTGATCTGCAGTGGCATTCACTGACGACCCATGATAATCCGCAGGATGTCAGCCACTTCGAGCTTCAGGCGTTGGCCGCAGAAAACATCGCGTTGGCAGCGGTGCCACCGCGCTATCGCTCCAGCTATTTCCGTCATATCTGGGGAGGTGGCTACGCCGCCGGTTATTACGCTTATATCTGGACGCAGATGCTGGCCGATGATGGCTATCAGGCGTTTGAGGAGCGAGGCGGGTTAACCCGCGAAAATGGCCAACAATTCCGGGAACACATTCTGTCACGTGGAAACAGCAGCGATCTGCAGCATTTATGGCTGGCGTGGCGCGGTAAAGCACCGGAAATTGGCCCGATGCTGAAAAATCGCGGCTTAGAATCGTAGGGGCGACCTTCAGGCCGCCCGAAGGCGCTTAACCCAGCGGTCCACCTTCAATGGTGTCACACATACCGGCCAGCACCCGCTCGCCGGTTTCATTTTTCAGGTCTGCATACCATGCAGCGGTAACTGCTGCATCTTTCGCATGGGTGACATCGCAACGCTTGCGCGCTTTTAACACCAGATCTTTGGTGCGTTCCACGCGACGCGCTTCGTAACGCAGGAGCGCATCTTCAATGCCCAATGAGTGCGAGGCCAAAGTCTGTGCCAGCACCACCGCATCTTCCATCGCGGCACAACCGCCCTGACCGATATCAGGTGTGGTGCTGTGCGCCGCATCGCCCAGCAGCGCCACGCGACCTTTCACAAAACGGCTAAAGGGTTCGATATCGTGAATTTCCACGCGGTTAGTGGTGTCTGGATTGATGTTGTCTATCAGGCGTTGCACCGGATCGGCCCAGCCCTCGAAGTAACCGCGCAGATCGTTTTTGAGTGTAGAACGATCCTCTGGCAGGCCTTTAGGCAATGGCACGTCAAAGAAGAAGTAGAAGCGGTTATCGCTGACTGGCATCAGCGAAACACGTTTACCTTCGCCCACAAAGGTGGTCCATTGATCGGCCGGGGCGATGCTCTCATCGATGGTCACCAAACCGTTCCAGTTAACGTAGCCTGCATAGCGGCGCTCAACGCTTTCACCCAACACATAGTGGCGAATCACCGAATGCGTGCCATCGGCAGCGATCAGGAAATCACCACTTTCCTGAGTGCCATCATCAAACCAGGCGGTAACACCGGTATCGGTTTGCTCGACTTGTGTGACGCGTTTGCCAAATTGAATGCGCGAACGGCCATAGGTATCAATCAGCATCGCCTGCAGCTCTGCGCGTGCGACCGGGTAAGGGTATTCGCCCACCTGTTGCACCAGTGGCGTCATGCTGAAGCGGGTCAGGGTGTTACCGCTGTGCCCATCGTTGTAGGCCATGAAAGCCATGTTGCCGCCCAGTGCGCGCAACGGCTCTTTCATACCCAGCGCATTCAGGCACTTCACGCCGTTTGGCCAGATAGAGATGGCGGCACCAACAGGTTTCATCTCTTTTACTGCCTCAAATACCGCCGTCTCAAATCCCGCTTTCTCCAGCGCGATCGCCGCGCTCATGCCACCGATACCCGCTCCAATTACAATCGCTTTCATCACCGTCTCCTTTATCTACCGGTAAATGCTTGCAACTTTTGTACCAATGATTGCATGCGAAAAGAAATTGTTTAAATAATTGATATATATAAAATAATACAAATTTCCTTTATTTGGATATGCACTATTTTGGCGCAACACCATGCACTTAAAAAGCGCTTTTCACGGCTTTATCTGAATCGAAAGTTTCATCATGGTATTTGTTTGAGGAGGCGTCATACTCTTTAAAGCGTTTTAAAGAGGAGTTTCCCATGAAGTGGATAATGGTTTTCACCCTATTTTTGAGCGTCAGCGCCTTGGCACAAACCCAATGGCAGCCCGAACGTAAAGCACCGGTGGTACAACTGACGCCAGTAGCAGCGAAATGTGATCTCTCAGCGTGCCAACAGAACTGTTACGTGCAGCAATCTCAGTGCAAAAACGATAACGGTGGCGGCTGCGGCTCGCTGGCACAAATTTGCGTACAAAACTGTTCAAGTCAGTGCAAGTAATTGAAATAAATCTGTCATAACAGGGTGCTAGCGTATTTCCCCGGCAAGGTAATGTTCTGATAACAGGGGAAAATAATGAAAACCCGCTACACACTGATTGCAACGGTTTTACTGCTGGCTCAGCAGGCACACGCGACGACACTGCCACAAGCCGCCGCGCTGGCAGCACAGACATCTACTGGTTCTACACCGGGTTATACCCAGCTTGAGCAGCAGTCGCTGCAGGCGGAGCGCAAATATTTGCAGGGCGATAGTGCTACGCTAAATCGCGCTCTGCTGGAAAAAGCCAGGCAAACCTCTACCCAAGCCGATAAAGCCTGGCTGAAAAGCAGTGGCTATGATTTCAAGGCTAAGCAGAATCAGCAGGCTGGCATCGCACTGCTGTCGGGATTCAGCACCTTGCCATCCAGCGTACTGGACGCCAGTCGCGCCACCGTGACCAACATCAACCTCAACGCCACACAGAATGTGCGTCACCAGGCGTTGCAGGATGCTGAAGCCATCAGCAGCCTCTATTTCCTGTCTGATGCCATGGGGCCACGCCTCGGCAAAGCTTTCCTGGCGGCCTATGATAAGGGTGAAATCGGCAAAGCCGCCGCGCTGATCAAAGCCAGTGAAGTCAGCACCAGTGCCGCCAAAAAGCACTTCAATTATCCGCGTCCTTTCCTGCATGAAGGCAACACCATTCATTTGGTGCCAGATGACGTCGTGGTGAAAGACAATGTGCGCTATACCGCTGACGGCGGGTCGTTCCCGAGCGGCCATACTAATACCGGTTATACCGATGCCTTATTAATGGCCGAAATGGTGCCGGAACGATTTGAAGCGCTGGTGACACGCGGTGCACGCTATGGTTATTCGCGTCTGGTATTGGGCGTGCATTACCCACTGGATGTGATGGGTTCACGCATGGTGGCAGAGCGCAACGTGGCCACTTACCTCAACGATGCCCGTTACCAGGTACTGTTCAAAGAAGCGCGTGACCAATTGCGGGCCGCACTGGAGAAAGAGTGTGGTACCTCGCTGGCTGAATGTGCACGCACAGCGGGTAAAGATGACCCGTATCGTTCGCCAGACATGAAGACGTTCTATCGCTTCACCATGAGCTATAACCTGCCAAAAGCGGATGTGAAAAATACGCCGGTTCAAGTTCCGCAGGGTGCGGAGATTTTGCTGAAAACCGCCATGCCGCATCTGTCTGATGCACAGATCCGCAATCTGATGGTGAAAACGGCGCTGCCAAACGGTTATCCGTTGTCGGGCAATGCTGAGCAATCATTCTGGCAGCGAGTGGATCTCACCGCAGCCTACGCGATGGCGAAATAATGTTTACAGGGCGTGCCTGGGGCGCCCTGAGTCTATTCTTTGATGCGGCGATCGATGGTGAAAGGTGTTGATGTGGCATGTGCGATGATGTCCGCCGCAGCAGGATGGTCGGGGTTGAACAGGGCGTTATCTTCACCGGTTAAAATACTCGGCACGGTCATCAGCAGCGGATAGCCACTTTCCAGATTGAGAAAGGCCGCGCCGATGGCTTGTGTCGCTTCCTGTTGCTGATACTTCTCCCAGCCTCGCGGCAGTTTGCTGCTATCCAGCGCAATGATTTCACTCTCTGGGATCGCCAGGGTGAAGATCACGAATCGATTCTGTTCCAGCAGCGTCTTGCCTGCATGCACCACCGTTTCCAGTAATGCTAACGCTCTGGAACTGCTGAGGTAGACCGCTTTGGTGCCAGGTGGATTCCAGCGGCCGCCCCATTTTTCCGCGCCATAACCGTTAAATGCCTGGCTTACATATTCTTCTTTCACTAAACGATAAAACATACGTATTGATTCAGCCGGTTCCTTCCGTTGTGGCATTACACAATCACTCCATGTTCCAGGCGACCCGTCAGGGTGAGTATGGCGTCGCAACCTGCTGGCGTGCTCAGCATTTCTATGGGTTGCGCCCCATCCAGCGCCAGTGCGGGTTGATACATCCACTGCATCGCCACTTCGGGATCGCCGCCAAACAGGTGAATGACGGCATCCAGTACTTCAAATACCTGATAGATGCGCGCGCCCTGGTCAACGGAAAGTTGGCTGCCGGATTTCTCACGTCGGCGATAAGTATTACGATCAATAGACACCATTTGTGCCACATCAATCGGTGTTGCTTTAAGAATTGTTGCGGCGCGCACCACAATACCGACATCAATTCCTTCGGTAATAAGCTTATGTGCCTGCAATCGGTTTCGGGGAAGCCCCATTTGATCCATAAATGACGGGTCAGCATGGGGGATCAGCGAAGGGTCAAACACACGCGCGCCACGAGTATGATTGAGTGCAGATGTCATAGACATGTAACCTCCTGACGATGTTCACTTGAACATTGTAATGCATCAAGTGTACATCAGTTCGCGTGGCTTGTCATTTTTTGAGCAGCCTAAAGTCAATCAACAATGAAAAGTTTGGCACCCAGGCGAGTAGAAGAGCGATGCGCCTCGGCGTTGTCCGCCACCTGATAGCTGACACCTGGCGTCAGGGTGAAGGTGCGGCCATCTTCCAGTTCTGTCACCATTTCACCTTCCAGGCACAGCAGAATGTGGCCTTTGCTGCACCAGTGGTCAGCAACATACCCGGCGGAATACTCGACCATGCGCACGCGAATGTCGCCAAAGCGTTGTGTGCGCCACAGCGCGTAGCCTGCGTCGCCGGGGTGGGTTTCGGTTTCGATGGTGCTCCAGTCGGTAATACCAAACGGCAGTTGATTGATTTGCACGAGATATCCTTATTGCGTTGACGAAACATCCACTATTACCACTCGGCTGAAAATAAACCAGTGAAATCAGCCGACTTCGCGCCACATTTCGCTCATCGCCAGTTCGAGCTTTTTAAATATCCGATACCGTGCATCGTGAAAGGCAAAACGTTCAGGTCTGGGCAATAGTTCGCCGGGCGTAATCTGTACCGCTTGTTTTACCGCAGCGGCCAGATCGGGCCAAACGCCGACACCCACGCCAGCGCAGAGTGCGGCGCCTAAAGCACCGGTTTCTTTGCACTCGGCTACACGAATGGGAATACCCAGTACATCGGCAAACATCTGTGGCCAGATGCAACTGCGTGCCGCACCGCCCGAAAGCGTCGCGTGAGTAAAAGGAATGCCTGCTGCCCGTAGACGATCGATGTGCGCCCGATGCGCAAACGTCACGCCTTCAAACAGCGCAAACAGCATATCTGCGCGGGTGTGCCAGCCGCCCAGACCGTAAAAACCGGCTTTGGCAGGTTCAGATTTGCGACCGGAGTAGAGGTAGGGGTGATAGAGCGGCAGCTGCGCATTCAGTTCGACATGCGCGACGGTGTCACTGCTGCGGGCCGCGCCTTGACCGCTGCGGCCATCGTCGAATTCACGCAGAAACCAGTCCAGATTGGCGGCCGAGGTGGCGCTGGCCTCAATGGCCATAAAGCGGTCTTTTTCGATGATCGAATTCATAAACACCGGACGCAGATAATCAGGTTTATCGACCACCACCTGATTAATGCTCCAGGTGCCCGCCACTATCGAGGCGTCACCGGTTTGCACCACACCTGAGCCGATGGCGCTGGCTACCACATCGAAAATACCCGCCACCACCGGAATACCCGCCGGTAACCCGGTCAGTTGCGATGCGCGATCGGTGACATGGCCGACCACATCACAGGATTCACGCAGGGGTGGCAGTAGGGCGAGAGCATCTTCAATACCGTACAACGCCATCAGTTGCGGGCTGTAATCGCGTTGCCGGTAGTCAATCAGTCCGGCGCCAGCGGCATCGGAGTAATCTGCGCTGATGGCGCCACTGAGAAAATGCGCAATCACATCTTTGGCGCAAAGCACATGACCGAGTTGCGCCCAACGATCCGGCTGGTGCTGTTTGATCCAACTGACCAACACCGGAGTGGCAGCGGGCCACGGCTTTTGCAGCGATAACTGATAGATCGCTTTATCCGCGCCGCTGGCTTCCAGCGCCTGCACGGTCTCCATGGCGCGATGATCAATCGATTGAATACCAAACAGCGGCTGTTGCTGTTTATCCAACGCATACAACCCATTACCATGGCCTGCGGCACCCACCGCAATCACTTCTCGCGCATCAGTTCCGGCCTGTTGCAGGCAGCGGCTCACCGCCTGGCTCACGCCGTGCCAGATATCTTCCACCGGACGCTCAGCGTAACCCTCCTGTGGTTGATGGGTTTCACCGGCGCACTCTGCCACTGACAGCACTCGACCAGTAAGATCAAACAGCACCGCTTTGATCATGGTGTTACCGGCATCTATGCCAAGAATTTGACTCATTTCCGACTCCGTTTTTCTGGCGAAGACGGCGCACCGCTTAAGCGCCGGTGCAGGTAAGGCTTAACCCTGCTGATAGATTTCCAGTGCATCTGGGCCGCTGGCACCCTGATGGATGATGGCCATGAGCGCTTTTACTACGCGCGACGGATTATCGTGCTGATAGACGTTGCGGCCATACACCATACCGCTGGCTCCTTGCGCCATCAGCGCGGCACTTTTTGCCAGTACGCCACCCAGTTCGCCTTTGCCGCCACCGCGCACCAGAGTAGGGCAACGCGCCGCTTCCACCACACGATGAAAGTCGTCGATATTTTCGGTGGGATCGGCTTTGATGATGTCCGCCCCCAGTTCACGCGCCAGGCGCACCAGCGGTACAATTTTCTCGACATCACCCAGTGAACCATAGGCAGCACCTTGCCCGGCCGGTGCCATCACTAAGGGTTCAATCATCAGTGGCATGGCATAGCGATCGCACGCCTGACGCAACCGGCCAATGTTCTCGACACACATGCGGAAAATGCCGGGTTCGTCTGGGATCAAGTAGAGATTGACCACCACCGCGGCAGCATCCATCTGTAGGGCAGCAAGAATGGGTTCATCAGGATTGTGCAACACGGCCCACATCTCACGATGACGCGCGGCGTTATAGGCATTACCGACATCGGTACGCATCACCAACGCCGGTTTGCGTCCGGCAACGCGCTGTAACAGATCGGCCTGGCCATAGTTGACCTGAATAGCATCGGGTTGTGCGGCGATTAGGTTTGCCATAACGCCCTCAATATTTTCTAAGCCAATCAGGAAATCAGGCTCGTTGGCGATGCCGTGGTCGATCGCCACATCAAGGCATTTACCGTGCTGAAACAGGCGGTTCATGCGGACTTTATTGGTTACTAACATGTTGTGTTTCCTCCTGAAAAATCGTGGGATTAAGGTGAGTCAGGCCGTGCCATTGCGCCAGACGGGCGCAACTTTGTTCCAGATGCTGCTTGCGGTGGCTGTCACTCCAACCCAGCGTGCTGGCTAAAAGGTGTGATATCTCTTCCACCAGCGGCAAGGTCAGTTCGCCGCAGATGGCCAAGGATGTGCGTCGCACCAGCAGATCTTCCAACTGTTGTACCTGTTCGTGCTCAATGAGATAACGCAGCTCCAACGCGCTGTAATCGCTGTGATATTGCAGCGGTTGTTCGCCTTGTTGCTGAATCTGTTGCAGGATGGGCAAAGCGCGGCTGCCGTAACGCTTCGCCAGTAATGACACGCGAGGCAGCGGCAGATCATATTGTTGCGCCAGTTGCGTCAGCCAGCGCGTTTGTCCGGAAGGTGCCGGAAAGTCACGGCCGCCACCGATAGGTATATCGCCGCTCGATTGACGCCGTTTTTCACCCACCAATCGCAATACCCGGTCTGCTGCCTCCTCACCAAACTGACGGAATGTGGTCCATTTCCCGCCCACCAGACACAGCACGCTGTACGCATGCGCCGCATCAGGCGGCAACAGCACCAATGAGTGATTACGGGATATCTGCCCGTTCACTTTTGCATCGCTGGCGGGCAGGGGGCGGACACCACAGAAGGTGTAGAGGATGGATGATTCGGGCACCACCACATTGGGGAAGACGAAGCGTAGCGATTCGAGGATGTAGGTTTTCTCATCCTCTTCACACACCACGCTATCGGGGTCGTCAACACGGATGTCGGTAGAACCTAACAGCACTTTGCCGAACCACGGGAACATAATGCACACCCGGCCTTCCTGGTTTTCGAAGTAGACCATCTCGCCGTCGAGCATGTGCAGCAATTCGGGATGGTCGATAATCAGGTGAGAACCTTTGGTGCCGCCAATTAATCTCGCCGTGGTTTCCGTGGGGGCCAACCGCTGATTAAGCTGATCGATCCACGCACCGCCAGCATTCACCAGCACATGGGGTTGCAGAGCAAAACGCTCGCCGCTGAACGCATCCTGAAGCGTGACGGATTCGCCATTGGTGCTGACTAACTGAAGATAATTCAGCGCCAGCGCGTCGGGGCAGGCGCGTTCGGCATCCTCTATCAATTCATAGCCTAAGCGTTCGGGGGCACTGATCCACGCATCATAATAGCTGGCGCTGTACTTCACCCACGGGGCAAAACCGGGCCAGCGGTCCCGCGTTGCAGCTTCTGCGCGCACCTGATGTTTAGGCATCGACCCATATTGTCGCGTGTAGATATCGTAAAGGCTCAGGCCCGTTTTGATCAGCAAAGCCCCCCGTCGGGTAGGTTTATCACTGAGTCGAAGAAAGCGACGAGTGGCGTTGATTAAACCACCGCCGAGATTGTCGATTGGCACCGTGGTGCGCAGCGGGAAAACGTAATGCGAGGCATTTTTCAGTAGCCGGTCACGTTCGGTCACGGACTCTTTAACCAGGGTGAATTCACCGGTTTCCAGATAACGTAATCCGCCGTGAATCATGCGTGATAGCGCGCCGCTGGCGGCCTGACACCAGTCGCCTTTCTCCACCAAAATCACCGGAATGCCCTGTAGCGCCAGTTCACGAAAGGTGCTGATACCGTTAATCCCCCCGCCGACAATTAAGACTGGGGCCGTAGTGCGCTGTCGTAGCGCGTTAAGTCGTTGTTCGCGTGTTGCGTTATTCTCCATGGGTTGCTCCCCGGCTCGTGGCCATCTCAAGTACGCCTGCTGCGGTGGATTCATCGGTAACGATGCCTTTCAACCAGCGACCGCGCAGCGCACAGTGGATGGGGTCCACCTTGTCGCGTCCGGCCACCACCGCCATTGAAAAAGGAATGCGTTGCAGCTCAGGTAATGTCAGACCCACCAGTCTCTGGTTGGCGTCAAATGGGGCGGGTTGGCCTTGTGCGTCCAGCAACCAGGCCAACAACTCACTGCGGGCGCCACTGGTTTCGATGCTGGCAGAAGCATGACGTGCTGCCAGATTTAAATCGTAGTAGCTGGAGTTGTCGCTGTGAATCGAGCCAAGGCCAATCACCGCGAGGGTGGCGTTGCGCGCTTTCTCCAGCACCTGATCCACGGCACTGATACCCATCAACATGTCGCGCTCCGTTGCCGAGTCGGTAAAAAGTGGGGCGTGAATTTGCCACGCATGGCCACCGAGGCGGGCGGCCATTTCTGATGCCACATGATTCACATCGGTGTAGTGCTTTCCCTGCACGCACCCCAAGGCGGGCACCACCTGCACGTCATATTTGCGAGCGGGATGCAGCGCTTCTACCATGGCGCTCACGCCTTTGCCGCCAGTAATGGCAATCACATCGCCATCTTTCAAACGTGACAGCAGATATTCTGCTGCGGCAGAGCCCACCATCTGCAAACTCTGCTCCTCACTACGCGCGACGTTGGGCGCCACCACCACCTGCTGCAACTGGCCAACTTGCATCAGGTCGTCCTCTAACTGGTGGGCTGATAGCCATGGCGACTTGATGGTGATCTCAACCATGCCGCTCTCTTTACCTTGTCGAATCAGACGGTTCACGCTGGCGACTGACAGACTGGTTTCAGTGGCAATCTCCGACTGTTTCTTACCGTCGAGGTAGTACATCACCAACACTTGATAGATTTGCCGGGCACTGTGAAACGCTGGATGTTCATGTTCAAATTCCATCTGTGAGTGATCCTTATGCCGCGCGAAATTTATTCAGCAGATGGTCAATCGACACAGCTGCCAGCAGAATCAATCCTTTGATTAATTCTTGCCAGTAGACAGACACGTTAATCAGAATCAGTGAACTGGTGACGATCGACAGCAAGGCCACGCCAAGCACCGCCCCCAGAATGGAGCCAGTGCCGCCTTTCAGGCTGGCTCCCCCAATCACCGCAGCTGCGATCACATTGAGTTCCATGCCGACACCAAAGGTGGGGGTAGCAGAACCCAACCGGGCCATGTAGATGATCCCCGCGACACCCGCCAGGGTTGAGGTCAGTACCGTGACCCACAGCTTGATGCGATTGATGTTAATACCCGAATACGCGGCCGCACGCTCGTTGCTGCCGGTGTAGAACACCTTGCGGAACAGCGTGGCTTTGCGCAGGAGAAAGTCGAAGAGGGCGACCAGCACAAAGAACAGGATAATCACAAAGGGAATGCCCCATAGCGCACCCTGCCCGATGAACTTAAAGTTTGCGGGGAGTGTGAACAGTGACAAGGGCGTACCCTGAGTAATGATCATGCACAATCCACGCACAATCACCATGCCAGCCAGTGATGCGATAAAATGGCTCAGGCCAATTTTGGTGACGGTGAGGCCCATCAGTAATCCGACCAGCGCCGCGGCGACGATACCGCCAAGGCTTGCCAGCCAAGGGTCCATACCGCTGAGGAACAGCTGGCCAGCGACGACCATCGAGAGGCACACCACTGCACCCACAGAGAGGTCTATGCCGCCCACGATTAACAATATCGTCATGCCAATGACCACGATTCCCTCAATGGAAAACGACAGCAACATGGCTTTCATGTTGGCCCAGGTCAGGAAATAGGGGGAAGTAAAACTCATCACCACGAAAATCAACGCGATAATGACAACCAGCCCGATTTCACGTTGTTTATGCAAGCCGCCAAACAGCGAGAGCCGTGATTTGCCTGTGCCAGGCAGTGTAGAATTCATGGTCATATTGCCTCCGCTTCAGTGGCGATGCCAGCCGCCAGCCGCATCAGGTTCTCTTCCGTCATGGCGTCACCGGTGACTTCACCACTGATGCACCCTTCGTGGATCACGATGATGCGATCGCAGATGCCGATCAGCTCCGGCAGCTCAGATGAGATCACCACCAAACCCACATTTTTATCCGCCAGACTGGCGAGTATTTGGTAAATTTCCGCTTTGGCACTGACGTCAACGCCGCGTGTCGGCTCATCCAGAAACACTATCTCCGGGTTTACCGACAGGACGCGTGCCAATGCCACTTTTTGCTGGTTTCCTCCGGAAAGGGATGACACCGGGTCGCTGAGTTTTCCGCGTTTCAGCTTGACCTGCTGTGCCAGCGCTTCTGCCTGCGCGCGTTCACGACCAGGGCTTAACGTCATGCCATGATGGCTAACGGCGCGGATATCCAATGCTGAGATATTCCAGTCAATGGGCATGGACAGGAATAACCCCGCGTCTTTGCGGTCCTCAGACAGGTACACCATGCGCTGCTGGATACTGGCGGCGTAATTTTTCAGTTTTACCGGTTGGCCTTTGATATAGATGGCACCTTTCGTGATGGGGTGTAGCGCGCAGACGCCTTGCGCAATTTCGCTACGACCCGCGCCCATCAATCCGCCGATGCCCAGGATTTCACCGGGAAACAGTTGAAAGCTGATATCCTGGAATCGCTTATCCGCGCTTAAATGTTGCACCTCCAACAGCGGAGCGGCGCGGTTAACGGCTCTTTTCATTGGATAGAGTTGCGACAGCTCACGACCGACCAACCGGGTGATAACCTCATCGGTAGTCATACTCGACAGCGGCGCACTGTGCACAGTGCGACCATCACGCAGAATGGTGATGTGCTGACAAAGCGCAAAAATCTCCGCCATGCGATGGCTGATGTACACCACCGTAATGCCCTGATCGCGCAGTTGACGCACAATGCTAAACAGCGTCTGTGCTTCCGGCTCGGTGAGGGCGGCGGTGGGTTCATCCAGGATTAACAGGCGGCAATCCAGCGTCAGCGCTTTTGCAATCTCAACCAGTTGCTGCTGCGATAGAGAGAGATCGCCGACCTTTTTACTGACTGGAATTGGCGCAAGGCGATTCATCACCTGCTGCGCTTTATCGCGTAAGGTTTTGTGAGGTAAAAGCAGACCGCGTTGCTGATGCGCCATCCAGATATTTTCATATACGCTGATATCTGGGCACAGTGCGATTTCCTGGTGCACCAATCCAATTCCAAGCTTTTGTGCTTCACGCGGAGAGCGAATAGTGACAGGTTGTCCATCCAGCATGATTTCCCCGCTGTCCGGGCGCAAAATGCCATCGATGATATTCATCAAAGTGGATTTCCCTGCACCGTTTTCACCCGCCAGCGCGTGAATTTCGCCGGCCTGCAGAGTGAGATCGACGCCCTGAAGGGCTTGTACCGCACCAAAGCACTTACTGATGCCACGTAATTCCAGCAATGCTGTCATGATCGGCTCCTTACTCATTGATGCCTTTGGTGCCACGGCGCTTCAGGTAGCTATCCCAGCGGAAATCGTCTGCATTGTCTTTGGTCACCACGGCATAACCGTTATCAAGAATCGGGAAAGAGAAAGGGTTAACGCCGTTGCGCTTGGCATCGTTCATCGGGTCGATTAACTCAGGATGAGCGGCGAGGAACAGCGTCATAAAGCCCATATAGCCCTGAATACCCTGATTCGGGTTGATGGCGCCAAATACCTGACCACTTTTGATCATGTCCAGCACTTTGGCGTTGACGTCCACTGTCATCACTTTCACTTTGCCGCCGTTCTCAGCCACGGCCTGTGCAGCACCAATCGCCGAACTGGCTTCTGGCATGAATATGCCTTTCATATTAGGGTGCGCCTGCAACATCGACAGCACGGCGTTGTAGGCTTTGGAAGGGTCCTGATTCGTGGCGGCTCGGGCGACAAGTTTGCTTTCAGGGAAGGCCGTTTTCATTTCATTAATAAAGGCGGTGACGCGTCGGTCGTGGTTGTCCTGCCCGGGATTTTCCAGTACCGCAAATTCAGCCCCTTTGCCCATGGCTTTACCCAGTTCGTCGGCGGCCGCTTTGCCCTCGCGGAAGTTATCAGAGGTGATGTAGGCCACCCGTTTGCTGTTTGGTGAGTCGGCGGCAAAGGTAACCACCGGGATACCCATCTCGGCCGCACGGTTTATCGGTTCGATAAAGGGATCGGGATTCATGGGATGAAGAAAAATTCCCGCTGGTTTTTGCGCGAGAATCTGCTCAAAACTCGCCAGTTGCTGGTTGACGTCATACGCGGGTGTGCCGCCGTAGACCGTTTTACAGCCCAGTTGATGCGCAGCTTGTTTGAACATCTCGTACACCGGGAACCAGTATTCCACCCCGGTTACCATAACGTTCATGTAATAGGTTTCACCCGGTTTACAACGGAACTGGGGTGTGTCATCTGCGGCGCGGACGTTGCCCATCACGGCACTGGCGAGAGCAATACTGGTGAGAAATGTGGCGATCTTTTTCATGTTGTTCCCCGGTGTAGACGCTGAATGTAGAGGCTCAGCCGTGACAACAGAACGCGGTAAAACGAGCCGGGGTAAGTCTTGAAAATTATTTCAAGTGCTAGAAATAATTTTCATAAGCTATAAAAGCTGGCGGAAAAAAGATCAATTTACTGTGAACAGATTGTTTCAAGGTTGTGATCACCCTCAATTTATCGCGGTCAGCACAACCTAAGGTTTGGCTAATGCGGCACAGGATTTTATAATCACGCGTTGTAATAATGGCTTCACTGAATAAAAAGGAATTTCCATGCGTTTTAAACTCACGGTGCTGGCGTTGCTGGCAAGCTGCAATGCACTGGCACAAACCCCCGCGCCGGACACGATTATCAAACCCCTGATGCAGCAATATCAGATTCCCGGCATGGCTGTGGCCATCCTGCATAACGGTAAAACGGAATTTTATAATTACGGTGTGGCATCCAAAGAGACTCAAAAACCAATCACGCAACAGACGCTGTTTGAGATTGGTTCGTTGAGCAAAACCTTTACCGCGACGTTGGCCAGCTACGCCGCGCAGCAGAAAAAGCTGCAATTTAGCGATACAGCCAGCACATGGTTGCCTGAACTCAAAGGCAGTGCTTTCGATCAGGTTTCACTGCTGAATCTGGCCACCCACACTGCCGGTACACCTTTGTTCGTGCCGGATTCGGTCACCAATCAGCAGCAGTTAATGGACTGGTACAAACACTGGCAGCCTGACGCTAAGCCCGGCACCGTGCGCGTTTATTCCAATCTTGGCATTGGTATGTTGGGGATGATTGCCGCGAAAAGCTTGCAGCAGCCTTTTATCAGCGCAATGGAAAAGCAGCTTTTACCGGCCATGGGCATGCACCACAGCTATGTGCAGGTGCCGACGTCAGCCATGGGGCAATATGCGCAGGGGTATAACAAGCAGGATAAACCGGTTCGTGTTACACCGGGTCCGTTGGATGCAGAGTCTTATGGACTGAAATCGACCTCATCAGATTTGATTCGCTGGTTGGCGATCCAAATGGATGAGCAAAAAGTCTCGCCTGACTGGCAGCAAGCCATAGTTCGCACGCATCAGGGTTACTACCGAACCGATGCATTCACGCAAGCAATGATGTGGGAGTATTACCCGCTGCCCGTTACCGCACAGCAACTGGTTGAGGGCAATAGCGCGCAACGCATTATGAAAGGGATGTCTGCGACACTGATTTCGCCACCGCAGCCTGCGCCACAACAGGCATGGTTCAACAAGACCGGTTCGACTAACGGTTTCTCTACCTACGCCGTGTTTATCCCGTCGCAGAAAATCGCGGTGATCATGCTGGCGAATAAATGGTTCCCAAATGACGATCGCGTGATCGCAGCGGATAAAATCATTAATCAACTGAATAAGTAGCTGTTAACTCAGGGCGCATTATTGATGATTGGCGCCCTGACATTATTTGCGCGCATCCAGCGCCAGCTTTACCGCCATTCCCGCCAGCACCGTGCCCATGAGCCAACGTTGCATACGCTGCCAGCTGGGACGGGCCAGCAAAAAGGACGAAACCTGGCCTGCGGTAGTGATGAAAATGGCGTTAACCGTCAGGCTAATCACAATTTGTGTGACACCCAGCACCAGCGATTGCATTAACACGCTGCCGTGATCCGGGGTAATAAACTGCGGCAGCAGTGATAAAAACATCATGGCGATTTTGGGATTCGCAAGGTTCGTGAGAAATCCCATGGTGAACAGTTTACGGTGGTTATCGGCGGGCAGGTCGCGCACCGCGAACGGGGATCGGCCACCCGGCTTCAATGCCTGCCACGCGAGATAAAGCAGATAGAGCGCACCGCCGAAGCGCAGCGCGTCGTACGCCCACGGCACCGCCAGCAACCAAGCGGTGATCCCCAGTGCTGCGCACAGCATGTAGAACACAAAACCTAACGCCACGCCGCCTAACGAGATATATCCAGCACGCTTGCCCTGGCACAGCGAGCGGGAAACCAGATAAATCATGTTTGGGCCGGGGGTCAACACTAATCCTAATGCCACCAAAGCAAAGGCTAACCAACTGGATAATTCAGGCATGCGTCACTCCTTGCGTTCATCATCAGCGATTATGACGTGAATGTTTTGGTGCAGGCAACGCACATTTAGGACTGACAGCAGGAATAAGCTGAGTTAACGTAAATCTGCTTTTTTTATTTAATAGGGAGATGAATATGACGGTTCCTGTTGTTGCACTGCTAACTGCGAAACCAGGCTGTGAAGATAAAGCTGAGCAATTATTCCGTGGCGTGATTGAAGAAACGCTACGTGAAGAGGGATGTATCACCTACCAGCTGAATATCGACAGCAAAAACCCGCTCCGCTTTGTCTGGACCGAAGAGTGGGCGAGCCAGGAATTACTGGATAAGCATCTCAATGCACCCCATATTGTTAAGTTGTTTGCCGATCTGGAGCCATTACTGGAGCAGGCGGAAGTGGTGGCATTGAAAAAAGTGGCGGGTGGTAATGCCTGATACAGAATAAGCAGATTTCGGTCTGCTTTTTTATTTTTCTGAATGTAGCGAGTCTGACATGGGATGTTTTGGTTCGGTAAGCAGAGCAGAGAATTTACGCTGGAAAAATAGTTCACCATTATTACCTGAATTTCACTTTCATGAAATTCACCGCGCCAGGATGCATGCAGACAGTGCGCCCACGATTATCCAGGCGCTGAAGCAATTCGATATGCAGCAGGATGTGATTGCGCGCACCCTGATGGCAATTCGAAAATGGCCTGAGAAGCTCTTACCCGGCTTCACACCTCAGGATTTTAACCTGCATCGATTCACCTTACTCAATGAATCTTCTGAAGAAATCACCTTCGGGCTGGTCGGGCGCTTCTGGCGTCTGGATATGGGGCTGGAAGCGATTAACGATGCACAGGATTTTATACGGCATGAAAACCCATTGCATGCGCGTTTGATCGTGCGCAATCAGGTCTTTCAGCGCTCGGTTGGCGAGTATGAGGTGGTGACCGAAACCTTCATTTACTGCCCGACGCCACAGGTAAAGCGTCGCATGCTTCCCTACTGGCTGACCATCCGCCCGGCCAGCGGTTTGATTCGTTTACGCATGCTTAAACTGGTTCAGCAGAATATTGACGGAGAGATCAAATGAGAACGCAAAAACGTTGTATGGGTTATGTAGCGATAGTGGTGGATGATTACGACCGCGCTATTGAATATTACACGCAAAAATTAGGTTTTCATTTAATCGAAGATACGCCACAGCCCGGTAAGCGTTGGGTGGTGGTGAATCCGAATCCGCAAAGTGACTGTAATCTGTTATTAGCGCAGGCGTCTAATGAGCGTCAGAAAAGCTTTATTGGCAATCAGTGTGGCGGCCGTGTGTTTCTGTTTTTGCAGACTGACGACTTCTGGCGTGATTATCAGCAGATGAAAGCCAACGGGGTGACTTTCTGTGAGGAACCACGTGAAGAGGAATATGGCACCGTGGTGGTGTTTGAAGATATTTATGGTAACCGCTGGGATCTTTATCAGAACAGATAATGGGCCCGACGCTCTGTCGGGCCTAAAAGAAGATTAGAGCGTGACAACAATCTTGCCAATCTGCCCATTGCTTTCCATGTAGCGGTGGGCATCGGCAATCTTGTCAAAGGTGAAGGTTTTATCAATCACCGGTTTTAACTGACCACTCGCTAAACCGGCGCTGACAAAAGCATGGGCACGCGCGCGTTTTTCAGCATCGGTCGTTATTTCAAACAGCTCGTAACCTCGAAGCGTAAGGTGTTTAGCCAAGATATCCATCACCGGTACTTCAATATTGCGGCTATCAAGTGCACCGTACTGGAAATAGTGTGCGCCGTTAGCCATCACCTGCATCAGTTTGGCTGTATCGGGCCCACCGACGGGATCAAACACGATATTGACCCCAGCCGAACCGCAGATTTGGTTAAGCTCAGCGACCAGATCCTGCTCATCACTGGCGATTACCTGTGCCGCGCCCGCTTGCAGCAACTGTGCGCGCTTTTCACTGCTTCGAGTGATAGCAATAGGGATGGCGCCGACCATTCGTGCTATCTGAATCGCCGCAAGCCCTACGCTACTGGAGGCGGCGCGGATCACCACATGCTGCCCAGCACACAATTGCCCATATTCTATTAATGCACCAAAGGCAGTGATATACATCATCCAGCTGGCGGCAGCCTCGTCGAAGCTCAGGTTATCAGGGTGTTTCACCACGGCATGAACGGGCACATTGACGACTTCGCCATACATTCCGTAGTCGGTAAACATAAATGATGGAATCACACTGACCTTATCGCCTACTGCAAAATCAGTCACATCTTTACCCACAGCGGTGACTGTACCTGCCGCTTCATACCCTAAGCGGGCGGGGAATTGAGGTTCAATCACGTATTGGCCGTTGCGATACATGACCTCTGCCCGATTCAGACCCAGAGCGGCAACGCGCATCTGTACTTCACGCGCACCGGGTGCGGCAACCGCACTATCGATAATCTCCAGGACATCCGCACTTCCTGTTCGATTAAACACCACAACTTTTGACATTGTTCAGACCTTACAAAGAGAGTTGGTCTAAATACTGTAATCAGCCTGAGGATGTCGAAAAATAGCGATTGGCTTACGGCAGAATTACGCAAAACGTAACAATCATCTATTGGCTGGCAAATCGTTCACTAAACCAACTGATAAATGCCTGAACTTTAGACGGCAAATAACGGCGGTCCGGATAGAGAATGGATATAGGTTTAGCCTGCGGTGGGTATTGCGGCAAAATTTCCACTAGTGCGCCTGAAACGAGATGAGCTGCCAGCGCCATGCGCGTTGCCTGAATAATGCCTAGTCCGGCCAATCCACATGAGAGAAGGATATCGGAGTTATCCACCAGAATTACGCTGTCGGATCGATGAGTAACAATTTTTCCTTCAACAGTGAAAGTCCACGTCATAATTTCACGACTGTGGTCACTGAAGAAATTGATCGCCTGATGCTGATGTAAATCTTCAAGTGATTGCGGCATGCCGTGTTGCGCGATGTACGCTGGTGCCGCGCAGGTGACCAAATCTATCTCCCCTAAACGTCGGGCAATAAATCCTGAATCGTGCAATTCTCCGAGTCGCACGACACAATCCACACCCGAAGCAATAAGGTCGGTGCGCTTATCCGAGGAAAGCAACACCACTTCGATATCAGGATAAAGTGCAGTGAAGTCCCCCAATGCGGGAATGAATAAACTGTGCGCCAGCGACAAAGGGATATCGATGCGAAGCCGACCCTGCGGTGGCAAAGTGGGTGAGAAATTGGCCATCATGTCACCAAATTCGCCCATCATCTGCTTGGCGCGTTGATAAAACTCTTCGCCTTCAGCGGTCACATTTAACTTACGCGTGGTGCGATGAATGAGCTTTACACCGAGTTCAGCTTCAAGTTGTTGAATAGCTTTACTGACAGCGGGGCGATGCAATTGCAGAAAATCTGCAGCTTGGCTGAAACTTCCTTTTTCCACCACCTGAATGAAAATATCCATGTAATCAAACATATTGCTGCGCATCATATTCCTCACAAATTGGTGCGGTCGCCTCGGGTCGTCGGATGTGAGATCACTAAAAACTCCACCGGGGATGCTGAATCATTACGCGCCTGATGTGGCGCTTCAGGAGTAATTTCAATCCCTTGCTGCGCCTGCAATCGGTGATATTCACCCTGTAATTCCATCGTCAGCTCACCGCTCAATACAAAGAAAAACTGACGAGATACTGAGTGGTAATGACGCTGTTCGGCACTGCTTGCCGGCATTCTTTCATGGATCACCAGCCTGTCCTGGCGCTCAAGCAGCGTCCAGCCATCACAATTGCCGCCCCAAATATAATGTGGTGCATTCTCTTTAGAAATCATGGCGTTTCCTTTTGGTGCGGAAAATTTATCAACACCTTGTTTTAACATTAACGGCAGAACAAGCAAACAGTTGCAGCACGGCATTTTAACTGCCAGTACCCCGAGCAGGTTCCTGCAATTCGTTAGCAGAATAACTGTGATTCCAGTCATAAAACCAAGCGCAGGCGATTGGCGTAATTTTGCCCTTTTGTTATGAATGAAACTATATTATGTTTCAAATGAAACAAAGCGGAGCAAAAACATGAACACTATCTTTACCTCAGAACAACAACCCGAAGATTTCAAAACCAACGTGCGTCTGATGAAAAAGGTCCTCAGAGAGCAAATCGGTGATGTCGAAGGGCTGTTTGAGCAAGTCAGAAGCAAAATTGTCAGTGAACTTCAGGCCGCGCGGGCTGAAGAGGCGAAAAATGGTACGGCATGGCCGCAGGTCAGCGCACAAGATATTGCTGAAGGCCGCGTTAGCGATGAGGTGAAAAATCATATTCGCCGCCGCGGTTGCGTGGTGGTCAAACAGACCTTCAAACGCGATCAGGCGCTGGCCTGGGATGAATCCATGCTCAAGTACCTCGACGACAACGATTTTGACCAGGTTTACAAAGGGCCGGGCGATAACTTCTTCGGTAACCTGGATGCATCACGCCCGGAAATCTATCCAATTTACTGGAGCGATGCACAGATGTCGGCACGTCAAAGCGATGCCATGGCCAAAACTCAGTCGTTTCTCAATCGGCTGTGGACCTTTGAATCAAATGGCACGCGCTGGTTTGATCCTGATGTCAGCATCATCTATCCCGATCGTATCCGCCGTCGTTTACCGGGTACTACCTCAAAAGGGCTGGGCGCGCATACCGATTCCGGCGCGCTGGAGCGTTGGTTGCTGCCTGCGTACCAACAGGTGTTCAGCAAGATCTTCAACAATCAGTTCGATCAATATGATCCATGGGATGCGGCTCACCGTACGCAAGTGAATGAGTACCAGGCGGGCACCACTACCAAATGTTCGGTATTCCGTACCTTCCAGGGCTGGACTGCACTGTCCGACATGCAATTGGGTCAGGGCTTGCTGCACGTAGTGCCGGTTCCAGAAGCGATGGCGTATATGCTACTGCGCCCATTATTGAAAGATGTGCCCGAAGATGAACTCTGTGGCGTTGCGCCGGGCAAGGTGTTACCGGTTTCTGAAAAATGGCATCCAGAGTTGATTCAAGGACTGTGCTCGATTCCGGCGATGGAGGCGGGTGATTCCGTCTGGTGGCACTGTGACGTCATCCATTCCGTGGCACCGGTAGAGGACCAGCAAGGTTGGGGCAATGTGATGTATATTCCGGCGGCCCCTCTGTGTGATAAGAATGCAGCCTATGCCAGCCAGGTTGCGCAGGCGCTGGCAACCGGGGTTTCACCCGGAGATTTCCCGAAAGAGGATTATGAAGCCAGCTGGCGCGATCGCTTCACACCTGAGGCGCTAAATGCCAACGGACGCCGTAGTCTCGGTTTAGGCTGAGTTTCTGATAAGCTTGATAAAAATTAACGGACAGCAGGTTTTATGAACGCACGTCATCAGCACATTATCCAACTGGTCAGCGAGCGCGGCAGCGTGAGCGTCAGTGAACTGGCGCAAATCACCGGCGTCTCGGAAGTTACCGTGCGTCAGGACTTGAACCTATTAGAAAAAGGCGGTTTTCTGCGCCGCGTGCACGGTTCTGCCGTGGCGCCAGAAAGTGATGACGTGGGCGCACGTATGCAAACGCGTTTTGCCGTGAAAAAACGCCTTGCTGAGTACGCTGCATCGCTGGTGAATGCGGGAGACACCGTCTTTATTGAAGGAGGGAGCACCAATGCACTGTTGGCGCGTGAACTCAGCGATCGCAGCGATATCACCATTATTACCGTCAGCCACTATATCGCCGGTTTACTGCGGGAAAAGGGCGGGGATGTGATTATCCTGGGCGGTCTGTTTCAGAAAAGCAGCGAGTCGGTGGTGGGACCGCTGACTCGCCTCTGCATTCAGCACCTTAATTTCCATAAAGCCTTTATCGGGATTGATGGCTGGGATGCGGTGACCGGGTTTACCGGCCGCGATATGCTGCGATGCGATGTCGTCAACGCGATCATGGACAAACAGACTCATACCATTGCGCTCACGGACGCATCAAAATTTGGTCAGATTCATCCTTATGCACTGGCACCGACTCAACCTTTCAAACAGGTGGTGACGGATGCAGGATTGAGTGCGGAGTATCACAAAGCGTTGCGGGAACAAGGCATGTTGTTGAGCCTGGTGTGATATTAATCTGATGTGGGAAAGTGTTGTTCTAGCCAAACCAAAAGGAAAACATGTACTTCGACATCCTTTCTAACCGACTACAGTATCGCCAAATCAACGCTGAAGATTGGCCTTTTTTCCTGGCGCTGCAGCAAGATGATCAGGTCATGAAATTTGTCGCTGATCCACAGCCTGAAGCAGTTATCCGTCGCGAAAGGTTCGAGGTGCGATTACCGCAATGGCATACAGACAGTTCGCATTGGCTGTGCCTGGTGATGATGGAAAAGGGCAGCGTTGTGCCACTTGGCGTGACAGGCTTTATTGACCGCGGTGATGGCATCGCCGAGGTGGGATTTATGCTGGCAACCTCCGCGCAAGGAAAAGGGTTTGGCGCGGAATCCCTACGCGATATCAGTCAGTTTGCATTGATGGATTTAGGTTACCGCAAGTTGGTTGCTACGGTCACCGCGGGTAACCAGGCATCGCGCAGGACGCTGCTGAAAGTAGGATTTCAGCAGGAGGGTACTCTGCGCAAAAGCTATTTTCTTGGCGGTGAGTGGCGGGATGACTGGCTGTTTGGTTTGCTGGCTGAGGAATTTCACGCGGAGCTACTCCGCAAGTAGCGCCTGTGCCGTTAATTCATCGGTAATTAACCCGGTCACTAAGCCGCTCGCCAGCACGGCGCGAATCGCCTCGACCTTGCTTGCACCGCCGGCTAACGCCACAATCTCCGCGCGATGGGTAAGATCCAGTTCAACTGACAGCGTGCGTGCCGTCAGGCTGGAGTGAATCATTTGGCCGTGCGCATCAAAGAAATGGCCGAGTAATTCGCCTACCGCGCCAGAACGCGAGATATCGTTGATCTCGGCTTCATCGATCATACCCGCTTCCACCAACTGTGCAGCGGGTTCCACGGTGCCAATACCCACCAGTTTCACCTCACTCTGCGCCGCCATGGCAAACACCTCGCTGACGCCGCGCTGTTTCAACAGCACTTCGCGGTCTTCCTGCGTATTGGCAAAAAAGGGCACGGGCATCATATAGGCCTGTGCACCGGTTTTTTCGGCGATACGGTGCATTACATCGTGCGGGTTCAGCGCGTAGTTGCGCGTCAAACATCCGAGAAGTGAAACGAAACGCATATGGGGGGCGTCGATGCGCGGCAGCTGATGAATGGCGGCGGAGAGGGTACGCCCGTGCCCCAGGCCGAGCGTAATAGCGGGTTGCGCGCTAAGCAGGTTACGCAGGAAATCCGCACCGGCCATGCCCAGCGCGCGAACCGGTAAGCCTTCTTCTCCGAGGTCGGGGGCGACGTGGCAAAATGTCAGTCCATGCTTTTCACGTAGTTGGTCCTCAAGCGCGACGCAAGCCACGATATCGCCATCAATCGAGACTTTTACCGCACCTTCCGCCACCATGCGTGCAATCATGCGATGGGTTTTAACCGAAGGTAATCCCAGGCGTTTGGCGACTTCGGATTGCGTTAAGCCGCCAACGTAGTGCAACCAGGCGGCACGCAGGGCCAGAGAGTCATCGCGTTCAGCGGGTGTTGGAGCCGGTTTCATATTTCTTTTCCTGGTGAAATTGGCCTCATGAAGCCACATGCAAATCCTGCACGCCCGTATCAATGTGCGATGCCCAAAAGGCAACGCTCTCCGCAATATCCGCGACCACCTGCCGGTCGGTGGGCTCACGCTCTTTGAAACTCAACTCAAGGCAGATCTCATTATCCTGTGCGCCACCGCGAGCCAGCGCCTCCAATAGAGGTTGCGGCTGAATACGACCGCCCGCATTGTACTGCAAAGTGAAAGGCCGGTGGCCGCCTTTGTCCATCATGCTTTGCTTTATGTGGATAATCGGCGAATAACGTGGCACCGCTTCAGCCCAGGCGTAAGGGTCGTAATCCCGCGGGTCTGCCGAGGTGACATCACCGTGATCGATATCTGCCATCATCCACATCGGCAGTGCGAAAGACTCACTGCTCAGGCGCTGCTGTAACGCCAGGCAAGCCGGGATGGTCTCACCAAACTCGCGCCCAATGCTCATTGGCTCCCAAAACAGATATTTCAGTCCCGCTGCTTTGGCGTGTTCTGCCACTTCAGCCCAGCAATCGATGGCGATATCGATCAACGCTTCTCGCCGCGAAGCATCATTGAAATCCTGCTGCGTAAAAATCGCGAACTGAGAACCCACGGCATCTCCACCTAAATCGGCGGTGATATCCGCAAAGGTTTTAAACCAGTCCACGTAATAACGCCGCACCTCAACATCCGGATGACCAAAGTGATTTAAACGGCCATAAGGTCCGGTCATGCCCGATGTTACGCGCACGCCGGTTTCACGCATGGCCTGCTGCATGCGGCGCGTCATGCGATTAATGGTCGCGGCTGGCCAGCCGGGATTAATGAATTCATGGGTCAGTTGCAGATCGCGAATGCGAATCTGCTGTGCCACGGTATGAATCAAATCCTGCGGTTCGGCAAAACGATTTACCAGCGGATTAGTATTGAGCGAAAGCGTTAACGGCATGATTTACGCCTCCTTACGCAACGGCACAGGGGCAGTAAAGGTTGCTGCAAACCACTGGATAAACGCCTGTTGCTGATCGTCGGTGAGGTGTAGCCGATGTTTGGTGCGCCGCCACAGCACATCTTCAGCTTGCTGCGCCCACTCATTCTCCACCAGATAGCGCACTTCGGCTTCGTACAGTTGCGCGCCAAAGTGGCGGCCCAGACCGTCTACACCATTGGCATGACCCAACACTTTTTCGATGCGTGTGCCGTAAAGACGCGCATAGTGTTTACGCAGGGGTGCAGGTAACCATGGCCAGCGCGCTTTCACCTTTTCAAGGAAAGTCTCGAAATCACCGTTGGCCATATCGCCGCCCGGCAAGGTCGCGTCTCGCGTCCAGTCGTTGCCCATTGAGGGGAAGAAGGGAGCGAGCTTCTGTAAAGCATGCTCCGCCAGCTTGCGGAAAGTGGTGATTTTGCCGCCGAACACATGCAGCAGAGGGGCGCTTTGCTGATCGTCGAGGTCAAATACGTAATCTCGCGTCACCGCCGAAGGATTCCCTTTGCCGTCGTCAAACAGCGGACGGACACCGGAGAAGCGGGTAATCACATCGCTGGCGCGCAGTTTCACTTTGAAGTAGCGGTTCACCACATCAATCAAATACTGCTGCTCGCTATCATCGGCGGTCACATCCTCGGCTTTGCCCTGCCACGGAATGTCGGTGGTACCAATCAGCGCTTTGTCGCCTTCGTACGGGTTGATGAATATCACGCGCTTATCGGTGTTTTGCACCAGATAAGCCTGCTGACCTTCCCAGAACTTCGGCACGATAATGTGCGACCCTTTCACCAGCCGTACGCTGCGCGTGCTTTTGGTCTGCGTCACCTGGTTAACGATATCCAGCACCCATGGCCCGGCGGCGTTGACCAGCACTTTGGCAAATACCGTGCGCTGTGCACCGCTGGCTTCATCCTGCACGGTAATTTCCCATTTACCACTGTGGCGTTTCGCCGCCACACAACGGGTACGCGGCAAAATCGCTGCGCCGCGTTCGGCGGCATCCAGCGCATTGAGCGTGACCAGTCGCGCATCGTCAACCCAGCAGTCGGAGTACTCAAAACCTTTGCTGTAGCTATCCAGGATTGGCGCACCTTCCGGGTCGCGCATCAGATCGAGTGAGCGAGTGCCCGGTAACTTTTTACGGCCCCCGAGATGGTCATAAAGAAACAGCCCGAGACGTACCAGCCACGCCGGGCGATCGGTGGGGCTATGCGGCAGAACAAAACGCATCGGCCAGATAATGTGTGGCGCGGCATTGAGCAACACTTCACGCTCAATCAGCGCTTCGCGTACCAGGCGGAACTCATAATATTCCAGATAACGCAGCCCGCCGTGTACCAGCTTGCCAGAGCGCGAAGAGGTGCCCTGGGCGAGATCGTCTTTTTCGCACATCATCACCGACAAGCCACGACCAGCGGCATCACGTGCGATACCTGCGCCATTGATGCCACCACCAATCACAAACAGATCCAGCATATTTTCAATCATGATCAACTCCTTAAAACGTGTTCAGCGCCTGCCAGGCGGCAGGAAGATCGCTGCGGATCTGCTGATAGTGGGGATACAGCTGGTTATAGCGTTGAGACAGTTCAGCGGACGGAGGCTCAGGCGCATCGAGAAGCGGACGCACCCAAGTCTCGACGCACTGCGCCATGGAAGGGTAAGCACCTATCGCCACGGCGGCCATCATGGCAGCACCCGCGGCGCCGGCTTCATCACGCTGGCTGATGCGCACCGGCGCGCCAATACACGATGAGAGAATCTGACGCAGTGGCTGAGAGCGCACCGCGCCGCCAGTGAGGCGGATCTCGCCCGGCAATGTGCTTCCCATCGCCTGATAACAGTCGCGCGCAGCCATGCCAATCCCTTCAATGACGCCACGCACCAGATCGCCGAAGTTGTGTTGGTAATTGAGCCCGGTAAAGCTGGCCCGTGCATCGGCGTTCACGAACGGGCCCCGCTCGCCAGCAATCGAGATATAAGGGTGGAACAGCAGCGTGCCGGGCTGCGCGTTGTTCAGCCACTGATCGATATGCGCCACCAGACGGGCGTGATCGACTTCGCAGCCGAAACCACTTAACAACTCGCTGGCCACATTCAGCAGCCAGTCAAGGTTCAGGGTGGAGGCCATATTGGTCTGCACTTGCGTAACATAACCGGGCCACGGCAGCGGGATCACATAGCCGGTTTGTGCAGGGTTAAGCCAGACGTCATCAATGGTGACGCTGCGCAGATGTACACCGGTGGAACCAACAATAGAGCAAGCGGTATTGGTTTCGCCGGTGTGTACGCCGGCACCGAGCGCGGTCATCGCCATATCGACGTAGCCCAGTGAAACCGGCGTGCCCGCACGCAGTCCGGTCTGATTCGCAGCGTCAGCGGTGAGCGGATGCGTTATTTGCGTACCGTCGATAATCTCCGGCAGCAAATGGCGGTGCTGTTCTAATCCCAGCGCGGCGATCACCGTGTCGTCATAACGTTGGGTGCGGAAATTGCCAAAGGTGAAGCTGGCTTCTGAAGGGTCGGTGGCGCGAATGCCGGTCAGATTGAGGTAAAGCCAGTCTTTGCAGTGCAGTGCGACTTCGCTCTTAGCCAGCAGCTCAGGGTAGTGGCGATCCATATGCGCCATTTGCGATCCTTGCTGGCAGGTATTGAGCCCGGTGCCGGTGGCTTTGAAGCGCTCACCCGCAAGAGCATGTTGATTTAAAGTGTCGACGGTGTGCGCCGCTCTGGCATCCAACCAAATCCAGGCATCGTCGACCGGTTGGTTATCTTTTCCCACCAGCCAGGTGCCATCACCTTGTGCCGTCACCGCCACGGCTACCACGCGAGCCGCCAGATTCTCCACGCGCTCGGCCAGTTTACGTATTGCACCGACGGCATCCTGCCAGGTTTGCGTCATGGATTGCTGTGCCGCACCGCCTTCACTGCGGTAATAGCGGTTGCGCACCGAGGCACAGGCCAACTGCGTGCCTTCCAAATCAAACGCCACCGCTTTAACCACTGAGGTGCCGGAATCCAGACCCAAAATGATATCGCCGTTACTCACGTACACCTCCGGGAGAAGAAGAGTTAAGTCATCACGCTGTGTTAATTCCCTGTGATGAATTTGCTAAATAATGTCTTACACCACTTCTCACGGAGATAACATATCGTTTGTATTATTTTTCTATAAATCGAATAAATTTCATTTCAGTTAGCGATTCCGATCACGAAAAACGAGGGTAATCCCTACAGGTTGAATTGGAATTAGGTGACTGAAAGAGTTGTATGGCGGGGTTTTCACTTAAGGCATCGTGAAGTGGCTAAATTAGCGATCCAGATCTCCCTCCTGAAAAAATTGCGCTTGCTCTGTTGACAATTTAGTCACACCAGAACAATTCTCATCACACAAGTTATCACATTTATAACATTTAACGCGGCGGATTATCGCAGCAGTTAACAGTGAGAGGTCACGTATGTCCGATGTCTCGATGCTTGCACAGCAACTCTCCCGAAAGCGCGCACGCCGCTACACCCTTTTGGCGGTGGTGGTCGTGGCGGTGATTGCCGCCATGGCGCTGGATACCAAAGTGGTGAAGATCGGTTCAGAGCAGGATGCGCAAGAACAAGGTTTCTCGCCGGATAGCTACGGCCAGAAAACTTTCCCAGGCATCCAGCAGGATGTGGAAGCGCGCGCCGTGGACGCGAAAACCCTCGCTGACGCGTTAAAAGCGAATCAGCAGGAAGCGGTGCAGAAATATGGCGTGGGTTCGCCGCTACCGGTGATCGCGGTGAAGCTGGAAGGTGTGGTGCAGCCGGGTCAGATGGGCATCTTCCCACTTAAAGTGGAAGGATTACCTGATGGTAACCAGGTGCGCTTGCAAACCGGGCCCGCCATTACCGGCACGGATTTACGCGATGCCAGCGGCAAAATCCAGTTCGGCGATTTTACCAACCAAATTGAGTATCAGAATGCCGGTTCGGCGATTAATCGCGCCATGAAAGCCAAAGTGCTGGATAAGTTGGATCGCGAGACGCTGCCAGGCAAAACCGTGCAGGTGGTGGGGGTGTTCAGGCTGTTAACGCCCACCAACTGGATGGTGACTCCGGTCAGCGTGGAGGTGAAATGAAACCGTTCAACGTCAATCCTGCCTTGCTGAAAGGCGAAGTGATCCTCGAAGCCCGCAACATTAGCAAAGTGTACGGCTCAACCCATGCGCTGAAAGGCGTGAATTTCGAAATTCGTCGTGGCGAAGTCACCACGCTGTTTGGTGAAAACGGCGCGGGTAAATCGACGCTGATGAAGATCTTGTCAGGCGTGATTACGCCAACATCCGGGGAAATTCGTTACAACGGCGAAGAAAAAGTGTTTCGTTCGGCGACGGAAGCGCGAGACTGCGGCATCTCGATTATCCATCAGGAGCTGAACCTCGCACCCAACATGAACGTGCGCGACAACATCTTCATGGGTCGGGAAATCATGAAGCCTGGCGGCGTGGACTATGCCGAAGAGGCACGTATCACGGCTCATCTGATGGCCGCGCTGGAGGAGGAGATCGACCCGCTGACGCCCGTGGAGAATTTGCGGCTTGGGCAGCAGCAGATTGTCGAAATCGCCCGCGCGCTCTCGGTCAACTCGCAGATTTTGATCATGGACGAACCGACCTCCGCTTTGAGCGCAACAGAAGTGGCGGTGCTGTTTCAGGTGATACGCGACCTCACCAGCCAGGGCGTGGCGATTGTGTATATCTCACACCATCTTGAAGAGGCGCTGGAGATCACCGATCGCGCCGTGGTGCTGCGTGACGGTGTGATGACCGCTTACGCCAAACGCGATGAGATCGATCTCGAATGGATCGTGCGCAACATGGTCGGCGATCACTTTGATCTCGGCTCGCCGCCGGAAGGCTACGCCTTTGGAGAATCGGCGTTGAAAGTACAAGACCTGACGCTGAAAAGTAAAACCGGCATTCGGCTGGTGGACAATTTATCTCTGAGCGTCAAAGCCGGTGAGATTGTCTGCATCTACGGACTGATGGGCGCCGGACGTACCGAGTTACTGGAGTGTATCGCCGGAAGATTACATCAAACCAGCGGTCAGATTCTGCTGCAGGATACTGAAGTGTCCAAACTGACCATCCAGCAACGCATTCAAATCGGCCTTGCGCTGGTGCCGGAAGACCGGCAGCGCGATGGTCTGGTTCAAACCATGTCAGTCGGTGAGAACTTGTCGCTCGCCAGTATCAGCGAATTCGTGCGCGGGCTGGTGCTGTCGCCGCGCCGTGAGAAACAACTGGTAACGGACAGTATCCGCAACGTGACGGTCAAAACAGCGGGCGGTGAGGCGGCTATCGGTTCGCTCTCCGGTGGGAATCAGCAAAAAGTGGTGATCGGCAAAATGCTGGCCACCCGTCCCAAAGTCATTCTGTTGGATGAGCCGAGTCGCGGCATCGATATCGGTGCCAAAGCGGAGGTCTTTCGTCTGCTGGCGGAGAACGCCAAAAAGGGGCTGGCAGTGGTGTACACCACTTCGGAAGTTGGCGAGTGCCTGAGCATTGCCCATCGCATTGTGGTGATGAGCAAAGGGCGCATCAACGCCATCTTTGATTCCAGCGTGAGTAAAGAACGCATTATGGCCGCTTCAGGCGAGTCTCTGGTGGCATGACATGAAAAACGGAGCAAACGGTATGACAGACAGAACCCAAACGCTGGATTCGCCGCCAGTTGCTGTGAAAAAGAAAGCCGATAAAAGCCTTAATCTCGCACGATTGTTGCTGGAAGGGCGCGCCTTTATTGCGCTGCTGGTAATCATCGCCACTTTTTCTCTGCTTTCACCCAACTACTTCACCGGTGCCAACTTCTTGACGATGGCGTCACATGTGGCGATCTTTGGCTTACCTGCGATTGGCATGCTGCTGGTGATCCTTAACGGTGGCATCGATTTATCCGTGGGATCGACGCTGGGCCTCGCCGGTGTCATGGCCGGTTTTATGATGCAGGGCATCAACCTTGAAGCGCTTGGCGTGGTGCTGTATCTGCCGGTATGGGCGGTGGCGATTTTGACGCTGGTGATGGGTGCGCTGGTGGGACTGGTGAACGGGGTGCTGATCGCCTGGTTCCGAGTGCCAGCCTTTGTCGCGACCCTTGGCACCATGTATGTGGCGCGCGGAATTGCGCTGTTGATCACCAACGGCCTGACCTACAACAAACTCTCTGGCAGCGAAGCGCTCGGCAACACTGGCTTTGACTGGCTGGGATTCAACCGCATCTTCAACGTTCCGGTTGGCGTGCTGGTGCTGGGCGTGGTGGCTTTGGCCTGCGGATTCCTGCTCAGCCGTTCAGCATTTGGCCGCTGGCTGTATGCCTCTGGTGGTAATGAACGCGCCGCCGATCTCTCTGGCGTGCCGGTGAAACGCATCAAAATCAGCGTCTATGTTCTTTCCGGTATTTGCGCTGCGATGGCGGGGCTGGTGCTCTCATCACAGCTGACTTCGGCCGGGCCCACGGCGGGCACCACCTATGAGCTGACAGCGATTGCTGCGGTGGTGATTGGCGGTGCGGCGTTGACGGGGGGGCGCGGTAACGTGCGCGGCACCCTGTTGGGCGCCTTTGTTATCGGTTTTCTCTCTGATGGCTTAGTGATTATCGGCGTCTCTGCTTACTGGCAGACGGTGTTCACTGGCGCCGTGATTGTGCTGGCGGTATTGCTCAATACTTTGCAATACGGCAGGCGCGGTCGCTAACTCACGCGCGCTGTTTGGCAGCGCGCGGTTATCCGTAAAACCTGTACCCTAAATAATAACGGAGCACCTATGTTCACTAAACGTTTGTTTATTGCCGCAGCCGCCATGGCCATCACCACCTTTGCCGCACCGACCTGGGCGGACAACGGATTGATGACCATCATCGTTAACGATCCATCCAATCCCTACTGGCTAACAGAAGGTCAGGTGGCGCAAAAAGCCGCTGAGAAGCTGGGCTACAGTGCCAAAGTCAGTGCCCATAAAGGTGATACCAACACCGAAAGTCAGCTGATCGATACCGCGATCACCAACAAGTCTAAAGCGATTATCCTCGATCCAGCGAACGCGGACGGATCGGTGGGATCGGTGAAAAAAGCCATCGCGGCGAATATCCCGGTTTTCATCATCAATGCGGAGTTAAATCAGAGTGGATTGGCGAAAGCACAACTGGTGTCTAACAATGCGCAAGGTGCCGCCGTGGGCGCGATGGAGTGGGTAAAACAAGTGGGCGATACCGCTAACTATGTTGAGCTGGTGGGGCCGCCTTCGGACAATAACGCCGCGACCCGCGCTAACGGTTTTGATACCGTGTTGTCGCAGTATCCGACGCTGAAAAAGGTCGGTCAGGAAGTGGCAAACTGGGACCGTACTCAGGGCTTCAACAAAATGCAGTCATTGCTGCAGGCTAACCCGAATATCAAAGGCGTGATCAGCGGTAACGATGAGATGGCGCTGGGTGCGATCGCGGCGCTGAAGGAAGCAGGCAAGCTGAATCAGATTAAAGTCGGGGGTTTTGATGGTTCACCGGATGCGGTGGATGCGGTAAAAGCCGGAACCCTGGCCTATACCGTGATGCAACCGGTGGCACAGTTCGCGCAGAAAGCGGTAGAGCAGGCGGATAGTTTCCTTAAGACTGGCAAAACCGGTGCAGCGTCTGAGAAACAGCTGTTTGACTGTATTCTGATCACCAAAGAGAACGCGGGCAATTTCGTGTCACCGTTTGTGTTGAAGCAGTGATGGATGGCGGTCGCCATGAATGGCGACCCTACAACGTTGGGTGCGCATGATGCGCACCTGGTTCCGGCATGAGCTGTAAGGTGCGCATTAATGCGCACTGAGTTCCTCGCATTAAATGCAGTTTGTTTGCAAAAAGCCCATTTCCGCGTTGTAATCATGACGAACCCGCATTTCTGCATCACTTTCCCGGACGAAACATGGCGCACAACCCGCAGGACTCTTCTCTAAACGTATTCATGGCCGAACCCTTACCCAGCGATAGCCGACAAGCGCGGCAACTGGCGCGACGCCAGCTGATTGCAGAAGCGGTTATGGCAGAAGGTGCGATTCGTATTGAAGATATCACTGAGCGTTTCGGCATCAGCCTGATGACCGCGCACCGTGATATTGATGAGATGGTCGAGCGCGGGTTACTGCATAAATCACGCGGCGTGGTGTCAGCCACCTCAACCAGCCTGGTTGAATCCAGTGATATCTATCGCGCCACGCGACAGCTGGAAGAGAAGCAGGCGATTGCCGAAGTGGCCGCCACCTATCTTGAGCCGGGGCAGGCGATTTTCCTCGATGATTCCACCACAGTGCTGCAGATGGCGCGTTTATTATCTGCCCGAGCGCCTCTTACCGTGATCACCAACTCACTGACGCTGATGAATGAGCTGCGTAACGGACGAGACATCACGCTGATGGGGTTGGGTGGGCAGTTTTATCACTGGTGTAACGCCTTTATGGGGCGGATGACGCGTGAGGAAATCGCCAGCCTGCGCGCCGATGTGTTTTTCGTCAGTATGTCGGCAATTATCGATGATGCGGTATTCCACCAATCTGCTGAAACCGTGGAAACCAAACGCGCGATGTTTGATGCCGCGCAAAAACGCATTCTGATGATGGATAACACCAAATTTGAACGCCGGGCGCTGCACCGTTTTGCTCACCTCAGCGAGTTTGATGTGGTAATTGTTAACCAAGGCACGCCGGTTCCCATTTTGCGTCGCCTGCAAGATCTCGGCGTGAACGTAGTGGTTGCGCCAATGAAGAGCAGTTATATCCCGCACGAAGAAGAATAACTTCCCCAACTTTAGGGCGCGACCTTCAGGCCGCCCTTGATAGCTCCTCGCGAAATTAAATTCGTTTGACAACCTAAACTACCTACTGGTAGGTTGGGTAAGAATTCACAGAAAAACCGCCACTGATCACGGTGAATTGATTATCACGCGCGGTTAACACCACGCGGGTAGTGCCTTGTCCTTCTTGATGCCATGTTGAGCGAACCTATGAACAAGCCTTCTCTATCATCTGGCCAGAAAATTACGCGTCTGGCCCTTATTGCGGTTATTCCCTTAATAGCGATCGCACTCCTGCTGTGGGCGGGCGGTTGGCTTACGCCGCAGCGATTAACGTCAGATAAACTCATTACTGTGTTGCAGCAATCGGGTGGCGAGCACCCGGGCTATCGACGCAACCATGCGAAAGGGGTGTGTATCACGGGCAGTTTTGCGGCGAATGGTAACGCCAGCACCTTGTCACGGGCGGGCTTATTTGCGCCGGGTGAAACGCCCGTTATCGGGCGTTTTGCCATCGCGGGCGGTAACCCTAACGCACCGGATTACGCAGTCCCCGTGCGCAGCATGGCGTTGGCGTTTTATCAAAAAGACGGTCAGCAGTGGCGTACTGGCATGAATGCTATGCCTTTTTTCCCGGTGAATAGCGTGGAAGGGTTTTATGAGTTGCAAGTGGCGACGTTGCCAGATGCGAAAACCGGCAAGCCCGATCCGGCAAAGATTCAGGCTTTTGTGCAGCAGCACCCGGAAATCAAACCCTTCTTCGGCTGGGCGCAGCAATATGTTCCCTCATCCAGTTGGGCAAGCGATCGCTTTAATAGTCTCAATGCCTTTAACCTGGTCGATAAAGCCGGGCAAAGCCACGTGGTGCGCTGGAGCATGGTGCCACACGCGCCTTATCAGCCTATGAATGCGGCGGACAAAAATGACAGCAATTTCCTGCAAAGCGATCTGCAACAACGTCTCGTCAAAGGACCTTTGATGTGGGATCTGCTGATTACGGTGGCGAATGCGCAAGATAAAAGCAGTGACGCCTCAGTGGCCTGGCCTGCGGACCGCCAGACGATCAACGCCGGAACATTGACCATTACTCAGACGTCACCGCAACAGCAGGGTGCCTGTAATGATATCAACTACGACCCGCTGATTTTGCCAGACGGCATCACCGCCTCTGATGATCCCATTCTCAATGCGCGTTCATCAGCCTATGCCAAATCCTACAATGCACGCACCCGTGAACAGGCAGGAGCTCAATGATGAAACGTACCGACACTTTCCATCCCGCTCTGCGTATTATCCACTGGTTAATGGCGGCCGCGATTCTCGCCATGTTGTTTATCGGCGTCGCCATGGTTGCTTCGGTGTCATCACTGCACAGTTTGCTGGTGGCGATTCATAAACCACTGGGGGTGATGATCCTGCTGCTGGTGGTCGTGCGTTTGTGGCTGCGCTTTACCACCGCGAAACCCGCGCTTCCCGACACGCTGCCAGGCTGGCAAAAAGGATTAGCGCATCTGTCGCATTGGGCGCTGTACGCGATGATGCTTGGTCAACCGCTGATTGGCTGGGCAATGCTCTCCGCTGCGGGCTACCCCGTCAGCCTGGGTGGCAGTGTTGTGCTGCCGCCCATTATGGCTGTCAGCAATAACGCCTTTGCGATACTGCGACCGCTGCATACGTGGGTTGCGCTGGCGCTGTTCGTAACGGTGATGCTGCATCTTGCTGCGGCGCTGTTCCATGCGCTGATTCTGCGCGATGGGGTGTTCAGCAGTATGACGGGCAGCCGTAAGCGCCCTGAAGCGCCTTGACAACCCGGCTGCGGGTCAGTAGGTTCAGTGCCAATTTACTGATTTGCAGCCCTTTCATGATGTAGCCGGAGCCGTACATGAGTGTCGAACGTTCACCCAAAGCGATTGAAATCATCAACCATACCCGATCGCTGCTGACCTCTGGCGGTTATAAAAGTTTTAGTTACGCGGATTTGGCGGAAAGGGTGCAGATACGCAAAGCCAGTATTCATCATCATTTTCCCGCGAAGGCCGATCTGGTTCAGGCCGTCGTCTCCGAATACCGTCAGGAAGCGTGGGCAGGGATGGCGGCAACCAGTCAGCATTTCAGCAACGATCCGCTCGCTGAGCTCAACGGATATGTCAATTTTTGGGCCAACTGTATCAGGGAAAATAGTTCACCATTCTGTATTTGCGTGATGCTGGCGGTGGAACTCCCCACCTTACCTGAAGAGGTCGCCACAGAAGTGAAGGGGCATTTTTCTGACCTGTCCGAATGGCTGGCAACGGTGCTTAGCAAAGGGGAAAAGAGTGGGGTATTTATCCTGCAGGAGAAGGCAGCGGCTGAAGCGAAATCGGTAATGGCCACCGTACATGGCGCGATGATTGCCGCACGCGCTTTCAATCATCCCGACCTCTTTTTGCAGATTGTGCAACCGGTCATCAATAAACTCCTTCCCGCCTCCTGATAAATAAAAAATCCGCCTACGCGGATTTTTTTTATTCGCACTGCCGCGACTCTTTTATTAGCAGCATGATGACTTTATCAACCAGATAGGGTGCATGATTGTTCAATTCTGGATCATTACGTAATTGCGAGGCGATATTTAACGCAAATTCGCGCACGTCTCTGATTGTTGTTTCATGCGTGTTCAGGCTAGCTTCATCGATTGGCTTTCGTGAAGCGGGAAATTTAATCACATTCACAGTGCCTCCTTTCAGGTATAACCCAAGGCTAACCGGATAAATATTAATCTACTAGTTGGTAGGCTGCGCGTCAAGCATTCAACCACGCCTTCTGCTCTGTAAGGTATGCATTGATGCGCACCGTTAAAACCAGAGCCTCAGGCCCTGAAATGCCTGGCTTTTCGCCGCTTCGCCAGTACCGTCTTAAAATAGGAATTTTTACCTATCCCCATTTTCGATTTCGCCATAAATTAGCGCCGACGAGCAGTGCAAGCCGCCAATATCCTGGCGCCTTAACAACAATCAAATTAAAACAATGACATTCCATTGAATAATGGTAATGAGGATTTCGATGCTTTTAAAACGCAGCTGCAGTATCGCCATTGTCGCATTAGTGTGTTTGTCCGTCACCGCTTGCGGTATGTCGCATCGTGGCCGTAACACTGCGATTGGTGCAGGTGTCGGTGCAGTCGGTGGCGCCGTATTAACCGGTGGCAGCACCTTCGGTACTTTAGGTGGCGCGGCCATCGGCGGTTTAATCGGACACGAAGTCAGCCGCTAATGTTTAATTCTGCCGCGCAGATTTTGCGCGGCGGAATATATCTATCACATCTATTTCGTCATTCCCTACTATTACACCTTCGCCAGGCTACCAAATACCTGCTTACCGTTATGGAATGTCGCCACTACTGGTGCGACATGGGCAACAGCTTCAGCCGAACAACTCGCAGCGACGAGCATCATGGTTGCCGTATCCTGCGCTTTTGGCCATTGCTGCTCCCCTCGGCTGTTCAGCGGTAACACCTCATTAGTGGCAATACCCAGCGCACGACTCAGTGAAAATTCATCTGGCCCACGATAGAGCTGTGAATAGACGTTGGCTTTTTCCAGCATGCTACCACTGCCAAACGGCTGCCAGTGGTCGGCAATGGTATCGGTGCCTGACCACACGGGAATTCCTGCGGCGCGCAGCTGCGGTAAAGGCATGATGACGCGCCCAATCGGTACTGTGGTGGCAATGCTGAACTGCTGCTCCTTCAGTTCCTCAATCATCGCATCCAGCTCTTTACCCGAGAGTGTGCCTAAGGCGAATGCGTGGCTGATCGTCACTTTGCCTTTTAGCTGCGGATTTTCACGCACCGTTTTCAGCATGTAACGGATCGCCGCCACGCCGTGGGGCTCAGTTTCATGCAGGTGAATATCAATCGGGGCCGCAAAATCCAGTGCGATGCTGAACATGGTATCCAGCGACTTCTCCATCGCGCCGTCCACATTGGTGGGGTCCAGCCCGCCAACATAGTTAGCCCCCATTTTCATCGCCTCTCGCATCATGCCCTCGGCATGTGAGCGCAACAGGCCGTGCTGAGGAAAGGCCACAATCCTGGCGCTGAAATCACTGCGATGACTGGCAATGGCCTGCTGGAGATGGGCTAAACCCTCCAGTTTGCTGATCGGGTCAATATTGCAGTGGCTGCGCGCTTCGGTACTGCCTTTCGATTGCAGTAGACCAATCAGCTTTTCCGCCCGCATTTCGGAGGTTGGCACCAACTCCGGCAGGATCTGCTCTTCCTGATGGATCATATCGATAACGCTTTTGCGCGGCAGCGGGGCGCGCCAGCCTTCACCATAGAAGGTTTTATCGAGATGAATGTGCATATCTCGCGTGGCGGGCAGCAGAATGTGGCCACCTGCATCCCAGGCCGGAAGAGGACTGCTAAATCCAGAGGTATGGATAGCGGCGATACGGTCACCGTTGATCTCAACATCATATAAGCCGGTACGGGTCGCGGTGATGACATCCTGCTTACGAATGAATCCTTCTTCGAGGCGGACATTGCGCAGCAGGTAATGGCTGACATTAATCGAACTGTGATTTTCCGGCACACAGGTTTGTGCCGCGGACGCACGGCTGGCTAAGCCCGTGCCAAGCAAAGTGCCTGCAGCGGTTAACTTGATGCCAGAAGTGAGAAAGTCACGGCGATTGCCGGCAGATAAGAGGCTCATGTTTTATCTCCTTGTAGGGGAGATTTACCCTAAAGAAGCAGATAGCGCTGTGCTGTGATTTTTTCCACTGATGGCTATGGGGAAAATTAATGATGCAGAGTGAGTATTGTCTAAAACGTCGCCTACATGTCAGCGCAAGGATGATAGTACAGCGATAAAAGGCATAGCTATTCATCAATAATCATCCGTCTCACGCATTCATTGCCGTTAATCCCCCGAATATCAGAAAAATGTAGTCCAATACCTACAACCAACTTCCTTCCTGCTGATTCCGTCCTACAAGGCAATTGTCTAAATTTCCCGCGATCAATATTTCCACTTCTAATCGACTATCCGGGAAAGTATGAATACTTCAAAACAAACTCGGCGCTATGCGCTCAGTGCACTCAGCCTTGCCATATTCTCAAGCTTTGCATTTTCAGCTGATAAAACCTTATCAGCCGATAACACCGTTAAAGATACAGCCAATGATTCCTACAACGTTGACAGTATGAACGTTCCAGCAATACGCGCTTTTAACAATGGTGTTATTAATGCAGAGAACACAACAGTTATGACAACCGGAACTTATGCTGATGCAATAAGAGCCGAAGCAAATAGCATCATTAACTTTAGCGGCGGGACAATTACGACTCACGGCGGGGCAGCAAGTGGTTTATATGCAGCAGGTGGTACCCTGAACGCCGGTCGTAGCAGCAACGGTCAGGGAATTCAGATAAATGTTACTGGCCGTGGTTCGGCGGGTATCCGATCTGCGGCAGGAATAATCACAGCAGACAGCGTCACCATTAATCACACCGGCACGGTGGGAAGTGTTGATATTGCCAGTGCCGTAGAAGCTGACCCTAATTCTTCTATTACGTTGACTCACTCCAGCCTGAATACCACCCAGGACCAGGTTCATGGGGCACTAATCAAAGGGGCGAGTACCTTATCCCTCGGCAATAGTTCTGTATCTACACAGGGAGGTAACGCACACGGATTACAACTTCTCTATGGTGCAAAAGGATTGCTGTCGGAGTCAGACATCCTGACCAGCGGCATCTCATCGCATGGTATCCGGGCGAGCAGCACAAGTGAGGTTATCGTTCAGCCTAACGGAGCTGGAAATAATTCACTCATTCACACCACGGGCAATTCTTCACGCGGCATCTATTTGTTGAACGATGCTCAGGCTGATATTGACGGCATCACCATTATTACCGACGGCGATCATGGTTCAACCCGCTGGGGCGCAGACGGTATTGGTGTGCAGAATAATGCCAAAATGACGCTTAAAAATGCCGACATCCACATAAATGGCAATGATTCCAATGGACTGGATGCGCTGGGCGCAGATCCAACTGGCGCATTCAATCAGATCGATGCCAGTAATACTCTGATAGTCATGAACGGGCAAGGAGGAAAAGGCGCCTATGCCTACGGCGGGAACAACGCCATCAACCTTAGCAACAGCCAGGTTGAGACTAAGGGTAGCAATAATGTGGCTTTAGCCGCGCGGTCTGAACAATCCAGCGTCAACGCCAACCAGAGTCTGTTGAAAATTACGGGTGCGCAATCCGGTGGGGTCAGTGCCAGCGAAGGGGGTACTGTAAACCTTAACAACAGTGAATTGCAGCACACGGGCCTGGAAGGTTATGGCATCAATGTCACGTCTGGTGGCACAGTGAATGCGACAAACAGTCTGGTCAATGTCAGCGGTCAGAACAGCAATGCCCTGACAATGAGTGGCGGGGAAATCAATTTAAACGCCACGCAGGTATCGGCGCTCGCCGGTAACGCGATGAGTTTCCTCAGCGATATTTCCACCGTGACTGCCAGCAACGGCAGCTTGTTGAAAGGTGACGCCGTGAGTGCGGAGGGGGCAACCTCTAACATCGTCCTGGATAATGCCACCTGGCAGGGCAACGCCAGCGAAATTACCTCGGTAGATATCAAAAAAGGCGCACAGTGGGTCACTAACGGCAGCTCTACCGTCGGTGCGCTGGATTTGGATAACGGCAGCGTAATCTTCGATCCGGTATCCTCCTCCGGTGAACAGAATCACTCCAGCACCCTGACTGTCCACGGGAATTACAACGGTAACAACGGTTTGATTGCCTTCAATAGCGTATTAGGCGATGACAACTCGGCAACCAATAAACTGATTGTCGAAGGGGATACCAGTGGCAGCACCAACGTCTCAGTGAACAACCTCGGCGGCCGGGGCGCACGTACCTATAACGGTATCGAGCTTGTCCACGTCGACGGTGAGTCTGCCGGGCAGTTCAGCAAAACCGGGCGTATTGTAGCTGGTGCTTACGAGTACGACCTGGCGCGCGGTGAGGAAAATAACAGCAAAAACTGGTATCTGATAAACGCGGGTGAATACGGCAATGGTGGCGGTGACAATGCCGGTGGCTCTGGTGGTGGCATTGGTGATGGCGGCATCAGCCCAACCACCCCGACGCTCCGTCCAGAAAGCGGCAGCTACGCCGCGAACCAGGCAGCAATCAACAACCTTTTTATGATGCGTTTGCACGATCGTTTGGGTGAAACCCAGTATATCGATGCGCTGACGGGTGAAAAGCGCGTGACCAGCATGTGGCTGCGCACCGTGGGCGGTCATACTCGCCTGAACGACACCAGCGGACAGCTTAAGGCGCAGGAAAACCGTTATTTGGTGCAGTTGGGTGGCGACGTGGCTCAGTGGAGCCGTGACGGCCTGGACCGTTATCACCTTGGCCTGATGGCGGCTAAGGGGCAGCAGTGGGGCAACACCCACTCGAGAGTGACCGGCGCGCGCTCAGATAACAGTGTGGATGGTTACAGCGTTGGCGCGTATGGGACCTGGTATCAAAACGATGCTGAAAAAACCGGTACCTACGTGGATACCTGGGCACAGTACAGCTGGTTTGATAACAGCGTAAGCGGTGAACAGTTGGCAACAGAAAAGTACAAATCATCGGGTTTGAGCGCATCGGTGGAAGCGGGGTATACCTGGAAACTGGGTCAACGAAGCGAGCGTGAAAGCTACTTCTTGCAACCGAAAGCACAGGTGGTGTGGAACGGCGTAAAGAGCAAGTCGCATACCGAGCAGAATGGAACTCAGGTGACGTTTAATGGTGACAACAATGTAACGACCCGATTGGGTGTGCGGGCATTTATCAACGGTCACAATCGCATTGATGACGGCAAACAACGCGATTTCGAACCCTTTATCGAAGCTAACTGGATCCACAACACGGCAAACTACGGTGCATCTCTTGACGGTGTAAGCAATAACGTGGCGGGTACGCGTGATATTGGTGAAATCAAAGTAGGTGTGGAAGGAAAAATCAACCCGCGTCTGAACTTGTGGGGAAATGTAGGACAGCAAATGGGTGGGAAAGGCTACCAAGTCATCGCTGAATCAGGAGATGGCGCTGAGGTCATCCCATTAGTGTATCAACATGATCCGGATATCTTAATTCTCGATATTGATATCCCCAACATTAACGGTATTGATGTCATTGATATGCTGCGTAAATCTGGCTATAAACTACCCATTATTGTCATGAGTGGAAAAAATGCCGATCACTATGCGCTTCGCAGTGCGAAAATCGGTGCGAACGGTTTTATCAGCAAAAAAAATAACCTTGAAGACCTGATTAATGCGGTTAAAACGGTGAGTTCGGGCTATGGCTATTTTCCGCTAAGAATGCATGACACACAAGTCATTGATAATCAGGTAGATGACAGGGCGCGTATTCAAAGCTTATCGGCACGTGAGTTTCAGGTTCTGCAATTTCTGGCGGAGGGAATGGAAGTTATCACCATCGCCACGCGTATGAAAATCAGTAATAAAACCGTCAGTACCTATAAATCCCGACTCATGGATAAACTGGGACTAAAAACACGTAAGGATTTGCTCGATTTTACCCGCCGCAATCAGGTGTCTTAATGGCCTTATTCGTAAGACTCCTTGTCATCCTGTCTCTGATATTTTCATTTTCTGTGTCTGCCGTTCTCACTGAAGGGCAGGCACTTATATTTCGCCCTAATCAACAACTGGAGCCAGTCAGTCTCGATTTACCCGACGCCTCCTGGCGCTGGTTGGGAATGAAACGTGAGTTGAGAATTGGCATTTGGGCAATGGAAAAGCCACCGATGCTGATGGTGCATAAAGACGGCGTCATTCGTGGGCTGCTTCCAGAGTTAAGTCAGTTTATGACTCATTCACTCGGCCTCACAGTGCAATTCATCTGGTATAACGACCATGATGCTGCACTCAGGGCCGTTCAGCGAGGGGACATTGATGCCATGCTGGATCGCGGTGCGGCACAGCCAGAGAGTGGACCGCAACTGACCTTTACCGAACCGCTGTTTGTCAGCCACCCCGTTGTAGTGAAATCCTCTATTCGCGCTTTTCAACCGGATGTCACTCCGCCAGTGATTGCCGTACCGAAAAATTTTGTCACTTCAACGCGGCTTCGTCAGCATTTCCGCCTTGCACAAACGGTGGCCTATCCCGATACGCTGGCGGCATTGGCCTCCGTGGCCAATGGTAAAAGTCATCTGGCCGTGGGTGACATGATTACCAGCAATTATCTGATTGAGCACCATTTTGCCAACAGTCTGACGATTGAAAATACACTCGATTTACCGGCCAGCAGCTGGTACCTGGCGCTGCGTAACGATCAGGGCGTATTACGCCAGATCATCAATGAAGTGATGCGGCAGATGTCACCCACGACGCGTGAACTGCTGCTGCGCCGCTGGGACCAGGGGGCGATGAACCAGTTCCTCACCAGTGCGCTACCGTTAACGAATGAAGAAAATGACTGGTTGGCTCAGCATCACAGTGTGAAAATTATTGTCACCCAGTTTAACGCGCCTTTTATGCTGTTTGATAATCAGCACAATTTCTACGGCATCACCGCCGACGTCCTTAAGCTCATCCATCTGAAAACCGGGCTGCAGTTTATTCCCGTTTCTGAAGATGATGTCACAAATATCCCTGAGCGTCTGGCGGAACCCGATATCAGTATGGTCGGGTCGATTCTTGCCAGTCCGGAGCGTGCCCGACAACTGCTATTGACTAACCCGTTTATGTTCTCGCCAAACGTGTTAGTGATGTCAGAGATGAATCATGCTGAACCCTGGTATGCGAAAATGCGAGTGGCGTTGCCGGCGGGACATGCTGCTGCGGCATGGTTGAAAGTACATCACCCTGACGTTCAGGTTATCCCGGTCAGTAACTCGGCGGTGGCCATGCAGATGGTGGCGGAAGGGAAAGCGGATGGTGCCGTCAATACACTGATTAGCGCTGATTACGTTATTGCCCGCTATTACGTCGGTCAGCTTCGGGTGGCCGAATTGCTGCCGATGCCACAGGCAGAAGTTTCACTCGGCGTTAAGCGCAGTGAGCCAGAACTTTACGGTATCATCAATAAAGCCCTGGATGCGATTCCGCCAAAAATGTACAGCGAGATCATCGCTCGCTGGCAAGGCACACCTGAAGCACAGTTCCGCACCTGGTCGGTGTATCGCACCCAGTTCTATCTTGTCGCTATCGCCGCACTGCTGTTAGTTGCCACGTTTTTCCTGTGGGGGCTGATCATGCGCCGCCGTGTGAAACACAAACAGCTTGACGAACAACGTTTGCAAGCAGAGCTGAGTTTTCGCGACCGTCTCATCAACGGACCGCCTCGCCCGGTGTACGTGATCAACCGTGACGGCATCATTATTCATTACAATCAGGCGTTTCATGACTTTTTTGGCGATGCACAGCAGACTCTGCTTACGCTGCCTCTTTATGATCGTCGCAATCCATTAGGCGAAATTTATCAGAGTATTATTAACCGCATCGCCGATAACCAACCCTGGACAGAGACAGTACAAGAGCAGGAGTTTGTACTGGACAGCAAACGCGGTGAGCGACGCATCACGCACTGGTTAACGCCTTACAGTGAGTCACTTGAAAGCCCAACGGGATGGATCTGCGGCTGGCAGGATGTCACTGACTATCTGCTGTTACTCGATAATTTATCCAAAGCCAGAGAGACGGCAGATCTTGCCAACCGCAGTAAGAGCCAGTTTCTCGCCACCATGAGCCATGAGATCCGCACGCCGCTTAGCGCGATTATTGGTCTGCTGGAGCTGTCGGTGCATCAGCCGGAAAGCAGCGACCCGCGGATGTTACGCACGGCCTATGATTCCGCGCATTCGTTGATGGGATTGATAGGCGACATCCTGGATATGTCGAAAATTGAGTCAGGCAAACTGGTGTTGAATCCGGAGTGGTCGACCATTGAGGCGGTTGTAAAGCCGGTCATTCGCGTTTTTGATGGCCTGGCCCGCCAGAAAACACTCACGCTGAACCTGCATCTTGAGCAACCCGTACCAAGTGAACTGTATATCGACCCGTTGCGGTTGCGACAGGTGGTGGCCAATTTTGTCAGTAATGCGGTGAAGTTTACCCATCAAGGACGCATAGATGTCGTTGTTTCTCTGGTACCTGATAACGAGGGGCATGCCCGGCTCTCCATTAGCGTGCAGGACACAGGCGTAGGGATAGACCCATCCAGTCAAAAACGTGTTTTCCAGCCTTTCGAACAGGCAGGAGCCGATGATGCTGCGGGCACAGGACTAGGCCTTTCCATTACTTCTGAACTGATAAAGATGATGGCGGGGCAACTGACGCTGGAAAGCATGCCGGGTGCCGGTACCCAGATAGGCGTCGAGCTGAATGTGGATTACAGACCGGTGGCTGCTGTCAGCGAAGCATCGATATTGGAGGAAACGCATCTCAATAAACGCCTACAGGTTCTCATTGTTGATGACCATCCAGCCAACCGGCTGCTGTTGGGTAAACAGCTCGCTCTACTGGGGCATCAGGTCGTGGAAGCTGAAGACGGATTACAGGGATGGCAATGTTGGCAGCAAGGTGCCTTTGATTTAATCATCACTGACTGCAACATGCCGGTAATGGATGGACTGACGCTGACCCGCCGTGTACGTGCCAGCCAACACTCTGCGGTGAAAATCATCGGAATGACGGCCAATGCACAGGAGAGCGAGCGACAACGCTGCCTGGATGCGGGTATGGACATCTGCCTGTTCCGCCCATTGGAACTCGGTCGCTTGGAGCAGGAGTTAGTAAAACTTTGGCCAGACGAACATGACATGCAATTGAAGGACTGGATGGACCCTAACGTTATGGATGCGTTTTTACCGGACGATAGCGTTAGCCGCGCGGCGTTTCTCTCACAGGCGGTGGTTGAGGCCCGTCTGGACCTGATGCAATCCCAGCAGCGGCTTGCTGCCGGCGATTGTGAGGGGCTGGCGCGCCATCTGCATCGCATCTCTGGCACTTTCCAGGTTCTGAAAGTCAACAAGATCCTTGATGAGATCGTGTTTTTGGAGGAGCTGGTCAGTGAAAATGAGGAGGAGGGGATTCTGCAAACGCGACTGGAAGAATTAGCGGCCAACCTTGAGAAATTTGATGAGGCGATAAAGAAGAGCCAATGCTGAATGTGATATCGAAGAATGTAGCAGGAACGAGGAGTTAAAGAGCAAGTGTGCGCACATTGTTTATATTGTGTTGCCGGGTGGTGTATTAAATGGAGTGAGTTTATAAAATTGTTAATGCAATTATTAAACCTTCACAAGGTAATAATTGTTCCTTGTCTGTTAAATTAATTAACATCCGCTGTTATAGAAAAATATCAAACGATCCATTGTTAATTACCTGTGTCATTAATGTTGAGTGGGTGTCTCAATAATTTGTCACTCAGATAAACAATGCTGCATAATGACTATAGTTGTTATTAGCCATGCACTTATCTAAGTCGTCTAAACTTGTTTCATATCAATGAAATTTTATGTTATTGAAACTAAATAAAAAAATCCAAATCCGCTTGTGTGTGACTCTTCGCAACACATTGATTTAACTGCAATCAAATCCCGACCAAAAAACACCCATTAGCTTTTTGTTACAAGTTACCCCTGTAATTGGGGTGCCTTTGTGTAAGTGAGAATATAGAATAATTTACAGAAGTTTTCTTATCTCGAGCATGCTCCATCGCTTATTTCCGTGAGTTTCACCTGCCAACAATCAGTTCACATTGTTGATTGTTTATTTGTGCTCATTCAGGGGTAAGCACCGCAGTGGATATTATATTTTTCAGCCAACGCCTGTCTGGAAAATATACTGTCGGTTGCGGATCGTAGATAAGTGGAAGACGACAGTGTGACACCTTTTCTACTTGTTATGCCTGAGCCTGGCTCATCTCACTTGTATGACAAGAGAAACGGCGCTGCGTTGCCGTTAACTAACACGGTCACTCATATATAAGAAGATAGTCATGTTAAGTAACGATCTTACATCGCTGATCACGCGCATAGACTTCGCGCTAATTTCATCTATTCACATCATTTTTCCTCCGCTAACCATCGGCCTGGCAGCACTGCTGTTCTTTTCTGAGTTGATGTGGGTTCGTAAGCAGGATGAGAAGTGGTATCGACTGTGTCGCTTTTTTGAAAAGCTGTTCATCGTTAACTTCGGTGCGGGTGTCGCCACCGGCGTCACCATGGAGATGGCCTTTGGTATTCTGTATGGCCGTTTCTCCCAGGCTGCCGGTCCCTTCTTCGGCCAGGTTTTAGGCTATGAGACCATTACGGCCTTTATGTATGAAGCCGGATTCATCGGTCTGATGATTTTTGGCTGGGGCAAAATCAGCCGTGGCATGCACCTTTTCGCCACATTCAACGTTGCGCTCTCTTCAACGCTTTCTGCCATGTGGATTCTGGTCGCCAACTCGTGGATGCAAACCCCAACGGGCGTTGAGCTGCACAATGGCATCTTCATTGTCACGGACTGGTTGGGAGCATTGTTTAACCCGAATGCGCGCAGTGCTTTCCCGCACATGCTGTTGGCCAGTTTTGAGCTGTCGCTTTGTTTTGTGGTGGCAACTTGTGCCTGGTTCGTATTGAAGCAGCGCCATGTTGAACTGTTCCTGAGACCGCTGAAATACGCGCTGGTGGCACTGGCGGTGGTCGCTGCGGCACAGATTTATATGGGTGACGTCTTGGGTGAAGATACCCTTGAGCACAAGCCTGCTGCGCTGGCCGCGATGGAAGGTCATTACGACACTTACGATGCTAACGGTAACGTCAACAGCGCCTGGCACATCCTTGGCTGGCCAAACAAAGAAGGCACCGGTCTGGCATGGTCTCTTGATATCCCGCACGGTCTGAGCCTGATTGAAACCAAAACCTGGAATGGTCCGGTGAAAGGTTTGAACAGCTTTGCGAAAGATGAACAACCGCCAGTTGTTTTACCGTTCTACGCCTTCCGTGTGATGTCGGGTGCAGCTGCTGCGATTCTGGCCGTTGCGGTTTGGGGTCTGTGGTTAATGGCACGTCGTCGTATGACGGTTGAACTGGCGCCACGCAATAAGCTGTTCCTGTTACTGGCTGTCGTCATGGTAGTTCTGCCTTACCTGGCCGTGATTGGCGGCTGGTGGACGCGTGAAATTGGGCGTCAACCGTGGATCGTTTACGGCCTGATGCGTACTGAAGATGGTATGAGTGCGATGACCTTAGGTCTGGCTATCTTCTGGCTGGTGGGCTTCGCCATCTTCGAAACGGCCGTCGTGGCGGGAACCATCTGGTTCCTGGCGAAGGTGGTGCGTAACGGACCGGACTTGACCAGCAAAATACCGGGCGAAGGGCATGAACATCTGGGGCACCTTGAGATGCCAGCCAGTGGTCACGCCGATCATCCTGAATACATCCGTCCGGTTTAAGGGGAGCAGAGACACTCATGGACATTAATTCTTCACAGCATTTCCTGATCATCGCATGGTGGTTGGCATTTGGTATCAGCGTTCTTTTATATATCGCTCTGGATGGCGCCGATTTGGGCGCAGGGATCTTCTCGCTGTTCGTGCGTGACCATGATGAACGTGGCGCGATCATGGCAGCGATGGCTGGGACCTGGGATGCCAACGAGACGTGGCTGATCGTCGCCGGGGGTATCATGTTCGGTACTTTCCCGTTTGTGTACGGCTCCGCGTTTAGCTATTTGATGGTGCCGATGGCGCTGGTGTTATGGGGCATAATGTCCCGCGCAGTCGCGCTGGAGTTCCGCCACCTTGCGTCACCTTTCTGGCAGAAATTTTCAGATGGCATTTTCGGTGTTGCCAGTCTGGCGGTGACCTTCTTTGGTGGCATGAGTGTCGGTGCCATCTTGCAAGGTTTTGGTCTGGACCACCCAACCCAAGGCGTACCTCACTATATCGGCGGTGCGTTCAGCTTTGTCTCTGCTTTCTCCATCTGGACGGGTGTGGCTTCCTGTGTCGCCATGACCTTAGCGGGTGTTCTGTTTGTCCGTGCTCGTTTTGAAAAAAATGAACCTATCCGTCAGGATGCCGCACGTTGGACGGCGGTAATTTTCTGGCTGGCGATTGCTGCAGTTGTGATTACCTGGGTGTGGAGTGCGGTGCTGTTCGACTGGGCGCGTGCTAAGTGGTTTGGTCCACACTTCTGGATCTGGGGTCTGTTTGGTCTGCTTGCGCTCTACTGCATTGAGCAGGTGCGTCGTGACACCCTGAAAGACAAAGATTTCGCTGCCGTGCTGTGGTTCAATGCTGCCGCTGTGATTCTCGGTTTCGGCATGCTGATCACCATGTTCCCCTATATTGTACCGGGCACATGGACTATCTGGGATGGTGCAAGTCCTCAGGTTTCGATGATCACCTTCACCATGACCATGGGTGGATTTGTCCCGGTCATGCTGATGTATAACTGGTACCAAATCTGGGTATTCCGAGGCCGTATCTCGAAACTGGTCGGTCACGAGGGGCATTAATCGCATTATGTCTGCTAGTCTTCCCCCTAGTGGAAAAGCAGCCCGCCTGGCTGAGCGGTGGCTTTCGAGCCTCCGCCGCCAGGCGGGCGGTTTATTTTCATTATCCATCAGTATGGCGGCGATCAATGCGGTACTGATGATCGCTCAATGCTGGCTTCTGGCCTGGTTGATTAATCAGGCGGTGATGCACGGCACAGCATTCTCCGGATTCATGCCTTATCTGTGGTTGCTGCCTGTGGTGATGTTGCTGCGGGCTGGCGTCGATGTCTTACGCCAGGGCTTTGCGTTTGAAGCTTCTGCTCGTATCCGCCAAGGCTTACGCGGCATGTTACTCGACCGCATCGCCACTTTGGGTCCCGCCTGGAGTCAAAATCAACGCACCGGTAGCATTGCCAGTTCACTGGGTGAAGGCGTTGAAGCCATTGAAGCCTATTTCTCCGGATTTCTGCCTCAAAAGATCATCATCGGCATCGTGCCGCTTGCCATTCTGGTCGCGCTATTTCCCTTCGACTGGGTTTCCGGTCTGATCATGCTGATCACTGCACCGCTGGTCCCGCTGTTTATGATTGTGGTGGGTAAGGGCGCGGAGAAGATGAGCCTCAAGCAGTGGCATAAACTCAGCCTGATGAGCGCCCACTTCTTTGACGTGATCGCCGGTTTGACTACGCTGCGCCAGACCAATGCCGCACGCCGCCAGGCAAATATTATTGCGGCTATTTCTGACAGCTATCGTCAAACCACCATGAAAGTGCTGCGTCTGGCCTTTCTCTCTTCTCTGGTGCTGGAGTTTTTCGCCACCATCAGTACCGCCATGGTTGCCGTGTATGTTGGCTTCCGTCTGTTTTACGGTGAGATGGGCTTCTTGCCCGGATTGTTTGCATTGTTGCTGGCGCCGGAATTCTTCCGTCCACTGCGCGATCTGGGCACGCACTATCATGCGCGCATGGATGCCATTGGTGCGACAGAAGGGTTCCTCGCGATCCTGAATGCTGAACTGCCATCGTCCGCACAGGGCAAGACATTGCTCTCCACGCAACCGCGTGAAATCAGCCTTGAGGGTGTGAGCTATCAGTATACAGAGGGTGGCGGCGTCACGGATATCTCCTTCACTTTGCGACGTGGCGAAACGCTGGCGATTGTCGGGAGCAGCGGGGCAGGTAAAACCACGTTATCGCGTTTACTGCTGGGCTTTATCACGCCAGCTTCAGGACGCATCGTTATCGATGGCTGCGATCTTTCATCGCTTGATCTTGCCGCATGGCAGCAGCACCTGGGGTGGCTGCCACAGCGGCCAACGCTGTTCGCCGGCACGATGACGGAAAATATCCTGTTATCGCGTTCCAATATCAGCCGTGATGCCATCGAATCCGCAGCGCAACTGGCACAGGTTGACAGTTTTATTCAGACACTTCCCGGACGTTACGACTACACCGTAGGAGATGGCGGGCAAGGGCTATCCGGTGGTCAGATTCAGCGTATTGCGATGGCCCGCACCGTGTTGAACTCGCCTCCGATTGTGATCCTTGATGAACCAACGGTGGCTCTGGATCGTCATACGGCACAACAGATGATTGCGGCATTGCGTGACAAATTACCCGAGACGGCAAGCTTGATTATTACCCACGATACCGAAATCGCGTCGACGGCTGACCGGGTAATTGTTCTGGAGCGTGGTCGAATGGTCGAATCGGGTACGCCGCAAGCATTGCTCGACCAGGCTGGCGTATTCGCTGAGCTTGAGCGGCTGCAAAAAGGAGCGCTCTCATGAATGATCTCTGGCATCTCTTGCGCCTTGCGCGGCCATGGCGTTTTCGCATGGCGATGGGCGTTTTGCTCTCAGTCATTGTAATTATTTCCAACGTTGCGCTGCTCGCTTTGTCTGGTTGGTTCATTGCTTCTATGGCGCTTGCTGGCATAGGCTCACTGGCGCTGGAGTTCTTTACTCCAGCAGCGGCGATCCGTGGTCTTGCCGTATTACGCACCTTCGCGCGATATCTGGAAAGACTGGTCACGCATGATGCCACACTGCGGCTGTTATCCGTGTTGCGCGTCTGGTTCTATCAACAAGTGGCTCCGCTGGCACCAGCACGATTACAGGATTTTCGTGAAGGGGATGTTCTTACGCGTTTCCGCTCAGATATCGATAGTCTCGATAATTTCTATCTGCGCATCTTAACGCCGGCTATCTCTGGGTTCATCTCTGCCATCATTATTCTGGCGGGGCTGTACTGGTTTTCACCCACCGTAGCCCTGATTGATGGCGTGGTGTTGAGCCTCGCCGGGGTGATTGTGCCTTATATCGTCGCTTCGTTAACCAAAAGCAGTGGCAACCAGATTGCACTGGGCCGTTCGGCAGTGCAGGCGGCTTCAACCGATTTGATGCGTGGTCTGGGAGAGTTGCAGGTTGTCGGGGCTGTCAGTCATCAAACCGGCCATTTGCGTCAACTTTCTCAGCAATTAATTGGCGCACAGCGTCAACAAGCGTGGGTCAGTGCCAGCGGCGGGGCGATCTGCGCATTGATGGGACAACTTGGGTTATTCATTGCCTTCGTGCTGTTATTCGCTCCCGGACAGGCGGGCGGTCTGACTCCCAGTGAGATCGTCATGTTGCTGTTCACGGTGCTCGCCAGCACTGAAGCGGTGGCCGGATTGCCTGCGGCCTTCGCGGCACTGGGCACGACACGTGAAGCAGCGCGCCGTTTGTTCTCGATGACGGAACTGACACCCGCGATCGCATTACCGGAAACCAGCTCGTTGCCAGAAAGCAGCGAGTTGACCTTTGCATCGGTGACCATGCGCTATGCGCCTGAGTCACCAACGGTATTGGATCAACTAAGTTTCACGGTGCCCGTTGGCCACTGTCTGGCCGTTCTTGGCCCGAGCGGCGCTGGCAAAACTACGATTCTGAATCTGGTGCAAGGATTCTGGGACACCACAGACGGTGAGGTGTTGATAGGTGGGCATCCAGTCAGGTCGCTCTCTGAAGAGACATTGCGTCAGATGATCTCCGTCGTCAGCCAGAAGACCTATCTGTTCAATGCCTCTATCCGTGACAACCTGCGACTGGTTTCGCCTGATGCGGATGATGATGCGTTGTGGGATGCACTGACTCGCGCCGCTTTAGCTGATGAAATCCGTCGATTCCCGCAGGGACTGGACGCCATGGCAGGGGAATTAGGTGTCCGTCTATCTGGCGGTCAGACTCGCAGAATGGGAATTGCCCGCGCGTATCTTTCAGATGCACCGATTGTCCTGCTGGATGAACCGACCGAAGGGCTGGACGCGGTAAATACCGAATTAGTCCTGAACAGTTTAAAAGAGTTGATTAAGGGTAAAACCACGCTGTTGGTGACCCATCAGATTCAGCCGCTGTCGCTCGCCGACAGTCGGTTACTGCTTGATATTCAATAACAAGGGCAGGGATCTGAAGTTTGTAAGATTGAATGTTTGCTCGGGGGAGACCCGAGCCATTTTCGTCAATACAACAATAAATTTTGTGAGACAACTGACAAGGGATAAATCATGGATAAAATGACCAATGCCAAAACCCGACGAAAACATATTCGTTTTCCTCATCTGCTGATTGATCAGATTGAAGAGAGTATGAAGCTGGAGAACAGCCAAAACTTTTCAGCCTGGGTGGTGGAAGCCTGCCGGCTGAAAGCACGGGAAGCCAATAGCGGAAAGAAGTAATTAAATATTTTCCCATCAGTGGCACGTCTTTATCGCGAGAGGTGTTGCTGATGGGGGGATCGTGTGAAATGTCTGCTTCAATAGGTAGCCTAAAGCGGCCAGGGTTGCCATTTCGCCCGGAGGCGTTTTCATCTGAAATTGGGTTCCCGTTGCTAAGGACGCGAATGAACCTGATGTCATCACCGATATGGTCGTCGGGAGAGGACGAGTGCCAGGGCTGCGAAGCAAATATATCAACACCAGAATGAAAGTGAAAGGCGGTTCAGCTCTTTGTTCGACATGGTCACCAGCATCAGCAGAGATCTCCCAGAAAAGGTGGCAAACGCGCCGCATCTGGGGATAACAACATAACCAGTCCAGGCAAACATCCGCATCTCCAGAACGGCCAGGTCAGCTTTGCCTCTATAATTTAAGTGCGCATAATCATGATTATGTTAAATAAGATATCTGGTACGCACTAATCATGGGCTCACGACATTCCCTGCCATCACTGACTTCCGACCTTCAGCTGTCCTCTCTTCTTTCTGACACCACTCGTCATCATCTGAACCCCTCCGTAATATCCGTCAACCACTTCCCGTAACGCCGTATTCGTTCGATGGTCGTTTCCAACACGATGGCATATCGTGGGCGTTCAACAGGTTTAACGCAATTGATCCCTCTTTCCGTTAGCGCCTTCCAGGCTGCTAATCTCACTTGAAAGACATAATCATTTTTCGCCAGATATTGTAATGCCTCAATGCTGCGTGTATCAGAGCATGTCTTTATTTCCTTTATGAGATTCAACCGCTTATGGAAATCTGTCTTATCTTTCAGAATGGTTTCCACTTCATCAAACTGCACAGCTACCTTCTCTAAAAGTCTATAAAAACAGCGTCGCTACGCCAATCCTTGCGGGTTAAGTCTCACGTTTATCTACAGAATTCACGTAGACGCGTCTCAAATGAGGCCTATTTATTTATCACTCGTTTTGTCAGATTTCGCCGTCACGTCATGTTCGCCACCAGAATCGAGCCCGCGTTAACCTGGCTAAGCCAACAATCGTCTACAGTTAAGATACTCAATCTCTGGGAAATTATGCCCTCCATGCCCTTTTCTCTTATGCCTCATCTTTTCGCGCGCCTGCGACTGCTGATCTCGGTTGCGGCCGGGATCATCTGCTATTTGTTACTCCCTGCACAATTGGGCGAAATGCAGCGACTACTGATTGGCTGGAATGTGCTAGCCTGGCTCTATTTATGGTTTCTTTGGTTTCGGATGTTGCGCACTGACTCGGGGGAAATCAAACGTATTGCCAGGATGCAGGACCAAAGTGCGACGCTGGTACTGGGCATGGTGATCTTGGCTTGTATGGTCAGTATTGTGGCCATTATGAGTGAGTTGCCCACGCTGAAAAGCCTGCATGGCACGCCCCGAGTTATGCATCTGGTGCTGACAGCAATGACGCTGATTGTTTCATGGGCGTTGCTACCCAGCTCTTTCGCCATGCATTACGCCCATCAACATTACCTAAGAAAAAGTGACAGCGTCACCCCAATAATCTTCCCTGAAAAGCCTGATGACCCTAATTACTGGGATTTTCTCTACTTCTCCTTCACCATTGCGGTCGCCTCACAAACCGCCGATGTGGCAACGGGCACCACTGAGATGCGCAAACTGGCGCTGCTTCAATCCGTGATCTCGTTTATCTTCAATCTGGCCATTCTTGGATTATCCGTGAATGTCGGCGCCGGGTTACTGAGCTAACGGCGGCCCTTAATCACCGAGGCTGACCAGTTGAAATCATTAACTTCACTCGCCGATTGTGCTTCCGGTTTTTTACGGCGAGTGGGCGTTTTCTTTGCTTTGTCTGCTTTCGCTTTCTCTTTGGCCAGTTTGAGGGTCATAACCTGTTGGCGCGCCTCTGCGGTGTACTCTTTTTCTTTCTTCGCGTCAGGCTCTTTACCGCTGCGCAGGCGATGTTTTTGCATCAGCCCTTTGAAAATCTCATCCACTTCTCCTCGCTCAGCCTCATTAAACTGATCGATTGAAATCATTTTCTTATCGCTCATCGCGTCTCTTCCTGTATAAATGGCCCGACTTCAGTTTACATCATTGCTGCACGCTCGGCTTTCTTGTAACCTTGCCCGCCAATCTCTCGCCTGTAAACAAGGATTCATCATGACCGCACACCCTTCTAAAGATCCGCTGCACGGCGTGACGCTGGAAATGATCGTGAATGCACTCGTGGCCCGCTATGGTTGGGATGAACTCGGCAAGCTAATTAATATTAACTGTTTTAAAAACGACCCCAGCGTCAAATCCAGTCTGAAATTTTTGCGCCGTACGCCGTGGGCTCGCGCGGAAGTTGAAGCGCTGTATCTCGATTCACTGGATCAGCCCGCAGACAACAATGCGGAAGCGCCAGGATTTAACCCATGGACTGAAGGACGTAAATAACGCAAGGCCATTCGATTAACAACCTTGCCAGCGTCATCACATTTTCCAATGACCCCTCGCCTTGTAACTTCACATCTCGCATGACAATATCGGTACATGTATATACATGTATCTTCAATTGCATTCACACCACACTAACAATAAAGCCCCTGTCGTGTTCATTGTTTCAGCGAGGAAACCATGTCAACCGAATCACCTGCAGCAGATTACACAGGCACTGACAAACAACGCCTGACAGAAACCCGTTCGATCGATTACATCCCGTTGCACGAACGTCATGGCCACCCTTTCAGCCAGTTCACACTCTGGTTTGGTGGTAACTTACAAATCACCGCCATCGTCACCGGTGCGCTGGCCGTGGTGCTGGGCGGCGATGTGGTGTGGTCGCTAATAGGTTTGCTGGTTGGGCAGATCGTTGGTGCAGCCATCATGTCATTGCACGCCGTTCAAGGCCCACGCCTCGGTTTACCGCAAATGATCACCAGCCGCATGCAGTTTGGCGTGTTTGGCGCAGTGATTCCGTTGGTCCTGGTGTGCATTATGTATGTGGGCTTTTCCGCTAGCGGAACCGTGTTAGCTGGGCAAGCATTAGCGAAGCTGATCAACGTCAGCAATGCGGCTGGCATGATCCTGTTTAGCGCCATTATCGTCGTGATTGCGGTGCTGGGTTATCGCGTAATTCACAAGCTGGGGAAAGTGGCCAGTGTGATTGGGGTGCTGGCTTTTGCCTACCTGTTTATCACCCTGCTTTCTTCGCATGATTTGTCAGCGGTGTGGCAGAATCAGCACTTCACCCTCGCCAATTTCCTGCTGGCCGTTTCGCTGTCATCCTCCTGGCAAATCGCCTTCTGCCCTTATGTCTCTGACTATTCGCGCTACCTTCCGGCCGATGTCTCAGCCAGGAAGCTGTTTAGCTCCGTGTTCTTGGGCACCGTATTGGGTACTCAGGCGTCCATGAGTTTGGGCGTGATTGTTGCCGCGATTGCCGGGAAGGCGTTTTCAGGTAACGAAGTGGGCTACATTGTCGGCTTGGGGAGTACGGCCACCATGGCGATGGTAATTTATTTCGCCATTTGCTTTGGCAAAATCACCTTTACCACGCTTAACGCTTACGGAAGTTTCATGTCACTCACCACCATTGTTTCTGGCTTCCGCCAGCAAACCTCGCTCAGCCGGGGGAGCCGCATACTGTTTGTGGTGCTGATGGTGACGGTGGCTTGCATCATCGCGCTGATCAGTGAACCGGCGTTCCTGAAATCCTTCACGCATTTCCTGTTGTTCCTGCTCGCTTTCTTCGTGCCATGGAGCGCGATTAGCCTGACCGATTTCTATCTCATCACCAAAGGCAAGGTCGATGTCCCCGCGTTGTCACAGCCCAATGGCCGTTACGGCCGCTGGAACTGGACGGGTATCGCGATTTACTTCCTGGGCGTGCTGGTGCAATTGCCTTTTATCGACAACCCCTTGCACCATGGTTCGTTAACCTGGATTTTTGCTGGCAATGATGTGTCGTGGATTATCGGTTGGTTTGTAACAGCACTGCTGTGGCTGGCGGCGAGTCGCTGGGACCGTCGTGGGAAATTAGTACGTTCAATCTACCCGTTTGAGTGACATTGTCACGGCCGCCCAATGTGGCGGCCGTTCTGCATTACTTATCGTTGGTAAACTTGCCAACCAGCGTTGCTCCACCTAATGCATGCCCCTTCAATTTCGCTATCAGCTCATCATGCGTCAGGCCAGCCGGTAACTGATTGACGGGCAAATCGGTCGCAACCAGCACAAAGTTGTAGTTATGCATACCGCTCCCTTCCGGTGGGCAAGGTCCATAATAGCTTGTGGTGCCGGGTGAGTTTTTACCTCCGGTATAACCCACTCCTTTGCTCAATTCACCTTGCGCAAACTGACTGCGATCGGCCGCAATGTTATAGGCTACCATGTGCGTCACCCCCAACCCTTTACCGCCTACCGGGTCCGTGAGCATCAGAGCAAAACTGCGGGTTCCCGTCGGCACATTTGACCAACTCAATGCCGGAGACACATTGTCGCCGGTGCAGGATGGATTGTTTTTGTTGTTGCCCGCGAAGGTCTTATTTAGCACCGCACTGTCATTAAAATCTGACGATTGCAGTGTAAACACCGGGGCAGCCAGCACGGCTCCCGGTAGTAGCGCCAACAATAAAATCGGTTTCAACCTAACCATCATTCACTCCTGTTGATGAAAAAATCAGTCACGGGAACAAGTATATAGCCTGGTTGTGTCGCTGCTGCGTTTATCGCTTAGTAGGCGCGCTGGCGATAGTCCTGCAGTTGCATCATCTCGATTTGGCGTGGCGTTGCCACCGGCCACGGCTGTTGCGGGAACAGATAAAGCCGGATGCTGAACAGATGGAAAAGTGGCGTCAGCAAGCTGTCATCGCGTTTCGCCAGCCTCTCCAGCAATAACAGTAGAAGATCCAATTCATCCAGCAGATCCTGGTGCGGCGGGGTTTGCAAAGATTTGAGACGACGTTTAAGAAACAGTGCCAGCTCATGAAACATCTGGCCACTGTCCAACTGGTATTTAGCCAACAGATCTTTATGGCGTGCGTAATAATCGAAACTGTTTACCCCCAACCAAACCTCGGTGAGTAACATGCCAGCAGTTGACATGTCGGGCTGCGGATCGAGTCGCAGGCGTGGTAGAACCACATTGACCTTGTCCAACATCAGGCTGATAAATCGTTGCCGTCCAAGCAGCGACGAACCATTACGTTCCAGCTCTTTAATGAAACGCAGCAGCTCGCGTAATCCCTGACGCACTGCACGTCGCGCCGTCCAGGACGGCCGTTTGTTACGCATTAGTACCGTGACAATGACAGCGAACAGTACGCCTGTTAAAGAAGCGATGGCATTGTTGACCAACAGAACCAAGTCAGGCTTAAGATGATGCCCTAAACCGATAAAGCCGGGGATTTGAATTGCCACGCTAATCCCAATCATGTTGGTTGAGGGGCGCGCAATCATCAGCCCTAACACTAATAATCCCGGCGCGAGACAAATGATCAATGCTTCAAACGAGGTCGCCTGCGGTATCAATAACGCCACGTAAATTACGCTGATAAAAATGGCGACGATGACACCCCGCACAAATAACTTCATCGAGGTTAGCGGAGTGTCCATGCTGGCGAACAGCGAACTTAAGATCGCTGCCATCACCGGTGCGGAAGCACCATCATGCCAACCCGTGCCGATCCACAGCAGGCATGATCCAAAGATGGCGCAAAAAGCCGTTAATGCAGACAGCCGTATCAGCCCTTTATCATAGAAGCGATGGGTTCGCTTGCCGCGAGCTGGCGTGGTATCTCCTGAGAGATCGCTGACTAGCCCGCCAACACTTTGATAAGCACCGGCAATGCGCACGAAATCGGCCATGCGCTCCAGTAGCCCGGTTAACAGCATGCAGTGTTCAATCGGCAATTCACCGTTGCGCCAGGCGGCGTTGATATCACTCTGGCAACGGCTGAGTTCCAGTTGAATACCGTTGGTTTCGCCCACCGCTTCACCATCGTTGAGCCAATGCAAAAACAGCCTGAAAGCCACGGCTACGTTGTCTGGGAACGCAATCTGCTGCGCCGACAACCGCTGCAGGCGCATTTCAATCGCCGTCAGGGTTGGGATCAAATAGGACAGATGCTGATACTGCACGCTAACAAGACGGATCAATCGCCTTGCTGCATCACCTTCATACACACAGTGGGTGATCAGCATTTCCACCTGCTGGGGATTAGTGGCCATGCGCGTCAGAATCTCATCGCGCTCTGGTGATTTATCGCTGGGAATTCCTGAGAACAGGTCGTTGCAGAGCTTGCGCGCATTGAGATACCACTGGCTGACGCTCTGCTCCAGCAAACTGCGCATCGAGACCGGGAACAGTAAGGCATGTACCAGGCTGCTGCACAGCGTACCCACGGCAATCTCTTCGATACGGGATAACACGGTATTAGTGATCGCCATCGGCGTCATGACTTCAGGAAAACCCATGATGGCGGCACTGTAGCCGGCCAGCATAAAGACATAGCTTTTGGGCGTGCGGTCATGCAACGACAAATAGAGACAGACACTCACCCACAGCGAAATACACAGGCTAAACAGCAGCGGATGTTCAACGGTGAGCGGGAACACAAAGAAGACAAATACACCACCCAGCAAGGTGCCAAGCATACGGAACAACGATTTAGAAATCGTCGACGCCGAGTAGAGTTGGGAGGCAATAAATACGGTGGTAATCGCCCAAGCTGGTTTATCCAGATTGAGTTCCAGTGAAAGATACAGTGCCAGAAAGGCAGCCAGACAGGTTTTTACAGCAAAAAAAACGGCGTTTTTTGAAAACCACGGCATGACAGTATTGAGACCAAACCAGCTTAAGTGCGGCGTATCCTGACAGAATAATATTTCTGCTCACGGCGATAAATATGTCAAATTATTACATCATCGAAAATGGTGTTTTAACCTTGCAATCGATATCAGGATAATTATTAAGGTTTACTTATGTTCTTCAATCTAAAAAACACTAATTATTGGAAAATCCGCTGATTTATATAGGCTTTTTAGTTCTGACTGTTATCAGAGCCATAAATGTGTTCTGGATCACACTTTTAAAAATAACCCTAGCAATAACAACGGCTCCATAAAAACATTTCGCGCAATCTGGCACGGTTTGCTGCGCCAGATCATCGCGGAATCGCCATTCAGTCACTGACTACTGTCACCCAGTTCGCATCGCCGCCTGCCGGTGCTTCACCAACGCGTTTTAGCGCCCCGCTTTCGGCATCGATGGCGTAACTGCCGGTCACCTGACTTTTCTCACCGCTGGCAACAAGCCAACGCCCATCCTGGGTAATCGCAAAGCTACGTGGCTGTTTTTCTACTGGCCAACTGCCAATCAGCGTGAGTTTTCCATCCGCGCTATTCACTCGATACCCGGTTAAGGTGCTACTGGTACGTTCGCTGACATAGAGAAAACGCCCGTTGGGAGTGAGATGAATATCCGCCGACCAAATACGTGGCTTGGTGTCACTGTATCCAGCTGGACGTTCGCGACCGTGTTGCAATTTATACTCTGCGGCCACAGCATTAGGTGTTTCACCGACTTTCGACAGCTCACCCTGCTCATTACGGCGGAACTGCGTGATGATGCCGCCCATTTCACCCACGTTATAGAGGTATCGTTGGTCCGGTGATAGCACCGAGTGACGTGGGCCGTTTTCTGCTTCAGTTTTGACGTAACCATTAGCCAGCGCGCTGAGTTCACCCTCGGCACTCAGTTTTAACTGCAGCACGCGATCGGTACCGAGATTGCCGACATAAGCGGTTTGCCCGGCATCATCAACAATCACGGAATGCGCTGCATGGCCCGTTTTATAACTGCCCACCGGTGGCGCAATGACCTTGCCATCTTTTGCCAGGCGATAGACATGCACTACATCGCCGTCATAAGAGGCACCGAGTAAAAAACGCCCTTGTTTGTCGGTGCTGATATAGGGATAGCTGGCTGCAGCAGCCACTTCGCCGGTTTTACTGAGATCGCCCGTTACGTGATCGATGTGCCAGCTCACCAGTTTTAACGGCTTACTGCGAATAGCGGCGTATAAATGCTGCTGGTCAGCGCTGAGCGCCATCGGCATGACTTTGCCCCCTGCTGGCGTACGACCAAGCAGCTGCAGTGCGCCAGTTTGTTCATTCAAGTCATAACGCGCGATAGTGCCGTCATCCGCTTCTGAAACATAGACAAAGGTTTTAGCCAGCAATGGTGTGCTGAGCGTCATCGCCGCCAATATAGTCGCGGCCTGTAAAGCTTTCTTCATTTCATCCTCTCCACGCACCGGTATTGGCACCGCAATAGGTATAGTCAGCTGATTTAAAAGCCGTTATGTGAGATTGCCTGAGACCGGCTGTGCGCTTGTACAAGCCTTGAAGTTATTCAATGAGTTATGAAATTTGGCGTAGAGAAGTTTAGTGTGGGTTTGTGCGCTGGCTCACTGGGAAGAATGATGTTTCCCAGTGTGTTCAGAGTAAGGAATCTGTCTTGCGTTTTTTTGGGCGTTTTACATCATCAGTCATCGCTAAACAACGCCTCTAGTTCATCTAACTGCGGAATGCCCGCTGACTGCACGGTAAGCTTTAACCCAAGTGTATTGAGGTATAAGGTCAATACTTTCAAAGATCCTGAGTAAAGGCCATTTTCTATCTGAGAGATAACCGTTCGGTGTATCCCCGCATAGGCTCCAGCTGTGGCTTGTGTCCAGCCGTTGGCCTTTCGCTTCTCTTGGCACTTCTTCCCGATTTCACGCATACCTGGCAACATAGGCCCTCAAATGTTGTTATATAGCAACATAAAGCCAATAATGAACCTTTTGTTATTATATGGCAACATTACGATCTGACTTTGCATCAACTACACTTGCCTTATCGAACACTACAATGAGGTTTACATGCCACAACCAACACAGGTCAGTCACGCTTGGCTACTCGCCTCACGCCCTCACGGCGAACCGACAAAAGAGAATTTCAGGCTAGTTGAACAGCCCATCCCTGCCTTAAAACAGGGTGAGATGCTGCTGCGTACCACGTATTTGTCACTTGACCCTTACATGCGTGGACGCATGGATGACAGCAAGTCTTATGCGGCTCCGGCGCAACTCGACCAACCTATGGTGGGCGGCACAGTGTCTCAGGTGACGGAATCACTGCATCCTGATTTCAACGTTGGCGATTGGGTCGTGGCAGGCAGCGGCTGGCAGAGTTATGCCGTGTCCGATGGCAGTGGCGTGAGCAAAATCGGCGACCTTCCCCATCCTTCCTGGGCGTTAGGGATTCTGGGTATGCCCGGATTTACCGCGTATATGGGGCTAATGGACATTGGACAACCCAAAGCCGGTGAAACATTGGTGGTGGCGGCGGCAACCGGACCCGTTGGCGCCACCGTTGGACAGCTTGGGAAATTAAAAGGCTGCCATGTAGTGGGTGTGGCGGGTGGTGAAGAGAAGTGCCGCTACGCAATTGAAACCCTCGGTTTCTCGGCCTGCCTTGATCATTATCGAGATGATTTCGCTGAGCAGTTGGCAGCTGCTTGTCCTGATGGCATCGATATCTATTTTGAAAACGTTGGCGGTAAAGTGTTTGATGCGGTCTTCCCGTTACTTAATACCGCTGCGCGCGTACCAGTTTGTGGGCTGGTTTCGACTTACAACACTCGTAACGCTCCGACGGAAGGCCCCGATCGCACCCCACAGATCCTCGGCAGCATATTAAAACGCCGCATCCGCCTGCAGGGATTCATCATTTTTCAGGATTACGGTGATCGATATCCGGAATTTCTACAGGCGATGACGCCTTTAGTTGAGCAGAAAAAAATTCACTATCGCGAACACATGATTGAAGGCCTGGAGAATGCGCCGCAGGCGTTTTTCGATATGCTGAAAGGTAAGAACTTCGGCAAAACGGTGATCAAGGTTGCCGGTTAGCAGCGATGAAAGCCAGTTGATCCTGAAGCAACAACTGGCTTAATCGACATTCACTGTTGTTTGGTCTGTGGCATCAGCAGTTCAGATAAGATTTTAATGCGCTGCTGGGTGGAGAGCCAAAACAGGCGTGGAACCCAAGCGGGCCGTGGTTGAACCGCGTAGAGGCATTGCATTTCTTTTAACCATTGTGCGTTATTCATTGTTTCCTCCTTTGTTATGAAAAGTATGGAGGCATAAACCCGGAACAAATAGTGAGGTGTTTATAATTACTGTTCCGGGTTTATGTATTCAATCAAATAACACTGAGAAACTAGCGCCCTTTCTTTTTACGACCAGGTTGGGTGAAGCGCTGACGTCCAGCAGGCTTGCCCGCCGCTTTCTCGCTCTGTTTAGGTCCGTTAGAGGCCGGTTTCTTCGCCGCCGTGGACGGTTTCTTCTTGGCCTGACTTTTCTGTGTTTTTTGATCTTCTGAAGAGGAGTCTTCAATCAGCTTAAATAAGTCAATCAGCTCATCATCAGTAAGATCGCGCCACTCACCCAGCGGAATCCCCTTGAGGCTGACGTTCATGATGCGCGTGCGCTCAAGTTTGGTCACTTCAAAACCAAAATGCTTGGTCATACGGCGTATCTGGCGATTTAAACCCTGTACCAAAATAATGCGGAACACAAAGGTCGACTCTTTCTTCACTTTGCATTTTTTGGTCACCGTACCCAGCATCGGCACACCGGCTGCCATCCCGGCGATAAATTCATCGGTGATAGGTTTATCAACCGTGACCACGTACTCTTTTTCGTGATTATTGCCCGCACGCAGGATTTTATTGACCAAATCACCGTGGTTGGTCAGGAAAATCAGGCCCTGCGAATCTTTGTCCAGGCGCCCAATCGGGAACACGCGTTTACTGTGGTTAACGAAATCACCAATATTATCGCGCTCGCCTTCTTCCATGGTGGTAATAATGCCCACCGGTTTGTTAAGCGCGATCAGTACCAGGTCTTCTTCGTTGCGCGGTTCGATCAACTGCCCGTTAACCTTCACCTCATCCCCGGCGAACACCTGCGCACCCACGGTGGCGCGTTTACCGTTAATAAAAACGTTGCCTTGTTCGATGTAGCGATCGGCGTCACGGCGTGAGCAGATTCCGCTCTCGCTGATATATTTGTTCAGGCGCGTGGATGAGTTGGGCAGCATGGATCCTCCGAAAAAAAACGGACTATACAGCAACCTTAGACGTTGTGTAAGCCACTGTTAACCATCAGCGCATTGATGAGGATGATTTGCAGCAGTTATTGCAGCGAGCAGAAGAGATCGCCAGACGCCGGCAGCAGCAAGGTGAATAATTGTAGGGGCCGGGCGCGCATCACGCCCGGCTGATTTCACCCCCAAATCCGCTAATACTTACCCGTTCTTCGCTTATTTCCACAACGGCAAACGGGACGTTGCTGGGGTCATCCAGCATCCCTTTCATGGTATAAAAGCCTGTCTTACCGATACGAGCAACGTTGCCGCGATGGTCATGGCCAGAGAAGCAGAAACGTATGTTGTAACTAGTCAGAAGTTCCACCAGCACACTGCTGTTCATCAGGGTATGTTTCGTCAGTGGCGCCAGCGGATAGTGGCCAAATACCCCAACATTTTCGCCCTGCAACTGCGCTTCAATGAGCTGCTGCTCAATCCACGTTAATTGCTGCTGCCCTACAGCACCATTCCACGGCTGGGCCTGCGGTTGTCGTTGCGACTGTAACTCAGCCAGCAAGGTCTCGGCTTGATAATAATCATCGCCATTCAACGCATTGCAGTAGAGACTGACATCATTTCCGTCATAAACAATAAAACGCCACCCGCTGAAGCGAAATGCGTAATAGCTTTTCGGCAAGGCCGCACGAGTGCGAAGATGCTGCGCAATGGTCTGAGCATCATGATTACCCAACACCACCGCGTGCGGGTGCTCCAGCCGATCGTACAGCGGCAAAATAGCGCTATAGCTCTCCCAACCGCGGTCCACGATATCCCCCAACGTGACGACAAAATCCAGAGGCTGTTGATTCAGTGCCGCTATCGCTTGCGGCAGCTTTTGCAGCGCGTGCCGATAGTAAAGATTTTTGGCGATATTCGGGGCCACATCGGCATACTGCGGATCGGCAATCAGGCCAAAGCGCAGCGTGCTGTTTAATGGATTAGCTCGCAAATCAGGCATGGCATAGAGTTCGGCAACATCACCCAACAGTTCGCGCTGTAATGAGGTTAATGGATGCGGATTTGTCACGGAAAGCACTCCTTAGCGAATACCGGCACGCATAAATGACTGAATAAATTGACGCTGAAAAATCAGGAACAGCACCAGCAATGGCAAGCTGGTCATCAGCGTCGCCGCACCAATTAGCGCCCACTGCACGCCCTGCTCCGGCGCGGAAAATAACTGTAATCCCACGGTCAGTGGTCGCACATTAACCGAGTCGGTAATCACTAACGGCCACAGGAAATCATTCCAGTGGAAACTGATCGACACCAGAGCAAAGGCGATATAAATAGGCTTTGCCAACGGCATATAGATTGTACGCAGAATATAAAAGCGACTCGCCCCCTCCACTATCGCCGCCTCTTCCAGCACCAGCGGGATGCCTTTGAACGTCTGACGCAGCAGAAAAATAGCAAAAGCAGAGGCAAAATACGGGAGAGCAATGCCGGTTAGCGTATCGCGTAAACCCAGCGCGCCGATGGTTTTGTAGTTATTCAGAATCAATACATCGGGGCTGATCATGAGTTGCAGCAAAATCAGCGCGAAGATAAAACCTGAGAGCTTCATTTTGAAGCGCACCAGTGCGTATGCCGCCATGGTTGCCAGAATCAGTTGCACCACCACAATCATCATTACCAGCAGCGTGGTATTGAGGAAGTAGCGCGCAAAAGGTGCGGCATGCCACGCATTGATAAAGTTATCAAATGTCAGAGGGGATAATAGCGAGAAACTGGCCTGTTCCGAGGCGGGATGAATTGCCACCCATAATGCCACCAGTATCGGCAGAAACCACAGTAGCGCGGCCAGCCAAATGACCAGGTTCAAACACTTGCCACCCAACGAATCTGTCTTCTTCATTGATAGTGAGCTCGCTTGTCCAGCAGGTTAAATTTAATCAGCGCAATCGCCGCCAGAATCACCAGTAGCACTACAGTCATCGCAGCAGCGGCTGGCATATCCCAGAAGCTGAACGCGGTGCGATAGATATAGAACAGCAGCAAACTACTGCTGTTGTTAGGCCCGCCGTTGGTCATCGCAATGACCTGATCAACAATGCGGAAGGCATTCATCGATGCATTGATCAACACAAACAGCGTGGTGGGCATCAGCAGTGGCCACTGCACGCGTCGGAAAAAATACCCGCGCGACGCCCCTTCAATCTCTGCGGCTTCACTGAGACGCGGATCGATCTGCTGCAGTGCGGCAAGATAAAAGATCATAAAGAATCCCGCCTCACGCCACACCGACACTGCCATCAAGCAATATAGAGATGTACCAGGTTCACCAAGCCAGTTCACCGCAGGCAACGAAAACAGCGCCAGCAACTTATTGAGTAATCCTAACTGAGGTGTATAGAAAAACAGCCACAGATTCGCGATGGCAATCATGGGCAGCAGCGAAGGAATAAAGAACGCAGCACGCACCAGTGAGTTGCCCGCCAGCCGCCGATTCACCGCCAGCGCCATCAGCAAGGCAAGAATGACGGCCAGAGGAATGGTGATCAGCGCATACAGCAGATTGTTCCACAGTGACTGGATGAAAATATCGTCATCCAGCAAGGCCAGGTAATTATCCAGCCCGACAAAATGGGCTGGATGGTTACTCCGCGAAGCACTGAACAGACTCTCCCAAACGGTTGCTACCGCTGGATAGTGAGTGAACAGCAGCAAAAAACACAGCGCCGGTAGAATTAACAGATATCCATAAAGTTGCATCGACCATAAACGCGGGCGATGCAGCGGCGTACTGGTGAGAGTCGTGCTCATAGCGCTTCCGTTACTGATACGATTTTAACAGGCGATCGGCTTGCTTCTGCGCACCTTCCAGCGCTTCAGCAGGGGTTTTGGCCTGCGTCACTGCGGCTTCTACTGCGTGATTGAGTGCATCCTGAATCTGCACGCTGTTATAAGTAGAGAGTTCTGGCTGGGCATATTTCAACTGTTCACGTGCTACCAGTGCCTGAGGTACCTGTTTTACGTAATCCTTCATCACAGCGGTGTCCCATGCAGCTGGAGACGTTGCGACGTAACCTGTTGCGATACTCCAACGTGCAGCCTGTTCAGGCGACGTCACCCAACGGATAAACGCCATCGCTGCTTTTTGCTGCTCAGGTGAACCATTTTTGAAGACGTAAAGGTTGCCACCCCCGGTTGGGCTGCCGCGCTGGGTTTTCTCTGGCAGCATTGCCACGCCAAACGGGAATTTAGCGTTATCACGCACGTTGGTCAGATTGCCAGTAGTCGTCACCATCATGGCGGTTTTCCCGCTGATGAAATCCTGCGGCGTTGTGCCCCAGGCGATTGCGCCTTTCGGCGAGACTTCTTCTTTCTGACCCAGGTCGGTCAGCCACTGCAGGGTCTCAATGTTGCCTGGCGTATTGAAATTGACCGCAGTGCCCTTGCCATTATCCAGGCGACCGCCATTGGTGGCAGACAATCCCTGGAAGGTCCAGTAACCAATTGGCGTTGAGGGGATTTCGATGCCCCACTGACTCACATCATTGCCATTTTTGATGGTCAGCTTCTTACCAAAATCGACCACTTGCTGCCAGTTGGCAGGCGGAGTGTCAGTATTCAGACCGGCTTTCTCAAACGCCTGCTTGTTCCAGAACATCACGATAGTCGATCGCTGGAATGGCACGCCCCAGACCTTGCCGTCAATATGACGCAGGAAAGCCGGATAGAAACCTTCGATCCACTTTTTACCCTCATCACCGGTGGCCAGATCGCTGGCGGCAACAATCGCGCCCGCATCGATCAGCGAATAGGCTTCGATGTCACCGATCACCGCCAGTTGTGGCGCATTACCGCCACGGAAGGCGGTCAGTGCTTTGGTGACTGTCGTCGAGTAGTCACCGGTGTATACCGGTTGAATGCTCACTTCCGGATGCACTTTTTCGAAATCAGCTACCAGCGCGTCAACGGTATGGCTGACTTTGCCACCCACCGCGATCGGATAGTACATCTGCAGTTTGACAGGATCGGCCGCAAAGGCCGAGGCAGTGACGCAAAGTAATACAGCAGAGGCCAGACGTGAGTAACGGATCGCAGACATGATTTTCCCTTGGGCGAAAAACAACGGTTAAACAGCGTATTTATTCTGTGAAGCAAACATGTGTTGTTCAGCGGAGGTGCTGCGTTTGCCACTGGTGGTTGAAAAAAGGTATTGGCGGGCGGCAGACCACTGCAATCCCACCTGACTGCCCTCGTCATAGCGCTGCATACCGGGCACTTTGACGGTGACCACTTCGCTCAATCCAGCCAGTTGGCAGGCCAGTAAGGTGTCAGCCCCCATATATTCGTAACTGACAACGCGCGCAGTCAGTGCCGCACTGGCGGGAGAAATAAGCTGGATATCTTCGGCACGCAGTCCGAGGCTCAGCGCGACCACATCGCAATGCTCCACCACCGGAGTCTGTAAATGGCTGAGATAGTGATGCTCACCTTTCGCATGCAGCGGCAGGATGTTCATCGGTGGCGCGCCAATAAATTGTGCCGCAAAGATGCTGGCAGGATGGTTATAGAGATCGTTCGGTGTGCCGTGCTGTTCAATCTGGCCATCATTGAGCAAGATGATGCTGTCAGCCATGCTCATCGCTTCTGTCTGGTCATGCGTGACATACAGCATGGTGAGTCCCAGCTTCTTCTGTAACGCACGGATTTCACGACGCATGCTTTGGCGCAGCTTGGCATCAAGATTGGACAGCGGTTCGTCCATCAGACACAGATTGTTATTGGCGATCACCGCCCTACCCAACGCCACGCGTTGCTGCTGCCCGCCGGAGAGTTGCGAGGGCAAGCGTTCGAGCAGTTTATCCAGTTCCATCAACTTGCTGACATCATCAAGCCGCGAGGCGAAAGTCTGCTTATCTTCGCCGCGCGCTTTCAAACCAAACAGCAGGTTCTCCCGCACGTTGAGGTGCGGAAACAGCGCATAGGATTGAAACACCATTGAGAGCTTGCGCTGTGAGGGTGGCAAATGAGTGATGTCGCTGTGTTTAAAATGGATCTGACCGCTGTCTGCGGTTTCCAGTCCCGCGATGGTGCGAAGCAGTGTCGATTTACCACAACCAGAGGGGCCAAGAAGCGCGACAAAGCTGCCTTCTGCAGCGTCAAAACTGATGTTGTCCAGGGCAATTTTTTCACCCCAGGCTTTAGTGATGTGATGAAGAGAAAGATGGCTCATGCATCCGCAGTCCTGAAAACAGAATGGCGGTAAGCTAGCGTAGGGAAATGAAGGATTTATGTAGCTGGAGTGACGATTGAGTGACTGACAAAAAATGACAGCATTCGACTGCAAGAAAAGTTTATAAAACTTGTTATTAACGGCGATGATCGCCGTTAATTTAAGATCTTATAAACCCTCTTGAGCGAACAGTGATTCTAAATTACTGCGACATACTCAAAATCGTACGGATATTCTGGGCAGTGGTCGCCACAATATCGATCGCGCCGGTGCGCAGTGCGCCGAGAATCGCCAACGCTTTGGTATTCTCTGAGGCAATGGCAATCACGCAGGGGATCTTACGTAACTCTTCGATACTGAGACCAATCACGCGGTCGTTCATCACCGTGTCCACATGTTGTCCCTGCGCATTAAAGAAGTCATAGCCAGCAACATCGCCTGTCACGCCCTGATTAACGTGCGCATCAATAATTTCGTGCGGCGTAAACCAGCCCAGTTTCACCATATAACTGTTCTCATTCATATCCCCGATGCCGACCAAGGCTACATCGGCTTTACGTGCACGGTCGAGCGTCTCTTTAATGGTGCCATTTTGCATAAAGGCATCACGCAACCCGCGGTTTTCGACGTAGGCCGGCGCATACAGGGTTTCACTGATGCCACCAAACTTCTTCGCCAGACGGCGGCTAATATGGTCCGCATTAATCGCATCACCGGGACGATGGGTACCGCCGATCCCGCTGATAAACAGGCAGTTGCGCGTAGGAACCTGACCGGGATAATCGGCGACGGCGGCAACATTACGCCCCTGTCCTACCGCGACAATTGCGTTATCCTTCAGCGATTGGGCAAGATGCGCGGAGACGAGCGCAGCCACCTGACGGCGCTGTTCTTCATCATCGGGGGAGTCCAGGGCGATCAACGCGCGTTGCAGTTGCGGGAAACGATTTTGCAGCTGTTGTTCAAGACGCGTACTAAACACCGGATGGTAGCGCACATTAATTTCGACGATGCCCTCTTCGCGCGCGCGTTTGAGCAGGCGTCCAACCTTAATGCGGGAAATCCCAAACTTACGCGCAATCTCCTCCTGGGTGATTTCGTCCTGATAGTAAGCCACTGCAATTTCTGTCAGCAGCTCGGAGTCCTGAGAAAGCGTGTTTTTTTCCATCCGTTACCTGTCTTGTATCGTGACACTTGATTTGAGGAAGGAGTTATATCATTGATACGACTCGCTTCGCCAGACAGCGACGATGCGAGTCGTTGACCACATCACGCTTAACGCTTGATCGCGTCGATTTTCAGCATGCGGGCAATCACGATATCCAGCTCTTTCTGATCGAAGATCTGCTTCCAGTCTGGCTTCACAATTTTCTCACGGCCGTACTCCATGGCGATCATGCAGGCATCAGAGAACGGGTTGGTTGCACGGAAGGCCACGGCCAGTGCGATCTGAATATGACCATACAGCATCGCTTTAGCGGCTTCTTCTGGTACACCGCTGTGTTTCACGGTCTCATCCAGCGCTTCTTTCATAAAGGCACCGACCATACAGGCCACGGTTTCTACCAGCGTTGGCTCCAGATAAGCCAGCTGCGTCACGGTGACCCAGTGCACTTCTTCCACCGGGCCGTACATCACGCTGATCACTTTGCTGAGCTCGGCTTTCTGTGCGTCGCTGCCGGTTTCATAGGAAGCCGCTACGTGCTGAACAGCCGCAATGCCGCCGAAGGCATCAGCGTGCTCTTCTTTGGTGTAGCGCTCCAGGAACACGGATGGATGGCAAGGATGCGCAACCGCATACTCAATACCCTCACGATGGGCAATCAGATTCGCGTAGGCTGCAGCCGGGTCCAGCGTCAGCAGAATCGCGCCTGCTTTCATCTGCGGTACCACACCTTCTGAAACTTTGCCCAAAACGATATCTGGCACCGCCAGAATCACCACGTCACTCAACGGCACCACTGAGGCAGCATCAGACAACTCGCGGCCTTGAGCGGTAACTTGTTCCTGTGCTTTTGGTGAGTTCTCAACGTAAAACACCTGGTAGTCGCTTTTCTGGAAGTTGGCAGAAATACGCATACCCATTTTGCCGCCCGCGCCAATCACGGTAATGGTTTTCAATGCATTGCTCATCTGTATTACTCCTGATCTTGTTTACTACGTAAGAATTCAACGGTGCGGCGAGTCCATTCGGCTTCTCGCTCGCAGGTCAACGCGGCATCGTCCTGCCACGGCAACCAGTGTTCGACGATTTGGTTAATCTCTCTTTCGACCGGGCGCACGCTGGCGATCATCCGATCGTAATCCAGTAGCCCTTCGCCCATCGGGCAACCGGCAAAGGTAAAGCCGACCCAGCCATCACGACGGGTGAAGGCGAAATCTTTAATATGCAGATTGCCGACGCGTGCCGCGGTATTGGCGATCACCTGCTCCGGCAGTTCCAGTCCGGCAACACAGTTTGCCGGGTCCAGACAGACGCACAGCCACGGTGACAGAAACTTATTGATCACCGACATCATGGCGCCGCTGTTCACCTGCTCATACGTCTCAAGGCAGAGACGCACTTGCTGGCGGGCGAAATCAGGCAACACCGCACCAATCAATTCCGCCGCTTCATCCAGTGTCGGGCGATGATCGGCGGTATAGAACATCGAACGCACCACACGCGCATCAAGGATGTTTGCCATGTGCAAATAGCGACGCAGATGGGCCGTGCCCAACCCTCGCGTTCCCAGCTCAAGCGTGATGCCCAGCGTATCAGCCTGCTGACGTAGCGCCTGCAACTGCTCGTCAGACCAACTTTCTATCGCTGGATAGTCACAAATCTGGAATACCGACACATCCATTTCTGCGGTCTGTTGCAGCATTTGCTCCAGCGTCAGGGGATGCGGCACTTTGCTGGACATACGCCAGAAAAAAGCATAAGTACTGAGTCCGATACGGCTCATTAACGGATCTCCTTTGCCAGCACGCCGGCTTCTTCAATAATTTGCGCCAGCGCATGGGGATCATGGGCAAAGCGACCGAGGAACAGACCATTCACGTCTGCCCCCAGGCGTTGAATCAGCCCCGGCCCCGCGCTGCCGCCGTAGATAATCTTCAGGGTAATGTCTTCAGGCGTTTTCAATTGCTGCAAGCCTGCGCACACTGCACGAATGTAGCTATCAGGAGCGGGTTGCGGCGCGCCAATCGCCCATTGCGGTTCATAGGCGAAGAACACTTCACCGCTTAACCCTTGTTGAGTGGCATCGGCCAGCGCTTCAGCGAGCTGCTGTTCGCACAGTGCAATCGCCTGCTCCGGCTCAGCCTGTTGCTCTTCTCCGATGCACAGCACCGGCGTCAAACCGTGGCGCAGTGACATCGCCACCTTGGCCGCGATTTGCGCTTTATCTTCATGAAAATGACGACGGCGCTCAGCATGACCAATTTCAGCCAGGGAACAGCCCAACTCTTGCAACATGCTGGCGCTGACTTCGCCAGTCCAGGCACCGTTTTCCGCCTGACAGACATCCTGTCCGCCAAAACGTATTGACGTACGGGAAAAAATCTCGGCAACCGCCGGAATTGCCGGATAGGCCGGTAAGACAAACAAACCGACGTCGCCGTTTTTGACAGCCGGAAGCTGCGCCAATCCGGCCACTTTGCGGCACCAGTCCAACGTTTGCTGGTAGCCGAAGTACATTTTCAGGCTCACGCCAAGCCAGATTTTAGGCTGAGACATCATTAGGCTCCTTGCTGAGAGGCACGGTATTCTTTTAGCAGGTCGCCGACCGTGTTGACGATCATCGCCAGCGAAATCGCACCGGCATCAGGCGTACCCACACTTTTTTCGGCTAAGGGACGCGCACGGCCCATTTTAGGCACCAGTTGCGCAGTATCCTGAGCTGCCTTGTCCGCGATTTTTGCTGCAGCCAGCCATGCCTCGGTGAGTGAAGAACCCTCAGTAACCGCGGCATTCAGGCTGTCGCTGAATGGCACCAGCACATCCACCATCGTCTTATCGCCGACTTTCGCTTTACCAAAGTGCATGATGCCCTCTTTGGCTTCGCGCACGCCCGTTGCAACGCGTTGGGCATTAGGTGATTGCTGATCGCCAATTGCCGTACCCAGCGCCGTCAAGGCTACGCCCCACAGCGCACCTGACGTACCGCCAGCTTTATCTGCCCAGGCATCTGCCGCACGGCACAGCAAGCTGCCCGCACCCGCACCACGCGCAGCCACTTCACGCGCTTTTTCTACGGCACCAAGGACACCGCGCTCCATACCAATGCCGTGGTCGCCATCTCCAGCCACCGCATCGATATCACCCAACTTGCCAGCGTTACGTTGTAACAGGTCGGCAACAGCTTCGAGTGTATGCAACACGCGCTTCGCGCTTTGCTGCGACTCAACAGAGGCCTGAGGCAACGCTTCTTCGCTATTTTCTTCACACTCTGACGCGCTCAGCGGTTCCGCAATCAGCACGCTGCCTTTACGGTATGCGGGGGCATTGGCCGGCGCGCACCACAGTTTTTCCAGCTCTTCGTCAAGCCACATCAAGGTCAGTGACACACCAGCCATATTAAAGCTGGTGACAAACTCACCCACATCCGGCTCAACCACCTGCAATCCTGCCGCATCGAGCAATTGCGCGACGCGGCGATACACCACAAACAGTTCTTCATACTTCACCGATCCCAGACCATTGAGGATCACCGCCACGCGCTGACCTTCAATTTGCTGGATATCGACAGGCAGTTCACTCAGCAGGCGCTCGACAAAGATTTCGGCCAGTTCATCTGCACGCGGTACAGCGGTTTCACTGATACCGGGTTCACCGTGAATGCCTAATCCCAACGCCATGCGCCCTTTTTCGACTTCAAACAGCGGATGGGACGCACCAGGCAGCGTGCAGCCCGAGAACGCCACACCAAAGGTGCGAGTCCGATCGTTAGCATGCTGTGATTTTTTCAGCACAGTAGCTAAATCATCACCTGCTTCTGCTGCCGCACAGGCGGCTTTGAACACGCATAAGTCTCCGGCCACGCCACGGCGCTTCGCGAGTTCGTCTTTGCTTGCACTGGAGATATCATCCGTTACCGCCAGAATCTCGCAGGCAATGCCTTCAGCACGCAGGCGTTCGCAAGCCTGGCCAAAGTGCAACACGTCACCCGCATAGTTTCCGAACATCAACAACACGCCCCCACCGTTATGCGCCGCACGTGCCACGTTGTAAATCTGCTGGGCAGATGGTGAAGCGAAGAGATTGCCCATTGCCGCGCCATGTGCCAGACCTTGTCCAACCAACCCGGCGAAGGCCGGATAATGACCGGAACCGCCGCCCACAATCACCGCTACAGTATTGGGCTGGCTGCGCGTGCTGCGCACCACACCACCGGTAACCTGACGAACTTTATCGGCGTTGGCGGCGACAAAGCCTTCAATGAGTTCAGCAGCAAAAGCTGAAGGTTGATTAAACAGGTAAGTCATTTTAGTGCTCCTGTGCGATAGAGGTCGGCTGAGACTGCGGACGGCGGCGGTTAAGTAACAACATGAGAACAGCAGACAGCAGCATGAATCCACCGACCACGAACATCGGTAAGACGTAGCTGTTGGTGGCGTCATGCAGTGCGCCGGTGATATAGCCCGCGGAGAAGCCCGCCACGTTTCCTAAGGTATTAATCAATGCAATCGCCGCCGCAGCGGATGCGCCCGTCAGGAACTGCGTAGGCAGTGTCCAGAAGTTCGGTAAGGCAGCGAAGATAGAGCTGGCTGTAATAGCAATGACCATGATGGTGGTGAACGGTGAGTCCATATACAGCGCCAGAGGCACGCTGATACCCCCCGCCAGTGCCGGGATGGCAATGTGCCAGGTTTTGCAGCCGCGACGAGTGGCATCTTTCGACCAGAAATACATCACGACAGCCGCGATAAGGTATGGCACGCCGGTAATTAAGCCTTTCTGCATCACGTTAAAGGTGGTGCCAAACTGCTGCTGGAAGCCAGAAATAATGGTTGGCAGGAAGAAGGCCAACGCATACAGACCATAGATAAAGCCGAAGTAGATCAGGCACAGCATCCACACGCGGCCATTACCCATCACTGAACGCAGGCTGTGTTTCTGTTGAGCCTGCTTCTGCTGGTGCTCGGCATCCAGTTCGTTAGTCAGCCAGGTTTTCTCTTCGGCTGTCAGCCATTTGGCCTGGCGTGGGGAATCCACCAGCCAGAACAACGCTGCAATACCGATCAGAATCGCCGGGACGGAAACCCCCAGGAACATCACGCGCCAGCCGTCCAGGCCAAACAGACCGTGCTGTTCGATCAGTCCGGCTGCCAGCGGTGCACCGAACACCACGGTCAGCGGCTGCGCCAGATAGAACAGTGACAGAATTTTGCTGCGATGACGGCCTGGCACCCACATGCTCAGGTACAGAATCGCGCCTGGGAAGAAGCCCGCTTCGGCGATACCCAGCAGCAGACGCAGCGTATAGAGCCCTTCCACACTGCTCACCCAGGTGAACAGCAATGAAACGATACCCCAGCTGATCATGATGCGTGCCAGCCAGCGACGCGCACCAAACTTATGCAGCGCCAGGTTGCTTGGCACTTCCAGCAGGATATAGCCGATAAAGAAGATGCCCGATGCCAGACCAAACTGAACGCCCGTCAGACCAAGGTCCTGGGTCATGCCATTAGGGCCAGCAAAAGAAATCGCCGTGCGGTCAAGGAAGTTGATAAAGAACATCAGCGCCACAAAGGGCACCAGACGCCAGGAGATTTTGCTGATAGCGGATTTTTCAACCGCTGTCATGTTTTGCTGACTCATAACGCACCTCCGTGACGTGCGTGGTTAAAGCTTTTGATTGGTGTTGACCAGCCGCCAAAGTGGCGCTGGGTGCAGGTGTACTGAGAGGTACGTTTTAAATGACACATGTTCGAGTCCTCGATGGGTCTTCTTGTACATTGGTATCGTTATGCGAACAAATGAACACTACACGGATAATTGTGCATCTCTCAACTGCAAATGATGAAAGTGTGAGCCTGCTCATGAGATTTGATTTTGGTGCCAAATAGGAGGAATACAGCAAATTAGCGGCAAAGTAGCGCAGAGACTGCGTTTCTGACCTGCGAGGATGGGCAATCAGCATTTAAAACATATGAACAACCATTGAACATATGATGGAATTTATGGCAGGCTGTCAGTGAACATCTTATCGCCTACGTAACAAACGTTCAGGCATAGGAACCTAACCTGCTGGAGAACGACGATGAAAACAATCGCTATTGGCGCCGATGATGCGGCTATCGAATTGAAAAACATCATTAAAAAATTGCTGGAAGAGAAAGACTTTCAGGTGACGGACTATACCAATGACGCGCAAAACGACCGTCCTATGTACCCGGATGTTGCTTTTGCTCTTGCCACCGCCATTCAGAAAAATGAGTTCGAGCGCGGCATCCTGCTGTGCGGCACCGGTATCGGTGTTGCTATTGTGGCGAATAAGGTTGAAGGCGTGCGCGCCGCTCAGTGCCACGACACCTTCTCCGCCGAGCGTGCCCGTAAAAGCAATAACGCGCAGATCATGACCATGGGCGCGCGCGTGATTGGTCCAGAGCTGGCGAAAAATATCGTTAACGCCTGGTTGGCTTCAGAATTTGAAGGCGGCGGTTCAACGGCCAAAGTCGAGAAGATCGGTTACTACGAACAAGTTTCACATACTAAATAATCGCCGACTTCTCACCTCTGGAGAATCCTTATGTCAACACGCCGGGAAAGAGCAAACGCCATTCGTGCATTGAGCATGGATGGCGTTCAGCAAGCGAATTCAGGACATCCGGGTGCCCCGATGGGCATGGCGGATATCGCGGAAGTTCTGTGGCTCGATTTTTTGCAACATAACCCTTCTCATCCTCAATGGGCCAACCGTGACCGCTTCGTGCTGTCTAATGGCCATGGCTCGATGCTGATTTATAGCCTGCTGCATCTCACCGGCTACGATCTGCCTATCGATGAACTGAAAAATTTCCGCCAGTTGCATTCTAAAACGCCGGGGCATCCGGAATACGGCTATACGCCAGGGGTGGAGACGACCACCGGGCCGCTGGGTCAGGGCATTGCTAACGCCGTAGGTTTCGCAATTGCCGAACGTACCCTGGCAGCGCAATTTAACCGCCCAGGTCATGACATCGTCGATCACCATACTTACGTGTTTATGGGTGACGGCTGCATGATGGAAGGCATCTCTCACGAAGTGTGCTCCATCGCCGGTACCCTTAAACTGGGCAAACTGGTGGCCTTCTATGATGACAATGGCATCTCTATTGATGGCCACGTGGATGGCTGGTTCACCGATGACACGGCATTGCGTTTCGAGTCTTACGGCTGGCACGTGGTGCGTGGCATCGACGGGCACGATGGCGAGGCCATTAAGCAGGCAATTGAAGAAGCCAAAGCGGTGACCGACAAACCTTCACTGCTGATGTGTAAAACGGTGATTGGTTTCGGTTCGCCGAACAAAGCGGGCACCCATGATTCGCACGGCGCCCCGCTGGGTGTTGACGAAATCGCCTTGAGCCGGAAGCAGCTAGGCTGGAACCACGCCCCGTTTGACATTCCTTCAGACATTTATGCCCAGTGGGATGCCAAAGAAGCCGGCCAGGCCAGAGAAGCGGCATGGGATGAAAAAGTAGCGGCTTACGCAGCGGCCTACCCGGATTTGGCTGCAGAGTTCAAACGCCGTGTGAATAACGCGTTGCCAGACAATTGGGCCAGTGAATCGCAGAAGTTCATCGAACAGCTACAGGCTAACCCAGCCAAAATCGCCAGTCGTAAAGCTTCTCAGAATGCTATCGAAGCCTTCGGTAAAATCCTGCCGGAATATCTTGGCGGCTCAGCTGACCTGGCGCCGAGTAACCTGACCATGTGGTCTGGCTCTAAGCCGATTAACGACGACCCAGCCGGTAACTATATCCATTACGGCGTGCGCGAATTCGGTATGACCGCTATCGCCAACGGCATTGCGCTGCACGGCGGATTCTTGCCTTATACCGCCACCTTCCTGATGTTTGTCGAATACGCCCGCAATGCTGCACGTATGGCTGCGCTAATGAAAGTGCGTCAGATCATGGTCTACACCCACGACTCTATCGGCCTGGGCGAGGACGGTCCAACCCACCAGCCGGTTGAGCAGATGGCGAGCCTGCGCGTGACACCCAACATGAGCCTGTGGCGTCCGTGCGATCAGGTTGAGTCGGCTGTGGCGTGGAAATACGCAATTGAGCGCCTGGACGGCCCAACGGTGCTGGTGTTCTCGCGTCAGAACCTGACGCAACAGGATCGTACCACTGAGCAGTTGGCTAACGTGGCACGCGGTGGTTATGTATTGAAAGACTGCGCAGGCACGCCAGAGCTGATCCTTATCGCCACCGGTTCAGAAGTGGAACTGGCTGTCGCCGCTTACGAGCAACTGACCGGCGAAGGCCGTAAAGTGCGCGTGGTGTCTATGCCGTCTACTGATGCCTTCGACAAGCAGGACGCAGCTTACCGTGAATCTGTACTGCCGAAAGCGGTGTCGGCACGTGTCGCCGTTGAAGCGGGTATCGCCGATTACTGGTTCAAATACACTGGTCTGCACGGCGCGATTGTTGGCATGACTACCTTCGGTGAGTCTGCACCGGCAGAGCTGCTGTTCAAAGAGTTCGGCTTTACCGTTGAGAACGTGGTGAAGACCGCGAAATCGATTCTGTAATCCGTGGTCGCCACAAATGGCGACCGTACTGATTGCGATATCACTAACCGTAGGGTGCGCATTTATGCGCACTTTTTTTAAGCCCGCACTTGAGCTGATACTTGTCACCCATGCGACCTCGGACGGCTTTAGCACAGGTTGCTTACCTTCGCCCCTGAATACGCGTATTCTGTCCCCCGCTTGCCCTTTCTCATGGAACCGGAGGAACGATGTCCACCTTACGCTTACTTATCTCTGACTCACACGATCCCTGGTTTAACCTCGCGGTTGAGGAATGCATCTTCCGTCAAATGCCCACCACCCAGCGCGTGCTGTTTTTATGGCAGAACGCGGAAACTGTGGTCATCGGACGCGCGCAAAATCCGTGGAAAGAGTGCAACACACGGCGCATGGCTGAGGATGGCATCAAACTGGCGCGACGTAGCAGCGGTGGCGGTGCCGTGTTTCATGACCTGGGTAACGCCTGCTTTACCTTTATGGCGGGCAAACCGGAATACGATAAAACGGTTTCAACTGCCATCATCTTGCAAGCGCTGGAAAAGCTTGGCATGCGTGCGGAAGCCTCTGGGCGCAATGATATCGTGGTCGATGTTGAAGGCGGCATGCGTAAGATTTCCGGGTCTGCCTACCGCGAAACCCCGGATCGCGGTTTCCATCACGGCACCTTTTTGATGAACGCTGACCTTTCAAGGCTGGCGGATTACCTCAATCCTGATATCAAGAAACTTCAGGCCAAAGGCATTACCTCTGTGCGCTCTCGCGTGGCCAATATGGCCGAGTTCATCCCAGATATCCGTTTTACTGATATCTGCCGTGAAGTGATTGCTGCCTATTTTGCTTACTACGGGGAAACCTGCGAACCGGAGTACATCTCACCACAGGCATTGCCGGATTTACCCGGATTTAAAGATCAGTTTGCGCGGCAGAGCAGTTGGGAATGGAATTTTGGTCAGGCACCGGATTTCTCACATGTGCTGCAAGAGCGTTTTGTCTGGGGCGGCGTGGAGATCCACTTTGATGTTGAGCGCGGCGTGATTACCCGCAGCCAGATATTTACTGACAGCCTCAATCCTGCCCCGTTAGAAACACTCGCGGTGCGCCTGCAGGGCGTGGCCTATCGCCCGGAGTCTCTGCAAGCCGAAATGCAAAAACTCATCGACGAATATCCTACACAATCGAGTGAGTTTATTGAATTCGAACGCTGGTTGATCAAAAGCATTCGATAATGGCTACGATATTAGACGGATATTCTATTCTGCCCGGCGATGTTCCCCTCGGGCTTTTCCCAACCAATAACTTGCAAAGTAAGCAATTGCAAAGGACCCTAACAAACCAGTTAGTTTCATCGGTAAGTTATCAAAAACAAAAAGTGAAGCAATTGCAGTGAAGCTCATTATCAGCATAAGGATTCCCTGTAAGGTATGAGTCAGTAACCAACCAATGGCTTTAACCAGCCAGTTTGCAGATTTCATTGCTGATCCTTTTACACATATAAGGGTGACTGTTGATATATTCGAGATAAGGTTTTAATTGATCCTCAACGACAAAATAGATCATATCCAGTCCTTGGGGTTGCACCTTCCAGTACATTCGAGAGTAGTGATTTTGCATTCTGCGACTGGCTAATGCGGCTTCCTCTATAAGTCCCTGCCACATTCCCGCACTGAATGTAAAACTTGCGCCTGCACCATATAGCGTTCTCCAAGCATAACTAGCTCGAGCGCGTTTGACTATTGTTGTAGCAATGACCTGAGAAGCGATGATTTGCCCACCAAACCTTCCAGTAAAACGACCAGCACTATAACTAAGTTGACTGTTTATAGCCTGTTTACCCTGCTCGTCGAGTTTGTGATAGAACTCAGTAATCACTAAAGTGATTAAACGCCTAATGGGTTCTTCATTTTGAATGAGTGACTTAATGACATGATAAAAACGTTCTGCCTCTCGTTCATTGCGAATCTTACGCTCAGAACCTAATGCACCCGTGCTAATATATGTGCGCTTTACGCCGTAATAGAGGCTTCTGGGCATTCCCCTAATACTATCCCAAATACCAGCCGCAATTCTTGATGCATCCATGAACTTGATCTTTGTTCGTTAAATGAGCAGTCAATGTTACACGAGATTATGTATTCCCAGCACAAAATGGGACTAATCCTGGAGAGATAGATTTTCAACTTCCTGTCTTACGCGACATGCACCGTGAATTAAAGTACGTCCCTGTAAAACACTGAAACAGCGCTTAGGATAAATATTAGCTCCCACTGACTGTCCCGCTCATCACCGCCGTTGCGGCATCGCGCACCAGAAACGCGATGAGCGTCGCGTCACGTTCGCCGCGCACCGGCGGCAGTGCGCCCTGCTCACTGATAGCATCCCCTTGCAGCAGACGCGCCTCGCCCACCTGCACGATACCATCTAGCACGGATATCCAGCTGGAATAGCCCGGCAAATGCGGAACATCCACTTCAACACCACGCGCAATTTTGAGATCGAAAATCAAAACATCCTGACGCAGGGTCATCGGCGCGTCGCTGCTTTCCGGTCCGGCCAGCAACGTCCAACTGTTCGCAGGCGCCTCGGCGGCGCGGCTGAAGGTCTGCACGCGTGGCTCCCCGCCGCTGTAAGATGGCCGAATATACACCTGCAGCATCGCTGTTTCGATAAAAGGTGCAGACTCAGCAAAACGCACGCCGCTGCCGGCACTGACCACCATGGTGCGTCTGGTATTGAGCGCCGTTTTCTCGCCGTCCTCGCTAAGATGCTGAGCCGAGCCGCGCCAGACATAGCTGAAGATTTCATCATCTTTGTGCGTATGCAGCGGGATGTGCGCATCCATTTTCAGCGTCATTTGGTCGATAACCGCCAGCGGACCTAATGCCTCAGCGGGACGTTGACGACGAATAGTAAAGGGACCGTATTCAAACAACTGATCCCGCTGAGCACGTATCAGATTCATGGTTTCTTCCTCACGAATGTCTTTCATAACCATCATGATAACGGCAGGAAAAATCCTGAACAGGTGCACATTTTGCTCACTTACATCAAATATTTTGAATATTAATAACCTGTAGTCATCATCATCGCAAGAAATCAAAACCTCAGCGTAAAGTTTTTTCATTCTGGATTAGTCAGTCAGCTTTTTTTTGCGTAAAATAAGCTTTTCTCTAGCAGGTAATAAACAACATGAATCGCAGCGAACAAATTTTGGATGCAGCCGAACAGTGCATGCGACAAAAAGGATTTCATCAAACGTCGATTCAGAATATTGCCAGCCAGGCCGATGTCAGTATTGGTCTGATATATAAATATTACACAAACAAAGAGGCGATCATCGAAGCGCTGGTGACGCACGTTGTTCAGCGTATGATTACCATGCTCAACGCAGATTTCGAGCAAATTGCCCACGCCGGTGGCATGACGCATTCAGCCAATGACATTATTCCCGCTGAAGTGGAAAACAGTATTGTATTGCTCATGGAAGTGTCATCAGAAGCGACGCGGAATACGCGCATTCGTCAGATAATGAACGATGCCTGGCAGATACTGAAAAATAACTTCATTACTCAGGAGCAGGCACTGAATCCTGGTCTGGACGCCAATAAAATCCACACGCGTTTATACATCATGTCGCTGGTGATTGACGGCATCATCATTCGCCGCTGCATGAAACAGCGAGCAGTACCGGCCAGTTTTATGTCCTTCTTTGATACCATCGCTAATGATGTTAATCAGCATAGTATCGCGTAACCTCAGCTAAACAAGTGACGGCTGAGGATACCGTTGATCCTGGTGAGCTCCTGTTGATCCACCTCTTTATCGCCAAATGCGCGACAGGCAACACCGTCCACCAGCATCAATAAAAACTGAATCCGATTCGCACGCTGTTGAGGATTGGCCTGTGGCATCTGTCGGGTAAATATGGCTTCCAGATCCGCCACCAGTAATTGTTCTTCTGCCGCCAGCACGTCGCGGACAGATTGGCTACGCGATGCCTCTGAATACATTTCAAGTAATAAACAGCGGTCCTGATAAGGCCACGCTTGCCAGAAAAGTGAATCCGTATTGATAATGTCCTCGGTCCGGGTTTCGCCCGGTAGATTACTGGTAAGAAATACACGCCAGTTAATCGCAATATTTTTAATCGTTTCGCTAACGATTAACTCTTTACTCTTAAAATAACGATATATCTGCCCTGCCCCCAATCCGGATTCACGGCTAATATCGGCCATACTGGCACCGTGAAAACCCGAGCGGCTAAAACAGATTTTCGCCGCGTCGATAATCAACTGCTGGCGTTGCTGTATTAATGTTTCATTTTCTGATTTGCTCAAAATAACTCCCACAATGACAACAGTATAATTATTTTTTCATCATCATACGCGAAGGCTTTTATCCCCGGAATGGCAGGCTCAAATCCGGTTACATTTTTACCCCAAGCCGATGCGTGACCGACTTGGGGTTTTCCTTACAGTTTCAGTTCAGATTCTTTCAATGCCGTACCGCCACCCATCACCTTGTAGAAAGTATTGAGGTTTTGGTAGTAGGCCTGCTCAACGCTCACCAGGCTGGTGCGCGCGGTATACAGCGTGCGCTGCGCAGTTAACGCATTAAGATAGGTATCGACCCCATTCTGATAGCGCAGATCGGCCAGATGGTAGTACGTCTGCGAAGCCGCAACGTTATTGCGCTGGCTGTTGAGCTGATCGTTAATGGTGCCACGCCGTGCCAGTGCGTCAGCCACTTCCTGGAACGCGGTTTGTACCGCCTTCTCGTACACCGCCACGTAATACTCTTTCTGCGCTTTGGTGTAGTTCAGGTAAGCCACGTTATAGCCGCCTTTGAAGATCGGCAGAGAGATGCTGGGCGCAAATGACCATACGCCCGCCCCGTTCTTAAACAGTGACGACAGATCAGAACTGCCCACGCCGCCGCTGGTCGTCAGCGAAATGCTCGGGAAGAAGTTGGCACGCGCCGCACCGATATTGGCATTTGCCGCTTTCAGATTGTGCTCAGCCTGCAACACGTCAGGACGGTTATTTAACGCGTCAGATGATACCCCAGCAGGCACGCTACGCAGCGCATTGCCAATCGACTCTATTCTCTCCGGCAGCAGATTATCTGGCACGCTTTTTCCCACCACCAGATCGAGCGCATTTTTATCCTGCGCCACACTGGTGGTATAGCTGGCCACATCTGCCTGCGCCGACTGATAGGTGGTTTCAGCCGAAGCGACATCCACCATCGAATCCACGCCGTTTTGCATGCGTTTGCGCGTGACCTCCAGTGACTGTCGCGCGCTTTCCGCTGTCTCTTTGGCGATGGCCAAATTGCTGCGGTCGGCGGCCAACTGCAACCAGTAATCCACGGTGTTATACAGCACCGTCAGACGGGTACTGCGCGCGCCCTCCAGCGTGCCGAGATAGGTCTCATATTGCTGGCGCGTCAGACTCTGGTTTTTACCAAACAGATCCAACTCGAAGGAGCTGACGCTGCCCTCTGCGGTATAGCTATTGCTCAGCGCGGTTTGATTGCCTTCTCCGGTCAGAGCGCGCGAGCGTGTGCCGCTCACGCCGGCACTGAGTGATGGGAACAGATCGGCTCGCTCCTCACCATACTGCGCATGCGCAGATTTCACGCTGGCCACCGCTTCGCGCAAATCACGGCTGCTGTCGAGCGCCATCGCCACTACCTGGCGCAACTTCGCATCCAGCACATAATCCTGCCAGCTGATATCGCGATAGTTCGCCGCCGTGCCCTGTAGATTACGATAGGCATCGCCGGTCGGTGTTGTGGTGCTAACCGCATCTTTAGGACGGTCGTAATGCGGGTCCAGTGACACGCAGCCCACCAGAAAGCATGGCAATATCACCATTAGAAGTTTTGCAGACATATTACTCCTCCGCCTTAACAGCAGATTCAGTTGACTGTGCATCGTCATGCGGAATCGCCGGGAACACGCGACGGACCAGAACAAAGAACAGCGGAACAAAGAAGATGGCCAGCAAAGTCGCGGTCAAGGTACCGCCGATAATGCCGGTACCGATGGCGATACGGCTGTTGGCCCCCGCGCCCGTGGAAATCGCCAGCGGCAGCACCCCTGCGGTAAATGCCAGCGAGGTCATAATGATCGGACGCAAACGCATCGACGCCGCATGAATCGCTGCTTTGACCAGGTTCTCCCCTTTGCGGTAATTCTCCTCAGCGAACTCGACTATCAAAATCGCGTTCTTCGCTGACAGCCCGATAATGGTCAGCAACGCCACCTGGAAGTAGACATCGTTTTCCAGCCCGCGCAGGCTGATCGCCAGCAACGAACCAATCACCCCTAACGGCACCACCATCATCACCGAGAACGGCACCGACCAGCTTTCATACAGCGCCGCGAGGCACAGGAACACCACAATCAGTGAGATGCCATACAGCGACATCGCCTGGTTACCCGAGAGTTTTTCCTGATAAGAGAGCCCACTCCACGCGAAGGTCGTTCCGGCCGGCAGTTTCGCCGCCAGTTTTTCCATCGCGGTGATGGCGTCACCCGAACTTTTACCGGATGCGGCCGATCCTTCAATCTCGTAGGAAGCCAAACCGTTATAACGTGACAGCACATCTGGACCGTAGGCCCATTGGGAGGTAGCAAACGACGAGAACGGCACCATGGTGGTATTACTGCTGCTGTCCGTACCGCGCACATACCATTGATCGATATCTTCAGGCTTGCTGCGGAACTGCTGATCGCCCTGCATATAGACTTTCTTCACGCGACCGCGATCGGTGAAGTCATTAACGTAACTGCCGCCAATCGCCGCACTGAGCGTGTCGTTGATATCGCTGATGGTCAGGCCCAGAGACTGTGCTTTAGCATCATCAATGCTGACATCTAACTGCGGCAGATCCGGCAGCGAGTTGGCACGCACCGCACTCAATACCGGATCCTGATTGGCTTCGGCAATCAGCTGGTTACGCATCTGCAGCAGCTGGTTACGGTCGGTTGCGCCGCGTCCCTGTAGCTCAAAGGTAAAGCCGTTGGATTGTCCCAAACCCGACACGGAAGGCGGTGACAGTACAAAGATTTGCGCATCGCGGATACTGGATAGCGCCGCCATCGCACGGCCGGCAATCGCATCGGCACTGTTTTCGCTGCCTTTGCGTTCGCTCCAGTTTTTCAAAGAGATAAAGCCGATGCCGGCGTTCTGACCGCTACCGGCAAAACTGAAGCCGTTCACCAACATGCTAACGTTGACGTTGTCCTTCTCTTGGGTGGCGAAGTACTGCTGTACCTGGCGGCGAACTTCACTGGTGCGATTTTCCGTGGCACCCGGCGCCAGCTGATACTGCACCATGATATAACCCTGGTCTTCGGTCGGCAGGAAGCCGGTCGGCAGACGCATATAGAGCACCGCGCAACCAATGAGCAGCACCGCATACAGCAGTAAATAGCGCACCGAACTGTGCACCACATGGCCAACACCTTTGTGATAGCGCGCCTGCACTTTTTCATAGCTACGGTTAAACCAACCAAAGAAACCTTTGGTGCCACTCTCGTGGTTATGCGGTTTCAGCAGTGTGGCGCACAGCGCCGGGGTCAGCGTCAGGGCGACAATCACCGACAGCACCATGGAAGAGACAATGGTGATGGAGAACTGCCGGTAGATCACACCGGTCGAGCCAATAAAGAAGGTCATCGGCAGGAATACCGCTGACAGCACCAACGCGATACCCACCAGCGCGCCGGTGATCTCCTTCATGGATTTCTCTGTCGCCTGGCGCGGCGGTAATCCCTCTTCACGCATCACACGCTCTACGTTTTCCACCACCACAATCGCATCATCGACCAGTAGCCCGATGGCGAGCACCATACCAAACATGGTGAGGGTGTTGATGGAGTAGCCAAATACGGATAGCACGCCAAAGGTGCCCAGTAACACCACCGGAACGGCAATAGCGGGGATTAACGTGGTACGAATGTTTTGCAAGAAGACGAACATCACGATGACCACCAGAATCACCGCTTCAATCAAGGTCTTAACGACCTCTTCGATTGAAATCTTGACGAAGTCGGTGCTGTCCAGTGGGTAGGCAATTTCATAACCCGCTGGCATGCTGCTGCGGAATTCATTGATGGCGGATTTAACCTGCTCGGCGGTGGAAAGGGCATTGGCACCCGATGCCAACTGCACCGCGATACCCGATGCCGGATGGCCGTTCGCCAGCACGTTCGCGCTGTAGTCCTCATCGCCCATCTCGACACGCGCCACATCACTCAGGCGTACCACCGAACCGTCGGTCTGACTTTTCAACACGATATTGCGGAACTGTTCAGGCGTTTGCAGACGCGAACGTGAACGTACGGTCGCCACCAGTTGCTGCTCTTTGCTGGCGGGTTGGGCACCCAACTGACCGGAAGAGACCTGGGTGTTCTGGCTCTCCAGTGCCGTGGTGACATCTGAAGGCATCAGTGAATAAGAGGCCAGCTTGCTCGGGTCAAGCCAGATGCGCATCGCGTATTCCGCGCCAAAAACCTGCACACTGCCCACGCCCGGCACACGCGCCAGGGTATCTTCCATGTTACTGACCATATAGTCGGCAACATCCGATGAACTGCTTTTATTGGTTTTATCATAAACCGCAAGAATCAGCAGGAAGTCGCTTTGCGCCTTTTCCACCGTGACACCTTGTGACGTCACCGCTGTCGGCAGACGACTCTCGGCTTGCTGCACCTTGTTCTGCACCTGCACTTGAGCGATGTCAGGATCGGTGCCCTGCTGGAAGGTCACATTAATTTTCACCTGACCGGTTGAGGCGGTGCTGGTGGAGTTAAAGTAGAGCAACCCATCAAGCCCGGTAAGCTGCTGCTCAATCACCTGCGTCACGCTGCTCTCCAGCGTTTCCGCCGAGGCGCCGGTATAAGTGGCCTGAATACTGATCTGAGGCGGCGCAACGTCAGGGTATTGTGCAACCGGCAAACTATTAATACTCAGCAGACCGAACATCATAATGCAGATGGCGATAACCCAGGCAAAAACCGGGCGGCGGATAAAGAACTGAGCCAACATATCAGTTGCCCTCGCTGGTCGCGGCTTTATCGTTTGGCGTCACTTCCACCGCTTTGACGCTCATGCCCGCCTGCACTTTACCGGTGCCTTCCACAATCAGTTTGTCGCCACTGTTGAGCCCCGAGGTAATCAGCCATTTGTTACCAATCACGCGATCGGCCACCACTTCACGGCTTTCTACTTTGTTCTCTTTATCTACCACCAAAGCCGTGGCATTGCCTTTGGCGTCTCGCGTAATACCCTGCTGCGGTGCCAGAATCGCATTGGTTTTTACGCCGTTCGTCACGTTGGCTCGCACATACATGCCGGGCAGCAGTTCATGCTGCGGATTGGGGAAAATCGCGCGCAGCGTGACGGTGCCGGTCGCTTCATCCACGGACACTTCCGTCAGTTCCAGTTTGCCGGGATGGTCATAGGCGCTGCCGTCTTCCAGTTTCACCGTCACCGGCACTTCATCTGTGCTCTGCTGCAGTGAGGCCTGCTGGCGTTTCAGTTTCAATAGCTGCACGCTGGATTGGGTCAGATCGACATAAATAGGATCTAAAGCGCGGATGGTTGCCAGCGCGGTGGTTTGGCTGGCGGTCACCAGTGCACCTGGCGTGACCGATGAAATACCAATACGACCGCTGATCGGTGCGGTAATACGCGTGTAGTTCAAGTTGATGCGCGCACTTTCAACGGCAGCACGATATTGATCAACAGATGCCACATTTTGCTGATAGGTAGCCAGCGCATCGTCAGCATCCTGACGCGATACGCCATTTTCTTTCACCAGCGCGGCATAACGTTCGGCTTTCAATTTGCTGCTTTTTACCAGTGCCTGCGCATTTTTCAACTGCGCCACTGCCTGGTCGTAACTGGCCTGGTAGCTGGCAGGATCGATCTGATACAGCACCTGCCCGGCTTTCACTTCATCGCCCTCAGTGAACAGGCGTTTCTGAATAATGCCCTCAACCTGAGGCCGTACTTCTGATGTCATGCTGCCCGTGACGCGCCCGGCGAGTTGGCTGTCCAGCGTGACCGATTCGCTTTGCAATGTTTTAACGCCCACTTCGGTGGCCGTATTCGGGGCTTGTTGGTTGCTATTTTGATCGCAAGCGGCTACTAACATCACCAGCCCGGCGATCACACTGCGCTGAAAATTCTTCATGAATTACCTTGTAGTGAACGTTCATTCTCAGATTGTAGTCTATCAAATCATCTACGCAGCGACTGTCAGGAAAATGAAAATTTGCCGGGGACGGGGTTCTGGAAACATGAGGAAATTTAATATTCAGAATGAAAGATAATCATGTTACGAACTGGCAATAGATATGTTCTGTGAAAAACAAAACGACAAAATTAAAATGCAGTCATTTGCATTAAAGTGCATAAATGCACTACCCTCGATTAAAGTGACTTTAGGAAAGGCCATTTTCAATAAATAACTCTCAGTTAAAGTTACTCCCGATATCTTCCCCAACAAACATCATCACCCTCTGTTTTATTAACCCCACCCGCCCCTGAATTTATTGAGCAGTCCGTCATAATAAAAAATTATTATTCACTCAAAAATAAAGTGGCAGGTGAAATACAGGTTTTTGCTACTGGCTGCCAGGCCAATATTCACAAGGGAAGCGCTATTTGTCGTACTAAAGATGACAATTTAATTTGAAGCGTTATGCTTTTGTTAGAAAAGCGTTTAGGAAGTTTCTTATCTTCACACCGGCCAGCAAATAATATAAAAACATTTCAAGATTTGTAAATTTCACTATTAGCAAAGGGCATCCGTGAAAACGGAATTAATTGCCCTCAGGTTTTTATTGCCAATTTATTTCCGGATGCAAAATGGAAGATTTTGCGGTCCGTGCGGTAGCCATGCCGAAATAAAAAGGAAGGGTCAATATGGATCGTGTCGTTGTTGCACATTCTCCACTGGGCGAGTCACTGTTGTTCAAGAGCATGACTGGCCATGAATCACTCTCCTGCATTTATCACTATGATGTTGAATTCCTGTGTAAAGACAACAGCATTGCTCTGCCTGATCTGTTGGGGAAACCCCTTACTCTGGCGCTTAATCCGCGTCCCGGCGTGACCCGTTATTTGAGCGGCATCATTACGCGCATGGCATTTCTCGGACATGAGAAACATCGGGAAGAATATTATACCTATCGTGCGGAGGTCAGACCTGAATTATGGTATCTGACGCAAAACCGCGGTTTTCGCATTTGGCAAAATCAGACGGTGAAACAAATCATCGCGGTGGTCCTGAATGATGCGGGCATTATCTTTGAAGACAAACTCACGGGCAGTTACCGGGAGTGGGAATACTGTGTGCAGTACCAAGAGACCAGCTTTGATTTCATTCAGCGACTGATGGAGCACGAAGGCATCTATTTTTATTTCGAGCATGCCATGGATAAACAAACGTTGATTCTGGCAGACGATCCTTCGGTCCACACCCCTTTTCCCGGTTACGACACCATCGAATATCATCAGGCTGCCGCAGGCGGTTATGTGAATGATGAAAGTATCAATATCTGGCAAGCGTCAGCCGCTATTTCTCCCAGCCTTTATCAGCATGATGATTACAATTATCTGGAAAGTAATGCTGATCTTTCCGCAAATGGGCAGATTAGTCAGTCACACGCCGAAAAAGTCGCTACCCAACGTGAATGGCCGGGGCAATATCCGCAGCAGGCAGACGGACAACAATACGTCACGGTGCGTCAGCAGGAGTTTGCCGCCCGTCAGTTGGAGTCCGATGGCGTGGGCGATGCGTTTGGATTAGCCCCCGGATACACCTTTGCCTTAGCGAAAGCGCCGCGCGCCAGCGATGAAGGACAATCGTTTCTGATTACCTCAGTGGATTACCAACTGGTAGAAAACAGCTACGCCAGTAACGATGAAGACTTCACGCGACATTGCTTTCAGTTTCGCGTTGTCCCGGCCACGGTGAACTGGCGCCCTGCCCGCAGCACGCGCTGGCCACGCACCAGCGGCCCGCAAACGGCGGTGGTGGTTAACGCCCCGGATGCCAGCAAAGGCGACAACAGCAGCGTTGCCACAGACCAGTATGGTCGCGTGCGGGTCAAGTTCCTATGGTTCAAACCCGACAATGAGCAAGATCTCTACTCATGCTGGTTGCGCGTCGCCAGCGGTTGGGCCGGCAGCCAGCAGGGTTACTACCAAATACCGCGCGTGGGTGAAGAAGTGGTCGTGGATTTCATCAACGGCGATCCACACATGCCAGTGATCACCGGACGCGTTTTCAACAATCTGCAAACGCAACCGGTGGGTGAAAGTCTGTTAACCATCGGCAGTGAAAGCGATGTTGCCGACAGCGACAGCATCACCGCCGAAGCGGCAGACTCCTGGTCGTGGTCCAAAAGCGGATTTTGGTCGCGTTCGGTTGGCAACAGCGATGCCAGTAACGGCAACTTCATCTCGTTCGAGGATTTATCAGGCGAAGAGTCGCTGGATATCCACGCGCAGAAAGACCTCAATCTCTCGGCCAACAACGCCATCAAAATTTACGCCGCCAAGGAGGGAGATGGCGCGCTGAAGATATGGGCACCGGGTAAAGTGACCATTCACAGCAACGACACCGTGTCTACCAGCGCCCCGACCACCTATCACACCTCACGCGGCACCTACTACACGGTAACCGGCGCTAGCTTCACCACCACCGGCATCGGGCTGACCATTAACGGCGTCAACGGCACGGTTAACGCGGTCAGTAACGTGGCGGCCAGCACCAGTGATTTTGCCGTGAAGGGTGTCAGCATGGATTACACCTACATCAAGCGCAGCAAAACGCAGGTCGAGTACAAAGCCGATTTGCAGCGTTTTGAGCAGGTACCGTTTTACACCTTGCGGACCAACATGATGTCGATCATGAGCGGCGCGGTGAGTGAAGGTCTTGGCAATACCCTGCAAGAGAAGATCAAGAAACTCACCGATGAGCGCGATGCGCGCAAAAGCATCAAACAGGACGCTGACGACAAGAAGAAAACCGACTGGGAATCACAACGCGACGAAAAGGTTACGCAGAAAAACAGCCCACAAACGCGCGAACAGGCCCAAAGAGAAAACAACAACAACAACCAGAACAACCAGAACAACCAGAACAACCAGAACAACAATAACCAGAACAACAATCCTCTTGCGGATGAAAACGACCCGACCTTTAACCCCTGGGCGGACGCGTAATGCAGCTGATCAAACCGACACGGCTCAGTCTGATCACCCGCCCCTATCGCTGGCAGCAGCAAGACTATCTCGGGGTGGCGGTCATCGCCCTAATGGATATGTCTGCCCAGCCTGAACTGCGCGACGAACAAAGGTTATGGCAGCGCGTCAGCGAAGAGTTGCAATCTCCCGACGGGGTGTTGGATTTGGCGATACCCAAACGCTGTGCTGAATTTCTCGCCAGTGGCAATGGCTATGCGGCCACCGAGGAAACCACCTGCGAAGTGGCGATTCAGGTGGAAAAGATCCGTAAACAGCAAACAGTCGCCCCACAAGAAGCGGCATCGTTTCATGCGCTCGCCATGGATCACCCCATGCGCCAGGCCTTGATGGGAAAAGAATACGACGACCACTGGTTGCAGCATGACTACCCTGGTTTTGCCCGTGATACGGACTGGCGGCTGTTCAATCAGGCCGCCTCTGACCAGTGGTGGCCGGAGCAGGATGCGTTACCTGCAGGTGCCGAATGGCGTATCGACAACATGCATCCCAGCCAGCCCGTACAACAGGGCCAACTGCCGCGATGGCAGGCCCGCGCCTTTGTTACGCGTCAACGTCAGGACACATTGCTGTTCGAAGAGCTGGCGATGCGTGCCACCACGGTTCACTTCCTGCCGCATTGCGATGAGTTGTTGATCATCTGGCACGGTTGCTGTGCCTGCAACGAAGATGATGCGTCGGATGTGCAATCGCTGATGGTGGCACTGGAGCGAGAAGAAGCTCCGCGAGACCCGCAACACTATCGCCAGGTTCATCAGTTACGCAGCACCGATGCGGATGCCGCACTACACGCTCTGCGCGACAGCGATTTGATTGATCCCACGATCCTCGCTAACGCGGCCCCTGCCACGCTGAATCGCGATCCCGGACCCTTTGTGCAAAACATTGATCGCTACGAACAGCAGCAGCGTCAGCAGTTTGATCGCCCGGTACCGGAGAGTGATCTCCAGCATTTCAGAGTGGAACAGGACATCGCGGCACAGTTGGCGCGCCAGGAAACGGAAGGCGAGCAGCACTACCAGCAGATGATGGCGCTCCACGATAACGAATCCCGGCGCAGCAATGCGGCAGATTTACCGCTGTTGGATGGTGCGGCTCAGTATCGTCAGCAGCGCGATGAATTACAGGCCAATCGCCATTTGCTCGGCCCACGAGCCAGTGACATTGCACACAGTGAACAGGCATTACTGGATAGCTATCGCCTGACCGCTCAGCAGCAAAAATCCGCCCCGCGACTGAGCCTGAGCGATTCAGAAATGCAGCGCAAGCAGCTGATGCGCTGCATGGACAGTGACAAAGATGCGCGAGGTTGGGATTTAACCGGAGCCGATCTGTCGGGTCTCGATTTGCGGGGCATCGATCTGGAAAATGCGCTGCTGGAGAACGTTGATCTGAGCCATTGCCAACTCGATGGTGCCGATCTGCGCGGCGCGATTCTGGTCCGCGCCGAATGCCACTTTACCAGCCTGATAAATTGCCTGTTGGACGGTGCTAACCTGGCGCAAGCACAGTGCTGGCACTGTAACTTTAGCGACAGCAGCCTGAGCGAAGTTGAACTGGAAGATAGCCAGCTGGAACACTGTGGCTTTGAGCGTGCGCTTCTGCGCCAGCTGTTTGTGCAACAGGCGACGCTGGCGCACTGCAATCTGCAACACGCCCTGCTCGACCGCTGCGATTTCATGGACTTGCACCTTGAGTCACTCAATTTTTCTCACGCTCAGTTTACTCAGTGCAACCTGATCCGCTGCGAACTCAGCAAGGTGCAATTTAACCAGATTGAAGCCCAGGGTCTGGCGCTGGTGACCTGTCGCTCTAGCGATCTGTGTTTCGACGATGCACAACTCAAACAGTGCATGTTCACCGCGCAGAGCCAGTTGCCACACGCCCGTTTTCGCCGTGCCACCCTGGTGGAGTGCAATCTGCGCGACATCGATTTGCACTCAGCCTGTTTTGATCAAGCAACACTGAACAGCAGCGACTTCAGTGGTGCCGATTGCCGTCACGCCAGCCTGCAACTGTTACGCACGCACATGAGTCGTTTTGTCCGCACCGATTTACGCGCGGCGCGCCTGACCGGCAGTTTGCTGCTGGGTGCCGACCTGCAAAAGAGCCAGCTTGCTAGCTGTGACTTAAGTGATTGCAACCTGTTCCGTGCCGATCTGTCGCAAACCTTCACCGATAGCGCCACCCGCTTTGACGACGCATTGATGGACAGCATGAAAACGCTGCCGCGTCGCCGTGAACCTCAGGTATAAGCCATGAAGCCACAAGACATTCAACAAGCCATAAAGCAGGGAAACGTGATTCACGCACTGTCACCTAAGCAGCGTGACTTTGCAGGTATGGATCTCTCGGGCGGCTGTTTTATCGGGGTCGATTTGCTGGGCGCAGACTTTCGCGGCTGCAACCTGCATCAAACCCAGTTCAGTGAGTGTCAGCTCTCCGCTGCACAGTTTGAGCAGGCGCAACTGCGTGAGACGCTGTTTAGCCAGTGCAGGATGGTCGCCAGCCAATTCAGCGGCTGCACGCTAACCGATTGCCTGTTCAATCAGTGCGCATTGATGGAGAGCGATTTCAGCGAAAGCATTCATATCAATAGCCAGTTCAACAAAGGCGACCTCAGCGACAGCAGCTTTTTGCTGGCATCACTTTATCAGTGCGGCTTTCTCACACTGCCCGTTCCACAGTTACTGCTGCGCCATGCCAGCCTTGAGCAGTGCACCATGATGAGTCTGGATCTTCGCCGCAGCGACTTGCACCGCAGTCGTTTTGCGCTCTGCACCTTTTATCAGTGCGATATGCGCGGCGGCGACTATCGTCAGCAGCACTTTTCCCGCAGCCAGTTCACCGCCAGCCAGCTTGATGAGGCCAGCTTTCACGACGCCGAGTTGATGCAATGCAACTTCAGCCAGGTGTCGCTGCGAGCAGTGGATCTGCGCGGCGTGCAGGCCAGCAAGGCGCTGTTCACTGGCAGCGATTTGCGTGACGCACGCTGTTCTGAAGCCGACTTTAACCAGGCCATTTTTATGCAGGCGCAGCTGGATGACACCGATTTCAGCCACAGCCAACTACAACGCGCCGTGCTGCAACAGGCCCATGCTGAACGCAGCAATTTCCGCCACAGCCAGCTGCATTACGCCGATTTCTCCTACGCCACGCTCGATCACGCCGATTTGCGTGAGGCGCAGTTTTGCCAGACCCGCTTCCATCGCGCCAGCCAGCAGCAAAGCCAATTGACGAGCCGCGACGGCATTCTTGAAAAAGATGAGGCGCTGTTTGCCGCTGAAAACTGGCAACCCCGTACCCGTCTGACACCGCACGAGGATCACCATGAACCCCGCTAACAATACTGTGGCTCTGCCGCTGGATTTACCGCTGCAGGCCGAGGGCTTGCTGTTAAGCGTTGATGATAACGGCCTGATTCAGGTGCTGATTGAGGGCCGCCGCTGGCCCTGCCAGCGCGCCGCCAGCTGCTTGCTGACGCCGCAGGTTGACGACCGTGTGTTGGTTTGCCGTGCCGGAGAACAGCTTTGGTTGTTGGCGATATTGGTCCGCGCACAACCGCAGCAGGCTGCCGAACTGCATTGCGAAGGCGAGTTGAGCCTGAGCGCCAGCCAGAAGCTCACGCTGCGTAGCCCGCAGTTTCACCTGGAAGCGGATAACGGCGAATGCCACATCGACCAACTGAGCTATCGCGGCGAGAAAATCTCAGCATGGGTCACGCTGAGCCGCCTGTTTGGCCAACGCTGTGAAAGCGTATGGGAGAACCTGACACAGATCAGTCATCACCTGCTGCGGCGCACCACACATACCGAGCAAGTCCGTGCCGGGCAACTCGACGTCAAAACCAGCCAGCTCACACGCCTGCGCGCCCCCACCACGTTGATCAGCAGCGAATCGCTGACGCGAGTGGATGGTAAACAGATTCACATGGGTTAAAGGGGGAAAACGATGTTTGCGAATTGTCAGGCGGGCGGCACCGATCAGGCAGTGGCCGATGTGTGCAAAACCCCGGCTCCGGTCACCTTCGTCAACCTGGCGCTCGGTAATACCGCCGTACCAACCGCCAGCACTGTGCTGTTTACCGGCATGCCAGCACACACCCTTTCGACCATCACACCGATAACGCAAGGCGATGAAGCCGGCGTGCTGGGCGGCGTGGTCTCTGAAACCTTTATGGGCCTGTCACGCCATCTTACCGGCTGCAACTCTCTGCTGATAAATGGCATGCCCGCAACCCGCATGGGCAGCGTGACACAGCAGAACGTAGCCAACGCACCCGGCGTGCGCATCACCCCAAGCCAGACCACGGTGGCACTGCTGGCAACCTAAAAACGCACGTGGTCTGTAGAGGCGCATTTTATCCATTTTGAAATCAAGTTTTTACTTACACAGGACGTTGATAACAATGAAAAAACACCACAGCAAACTCGCGTTTATCGCCGCCCTCTTCGCGGTGACGCTCACCGCAGGATGCAAGGCCCCACCGCCGACCGTCACGGCCGACACCCTGGAAACCAGCACCGTCAATAACGTGGCGCTGGTACACATGCACATCGTGCAGCCGCCGCAGCAGTTCACTGCCATCAACAGCGCCTATCGCACCCTCTATCCCGCCTCCTTGATGAACCGACCGGATTTCGGTGGCCTGCGCATGGAAACATTGGACGCCGGTGCCAAGCTGCAAGTGCTGGGCGAAGTGGAGAACAACTGGCTGGCGGTATCGACACAAGATAACGGCCAGCTCAGCGGCTATATCCCTTTCCGCGCAGCCGTCATCAGTGACCGCTACGATGCCACTGTCAAAGCCCAGGCCGCACGACCACGTCGTGCCCAGCAGCAATGTATTGGGGTGGGTGCCGGTGACAAAGCCTGCCGTAAAGGCAGTTCCTCCACCTGGATTATTCAGTGATGTGGCCGCGTATCGCCGGGTTGCTGGGGCTGCTGCTGCTCACCGGCTGCATGTCCTCATCCCGCCAGGTGCCGTCTGACTGGCAACTGACGCTCAACAGCGCGCCTGACGCAAACAGTGGCGCCCCACTGAAGGTGCGCGTGTTTGTGCTGCGTTCCGATGCCAACTTCCAGTCAGCCGACTTCTATTCACTGCAAAACAGCGCATCCACTGTGCTGGGCGGCGATGTGCTGGATACCCAGCAGCGTTTTCTGACCACGCAGCAGCCGCAGCAGAACATTACCGGTAATCCTTCGCTGGAAGCGCACTACCTCGGCGTGATCGCCGAATACGCCAACATCAACGGCAAAACCTGGCGCGTGGTGATTCCGCTACCCGCCCCAACCGAAACCAATTTCTACAAGTTCTGGCAGTTCTCGCCCGATGCACTGCATGGCCGCGTAACGGCCACCGCAGCCGGGCTGCATCTCACCGCCAAAGACGAATAAACCAACGCAGGAAGACGCTATGCACACCGCAGACAAGGTGATTTGGAGTGAAGGGATGTTCTTGCGTCCCCACCATTTTCAGCAGTCGGAACGTTGGCTGGAAGCTTACAGCCGCAGCTGGGGCAAGCTGCAGTGTCCGTGGCACTGGGGGTTTATGACGCTGAGCATCGACCAGGCACTGTTACGCCAGGGCAAACTGGCGATTGCGGAAGCCAGCGGCCTGCTGCCCGATGGCACACCATTCTCCATCACCGGCGCGGAAAACGCCCCAGCGCCGCTGGCGCTAAGCGAGGTCCAGGAGCCGATTGACGTGGTGCTCGCGCTTCCCGAACAGCGTCAGGGCCAGACCGAGGTCATCTTCAGTGACGCCAGTGATTCGCTGGCGCGCTATCTCAGCCAGGATCGTGAAGTCGACGATCTCAACGCATCGTCCGTAGGTCGTGCGCCAATGCAGTTCGGTCGTCTGCGCCTGTGTCTGATGCCCGCCGCAGACCTGAATGCGGAGTGGACCGCTATCGGTGTGGTACGTGTCAAAAGCAGCGGCAACGATCGTGCACTGACGCTCGACAGTGATTACATTCCGCCGCTGCTCAATGGCCACATCTCTCCTGCCATCACGGCCTTTCTCAACGATATGCACGGCCTGTTACAACAGCGTAGCGAGCAGATGGGTGAGCGCCTGCAACAGGCTGGGCGCGGCGGCAACAGCGAAATGATCGACTTTATGCTGCTCACCTTAATCAATCGTTACATCGGTCAGGTGGCACACAGCCGTCGTTTACCCCAGCTGCATCCGGAACGTTTGTTCAGTGAATGGCTGCAGTTCGCTACTGAGTTAGCCAGTTGGTCTCCGTCGCGTCGACCAGGCGAACAACTGCCGGTGTATGACCACGACAATCTTTATCTCAGTTTCAGCCGGTTGATGATCCAGCTGCGCCAGAGTCTGTCACTGGTAATGGAAGAGAACGCGCTGCAACTGACGCTCACCGAGCGCTCGCACGGGCTGTTTGTGGCGACGGTTTCTGATGTCAGCCTGATCCGCGACTACGGCTTTGTGCTGGCGGTTCGCGCCGACCTACCGGGCGAAATGCTGATCACCCACTTCCCGGCACAGATGAAAATTGCACCTGTCACGCGCATTCGCGACCTGGTCCAGCTGCAGCTTCCCGGCATAGGTCTGCGCGTGATGCCTGCCGCTCCGCGTCAGATCCCGTGGCACTCCGGCTATGTCTACTTCGAGCTGGAGCGCAGCGGTGAACTGTGGCAGCAGATGGCGAAAGCAGAAGCCTTTGCCCTGCACCTGGCCGGCGAGTTCCCCGGCCTTGACCTGCAACTATGGGCGCTGCGCCACGCGCGCGGCTAAGCACGGAGAGAAGCGATCATGATGCAGCCACAATCGCTTAATGGCGAACTGGAAGGCACCACGGCCCATGAAAATCCACTGGTGGCGATTGCCAATCCACTGATTAATTCGATTGCGCAGCTACGCCACTCCGTTTCCCACGACAACCCAGCGGGATTGCGTCAACAGTTGATCGACCTGGTGCGCCGCTTTGAAGTGGCCTGTCAGCAGGCGCAATTGCCGTATGAAACCATTGTCGGTGCACGTTACTGCCTCTGCACCTCGCTGGATGAAGCCGCCGCACTGACGCCGTGGGGCAGCCGCGACGTCTGGCCGCGCAGCGGGCTGTTGGTGACCTTCCACAATGAAACCTGGGGAGGCGAAAAGTTTTTCCAGCTATTGGCTCGTCTGTCACAACACCCACAGCAAAATATCCTGCTGCTGGAGTTGATGAACGCCTGCCTGTTACTGGGCTTTGAAGGGCGTTATCGCATCATGGAAAACGGGCGCACCCAGCTTGAAACCCTGAAGCTACGCCTGCTACAGCTGATTCGCTCGGTGCGTGGCCCCTATGCGCCGCCGCTGTCACCGCAGCCGCTGGATGAGCCGGTGCAGCAAAAGCTGTGGAAACCGCTAATCCCGTTGTGGAGCTTTGCCGCACTGCTGGCGCTGCTGGGATGTGCCGTTTATATCGCGCTCAACTGGCGTCTTAACCACTTCACCGCTCCTGTGCTCTCCGCCATTTATCAGACCGACTTGCCCAAGGTAGACATCGCACGCCCGGCCGCGCCAGCGGCACCGGCTCTAGATCTACGTCACTTCCTTGCGCCGGAAATCGCCGAGGGATTGGTGACGGTACGGGATGAAGCCACGCGAAGTGTGGTGCTGCTGCGCGGCGACGGCTTGTTTGATTCTGCCGCGACCACCATTCGCGATCGCTATCGCCCGGTGATCCGCCGGATTGCCCAGGCGATGGATAACGTCAACGGCCAGATTCGGGTCAGCGGCTACACCGACAACGTCCCCATTCGCAGCGCGCGCTTTAACTCCAACTATGCGCTCTCTCTGGCACGCGCCCAATCGGTGCAGGAGATGCTGGCACAAGACTTACAGCAACCGCAGCGCATCATCGTTGAGGGACGCGGCGACAGTAACCCACTGGCGCCGAATGACACTGCCGCGAATCGCGCCCGTAATCGCCGTGTCGAAATCACGCTGCTGGTCGCACCGAAACAGACTGAATCTGAACTTAACAGCGTGCACTAAAAGGAATAGCCATGATTCGCACTGTCTTTTCCATTGCCACCAGCCGTCTGATGTGGAGCGGTCTGGGCATCACCGCGCTCTGCTTACTGATCTGGACGGTGGGCCCACTGGTGGCGATTGGCGACTATCGTCCTTTAGAGTCGGCGCTGTATCGCTATATCGCCATCGCCGTGCTTTACACGCTGTGGATCAGCTATCGCGTGGTGCCACGCCTGTGGCGTCGCTGGCAAAACCGCCGGCTGGTGCAGAGAATGGCCCCCGCCGCCACGGAAACTGCTGAAAATGATGACATGTCAGCGGAGCATCCGCTGGCCGAGCGTTTCAGTGAAGCCACACGGCTGCTGCGCCAGGCGCGCTTCAACCGTCCAGAGAGCCGCCGCTGGCCGCAATGGATGCAGAAACTCAATCGCCAGTATCTCTACCAGTTGCCTTGGTACATGCTGATTGGCGCACCCGGTGCCGGTAAAACCACCGCCCTGGTTAACTCCGGGCTGCACTTCCCGCTGGCCGCGCAGTTTGGCAAAACCGCGTTGCGCGGAGTCGGGGGCACACGTCACTGCGACTGGTGGTTTACCGATGAAGCCATCTTGCTGGATACCGCTGGCCGCTATACCACGCAGGAGAGCGACCGCCAGCAAGATGCACAAGAGTGGCGCAGCTTTATGGGGCTGCTGAAAAAGTATCGCCCGCGTCAGCCAGTGAACGGTGCCATCATCACCATCAGCGTAGGGGATCTGCTGAGCGAGTCGGAAGAGGCGCGCTATCAGCAGGCCAGCGCCCTGCGTAAACGACTGTTGGAACTGCGCGATCAACTGGCGATCCCCTTCCCGGTTTACGTGCTGGTGACCAAAACCGATTTGCTGAAGGGCTTTACCGCCAGTTTCGGCGCGATGAATAAAGCGCAGCGCGATCAGATTTGGGGATTTACCTGGCCATGGAGCGATCAACAACTGGCGGTGGGCAGCGAGTTTGAACCGCAGTTTGATCGCCTACATCAGCGCCTTGATGCGGGTTTGGCCGACCTGATGATCAACGAACATGACAGCGTTAAGCGCGCTGAAATGTACCTGTTCCCGCAAGAGTTTCTGGCATTAAAGCCGCTGCTCAAGCACTACCTTGACGTGGTCTTTGCCACCTCAGGTTATGACGCCAAACTGATCCCTCGAGGAGTCTATTTCACCAGCGGTACGCAGGAAGGCTTACCCTTTGACCGCGTGATGGGACAGATGAGCCGCGCGTTGGGCCTACCTGCGCTGCGCGCCGCCAACGCTGAGCCTGCGCAGCCCGGTCACGGCCAGAGTTTCTTCTTGCATCAAATGCTGACGGAAGTGGTGTTTAAAGAGGCGGGCCTCGCGGGCATCAACCGTTGGTGGGCGATGCGTAACCGCATGGTGCATCTGATTGCTTATGCTGTACTGGCGTTGCTGCTGCTGCTGGCGTTAATCGGCTGGTTTACCAGCTATCACCACAACAAAGGTTACCTGGCGGAAGTGCAGCAGCGGGTGCCCGATATCGAAAAACAGAGCAAGGCACTGTCACCACTCAACGGCGAAAACCTCTTCTCACAGTTGCCGTTCCTGAACAGCCTCGCCGGATTACCCAGCAGCGACAAGCTGGCGGATGTGCAACAACCACCGCTCAGTTGGCGTGCCGGACTGTATCGCGGTGAGGAAGTATCCACCGCCTCGGACTCGCTTTACCAGCGTGCGCTGGAGCAGATGCTGCTGCCGGTCATCGCCCGCAACATCACTGACTGGCTGCGCAGTGATAACGGCAGTGATGTGGATTACAGCTACGAAGCGCTGAAGGCGTATCAGATGCTCTATCTGCCGCAGCATTACGACGGCAAATTCCTGCACGCCTGGGTGATGTTGAACGTCCAGCGCACTCAGGGTGCCAATGCGCCTCAGGCACAGTTGAAAGCGTTGGATTACCACCTGGGTCAACTGCTGGATAACAAGATCAACGCCTCACCGTTTGAGCGTGATGAACCTCTGGTGGTGCGCCAGATTGAGATGATCAGCCGTTCACCTCTCTCAACGCGTGTTTATGGTCGTCTCAAGCGTTTGTTAATGCCTCGCGTCAATCCGGGCGTGAGCCTGATCAACCTCAGTGGCGCCCAAACAGAACTGGTGTTGAGTCGCAAAAGCGGTAAACCGCTGACGGAAGCCATTCCCGGTTTCTTCACCCCCGCCGGATACTGGGGACCGTTCAATAACAACATTAAAAACGTCGCCGCCAGTCTGTTGCAGGAAGACCATTGGGTATTAACCCGCCGTGAAAGTGCCGATGATCAAAACACGCTGGAAGAGACGGTGCGCCGCCTCTACCTCGACGATTATATGCGTGTGTGGGATGCGCTGTTGCAGGATATTCAGCTGCAACCGATCAACAATCTGGGTGAGCGCATCAACACCGCCCGTTTGTTGTCAGGCCGCACCTCTCCCCTGCGCCAGTTGATGATCAATCTGGGTCGCAACCTGACGCTGACACCGCCAGAAGATGAGAAGGCAAAACAGGATCAGCCATCGTTGCTGGAACGCAGCACCCACTACGTCAACAACAACGCCACGGCCACGCTGCAAGCGTTATTCCGTGCCCGTAAAGCAGCACAAAGCGGCACTCTTGAAGCGCCAGAACAGCGCGTGATGGCGCATTTCGCCAGCATTATCGAACAGGCGCAGGTTAGCGATCCGAAAGAGAGCAGCATCCCGTTTGATGCGCAGCTGAAAGATATCGATGACCTCTACAGCTACCTCACCGCCGTACAGGACGCGAGCAACAGCGGCATGTCCCCGCCAGACAGCAGCATCATTTCACGTATGCAGGCCGATGCCGGACGTCAGCCGGAACCTTTCCGCACCTTACTGCTGGAGCTGGCCGTGGGTGCCAGCAGCGACACCCAAAAGCGCACCATGAGCAATATGCAGAAACGGGCGGGCGTGGAGGTCGGCAGTTTTTGCCGCAGCGCCATTGCCGGTCGCTATCCGTTTAACCGCAGTTCAGGCACCGATATCACACCGGACGATCTGGCACGCATGTTCGCACCGGGCACCGGGCTGATGGACAGCTTCTTCCGTGACAATCTGGCCAGCAAGGTGGATACCACGCACAGCAGTTGGCGCTACGCCCCAGGCGTGGACGGTAAAACCTTGCCCGGCGGCACCACGCTGCTCCGCCCGTTCCAGCAGGCGCAGGCAATTCGGGAAGCGCTGTTTGCCAATGGCTCCAGCACCCCCTCCTATCGCCTGACCATCACGCCGATCAGCATGGATAACAGCATTCTCAATCTGACGCTGGACGTTGATGGTCAGTTGATTCGCTACAGCCACGGTCCACAAACCCCGCAGGTGGTGAACTGGCCCGGCAGCGGCAACACCCAGCAGGTACGCATGCAGATTGGGTTAACCGATGGCACCACCAACACCCTGAACACCAGCGGCCCCTGGGCACTGAACCGCTTGTTTGATAAAGCCAGCCTGCGTCCGGGAACCAGCCAGAGCCAGCAGGCCACCTTCAACCTCGGCGGTCATCAGGTGGTGCTGGCCTACACCCCCAACAGCGTGCGCAACCCGCTGCAACTGCCGGGGTTTAGCTGCCCATGAAACGAACCGCACATTTCCGTAGCGGCGCAATTTATTGCGCACGCCCTGACACCGCTGCGGTGATTATCCATGCGCGATAAGGATCCCTCGATGCAGCCACTCTCATCATTGGGTTGGTACGGCAAGCTCCCTGGCAGCGGCGATTTCCTGCGCCGCCGACTGCCAACCCGCTTGGTCAACAGCTGGGCGCAGTGGTTTCAGAGCAGTTTGCCGCGTCTGGCACAGCAGCCCGTCACGGGCCGGGCACCGGTGTGGAATTTCATCATTCCCGCCACTCTTGGCGTACCGCTGATTCAGATGGGTTGCCTGTTACCCACGCGGGATCGCGTTGGCCGCCAGTATCCGCTCTGCGCCATGCAGCTGTTTACGCCGGAACAGTGGCACGCGATGCAGTTACACACCGCCGGAGACTGGTATTACCAACTGGGTAAGACCCTGACGCTGGCCGTGCAGAACCGCTACAGCGGTGATCAGTTCGATAGCGCGCTGAATGTCCTTCCGGCTCAGCTGGCGCGCCCGCCGCAGTCAGATGTGTTTGATGTGATCGGTTATCAGGACACGCCCTGCAACCTCAACTGGCCACAGGTGGTGCACTACTTCGATCCGGCGCAGTACAGCAGCTTTTGGTGGAGTAACCAGAGCGATGGCAGCGCGTTTTACAGCCATTCGCACAGCGGCAACTTCACCACCCAGCTGTTTTTGCGTTTGTTCAATCCGCCCCATGCCAGCCGTGGTGAACCGCCGCTGTTTGGCCCGCTTTAACGGTGAAAAAAATGAATCTCGACACCCTTCTTGAACCGCTGCGTGACGATGCGCCCTGCGGTGATGATCTGGAGTATGACGCGGCCTTTATGGCGCTGGAGCAGGCGCGCAGCGGCAAGGCCGAGCAACAGTTTGGCCAGACCATCATTCCTGCTGAGCCGCCGGACTGGCAACAGGTGGCACAACAGGCTGAACAGCTACTGACTCGCACCCGCGATATCCGCCTGCTGCTGATCCTCAGCGAGGCCTGGACGCACACCAAAGGGCTTACTGGCTGTGCGGCAGGACTGACGCTACTCAGTGAAGCGCTGACGCGATACTGGCCTTCCCTTCATCCTGCACTGGAATTTGATGGCGAGCCGGACCTGCTGATGCGCGTCAGTGCGCTGGCCGCGCTCGGGCCACAATCGGGCCTGAGCCGCGCGTTGCGCCATAGCTGGCTACTGAAAAGCGCCACCGGTGAAATCACGCTACGTGATGCCATTGCCCTGCTCGACGGCAGCAAAAGCGAAGTCGCGGATTTCCCCGGCGGCTTGCCGCGCTTACGTGAGGCACTGCAGCAACCCGATGCCGCCAACGCACAGGCCATTCGTACTCTCGCTCAGCATTTCACCACGCTGCGTCTCTGTCTGGAACAGCATCTGGAGAACGCTGATATGCCCGACCTGGCGGCCACCGAGAAAGCGCTGGCGCTGTTACTGCCGTTGCTACCGTCACCAGCAGAACCACCCGCCGAGGCTGTCCAACCCGAGGCTACTCCAGCGCAAACGCCGGGGACGTTAACCACTGCCGCGCCCGCGCCCGCGCCCGCGCCCGCGCCAACGCTCGACTGGCAGCAGGTGTCTTTGCACTCGCGCGCTGACGCCGAGTTGATGCTGGAAAAAGTGCGCCTCTACTTCCAGCAACACGAACCGAGCCACCCGGCACCGATCATGCTGGAACGGGTGCAGCGTCTGATTCAACTCGATTTTCTCGACATTATTCGTGACCTGGCGCCCGACGCCGTCACACAACTGCAGGGCCTGTTTGGCCGTGTGGGTGAATAAAACGCCTGATTTCAGGCCCATAACTGATGGAGAACACTATGGCTAATTATCCCACCATTAAACGCGCCCGTAGCGGACAGAAGTTCATTTCGCGCAACCGTGCGCCGCGCGTGCAGATTGAGTACGACGTGGAGATTTACGGTTCCGACCGCAAAGTGCAGTTGCCCTTCGTGATGGGCGTGATGGCCGACCTGGTGGGCCAGCCGGTAGAGGATCAGCCGGAGATCGCCGAGCGTAAGTTCCTTGAAGTGGATATCGATAACTTTGACGAACGCATGAAAGCGCTCAAGCCACACCTTGCCTATCACGTGGATAACACGCTGACGGGCGAAGGAAAAGTGGGCGTTGACCTCACGTTTAACAGCATGGATGACTTCCTGCCTGATGCCATTGTGCGCCGTGTTGAGCCACTGAATGAGCTGCTGGAAGCCCGCACTCAGCTCTCCAACCTGCTCTCTTACATGGATGGCAAAAACGGTGCGGAAGCCTTGATCGCCGAGATCCTGCAAAACCCCACTTTAATGCAATCACTGGCCAGCGCGCCAAAACCAGCAGCCGCATCCAACGATGACCGCGCAACGGAGAAACATGATGAGTAATGCAGCCTCTCAAACGCAACGCTTGCAGGCGGAAACCGTCAGCCAGAGCGACTTTAGCGCCTTGCTAAATAAAGAGTTCCGTCCGAACAACGACCAGGCGCGCGACGCCATTTCTCAGGCGGTGCAAACACTGGCGGCGCAGGCCCTGGAAAACAGTTTGCCGGTGTCCGACGATGCCTATCGCACCATTCAGGCGTTGATCGCCGAGATCGACGCCAAACTGTCGCAGCAGGTTAACGCCATCATGCATCACGACAGTTTCCAGCAGTTAGAGGGCGCGTGGCGCGGCCTGCATTACTTGGTGAACAACACCGAAACCGATGAAATGCTCAAGATCCGGGTGATGAGTATCAGCAAACGCGAACTGAGCCGCACCTTGAAGCGCTACAAAGGCGTGGGTTGGGATCAGAGCCCGTTGTTTAAGAAGATCTACGAAGAAGAGTACGGTCAGTTTGGTGGCGAGCCGTATGGTTGTCTGGTCGGTGACTACTACTTTGACCACAGCCCGCCGGATGTGGAACTGCTGGGTGAGCTGGCCAAAATTGGCGCGGCGGCACACTGTCCGGTGATCACCGGTGCGGCACCCAGTGCCCTGCAAATGGAATCCTGGCAGGAGCTGGCGAACCCGCGTGATATCACCAAAATCTTCACCAACACCGAGTATGCCGCCTGGCGTACCCTGCGTGAGAGCGAAGATACCCGCTACCTCGGCCTGGTGATGCCACGTTTCCTCGCGCGTTTGCCGTACGGCGTGCGCACCAATCCTGTCGATAGCTTCGACTTCACCGAAGATACCGAAGGCGCCACGCACAAAAACTACACCTGGGCTAACGCCGCCTATGCCATGGCTGCCAACATCAACCGCTCTTTCAAGCAGTTTGGCTGGAGCACGTCGATTCGCGGTGTGGAGTCTGGTGGTTCCGTCGAAAACCTGCCGTGCCACGTGTTCCCGACCGATGACGGCGGCGTCGACATGAAGTGCCCAACAGAAATCGCCATCAGTGACCGTCGTGAAGCTGAGCTGGCGAAAAACGGCTTTATTCCGCTGGTACACCGCAAAAACTCGGACTTTGCTGCCTTTATTGGCGCGCAGTCACTGCAAAAACCGGAAGACTATTACGATGCCGATGCCGCAGCCAACGCCCAACTGGCAGCGCGTTTACCGTACTTGTTCGCCTGCTGCCGCTTTGCTCACTACCTGAAATGCATCGTGCGCGACAAGATCGGCTCGTTCCAGGAGCGTGCTGATATGGAGCGCTGGCTCAACTCGTGGATTATCCGCTACGTCGATGGCGATCCGGTGAACTCCACTCAGGAGACCAAAGCGCGTAAACCGCTGGCCGACGCGCGCGTCACCGTGGAAGAGCAGGAGGACAATCCGGGCTACTACGCCGCTAAATTCTTCCTGCGCCCGCATTACCAACTTGAAGGCCTGACGGTATCCCTGCGTCTGGTCTCGAAATTACCGTCGCTGAAACAGCAGCAAGGGTAAAACCCTCTGGGCGCACGTCCCGCCCATTTATTGCTTGTTCATTACTAAAGGAGTTCGACCCGCATGACCATCGCAATGTATCTGAAGCCAGAAGGTGTTGAAGGTGAATCAAAAGACTCAGCACACACGGGCTGGATCGACATTCTCTCTTTTAACTGGGGTGCCAATCAGCCAAACAACATGAGCGTAGGTGGCGGCGGCGGTGCAGGTAAGGTGAATTATCAAGACCTGCACGTGCATGCCCGTATCGATAAAGCGACACCCACGCTGATGCTGTACTGCTCCAACGGTAAACACATCCCCACTCTGGAATTTCACGTCACCAAAGCCGGTGGCTCGCAGATTATTTACAACAAAATCAATCTGACCGAAGTGCTGGTGACCAGCGTGCAGTTCACCGGTTCACGCGACGATGACACCGTAGGGATTGAGTACTCGTTCCAGGCCGCGCAGGTGGAAGAGATTTACACCCAGCAGTCCGAAGACGGTGCTGCAGGTGCCGACACCACCTTCGGCTGGAATATCAAAACCAACACCGCGTCTTAAGCGTTTCGTTCGACTTGTGCAGGCGGCTACCCTGCCGCCTGCCTGGCCGAACCCAACCGTTGCGGCGCGATTTATCGCGCGAGTTTAACGCTTGCAATGCTTGTTATATGCGCGACAAATCGCGCCGCGACAACGTTGCCAAATTGAAGATGCAAGATCACTTTTGCAGGTAATGCCTATGCGATTCACTCTTGTTGAAAGTAAAAACGGCGTACAGCCTCCGCTGACCAGCGTCGATTTCTATCCGCCGGGCGGTACCATTGGCCGCAGTGAAGACAACAACTTTATCCTGCCCGACGACAGCCGCACCATTTCCCGACTGCAACTGCTGGTGCACACCTCCGCCGAAGGCGAGTGCCGCATCACCAATCGTGGTAACGTGATTAACGTCGATTTCAACGGTATTCCACTGGAGCACGGTCGCCAGGTTGAACTGCAAAGTGGCGATCTGCTGGGCATTGGTGATTACACGCTGGAAGTGAGCGACATCGCTGGGGAAATACCGGCGCCGCGTCAACCCACTCAACAGGCGACCCAGGCAACATCCATCAAGCGGGGCATCCCCTCTGACGTGCCCGGCGAGATTTGGGACAGCCTGTCGCGCGATTTCGCCGCGCCGAAAGTGGCCCCTGTGGCAGCGGATGCGCATCACCCGCTGACGCAGCCGGCAGCCAAAGCACTTAATCCCGTTGATCCGCTCGCGCATGAAGAACAATTCACCGAACTGGCACAGCTGGATGTGCGTGAGAGTGACCCCGCACGCTTGTTCACTGGCAGTGACCTGTTTCAGCAGCCAACGATTTTGCAGGATGCAACGCCCACCACGCTGCGCGATCAACCTCAGGTGGCACACCAGCAACCGCAAACCGAACTTGATCCGTTAGCGCTTTTTGGCAGCAGCGGTAACGCTCAGCCGGAAGATAGCGATCCTTTTGGTCTGATGAACGGTCAGGCGCAGCCCCTTACGCCGCCCGACTTGTTCCAACCTGAAGCCGCACCGGCCGCATTGCATACACCGGCTCCCGAACAGCCAATACCGCAACCCGCGGAACCGGCGCCCATACCCACACCCCGTGTGCAGCACATCAGCCCTGAACACTCCAATGCCAGCCGCGCCAGTGGGCGAATGGGTATCGACCCCGTCAGCTATAAAACCGCCGCGCAACGCCGTGCTGCCAATACGCCGGGTGTCGATGCCGATTTACTGCAGGCATTTCTTAACGGCGCGGATCTCGCAGATATTGATGCCAAACCGCATCTCGATCAGGAGCAGATGTATCTGCTGGGCCAACTGCTCAGCCTGTTTTCGCAAGGCACCGTGGCACTGCTCTCTTCGCGCACCATGCTAAAGCGCGGCGTCAACGCCGAAATGACCATGATCCTCGAACAGGCTAACAACCCCTTTAAGCTGCTGCCGTCGGGGAAAAGTGTGTTGGTGCAGATGTTCAGCAGCCAGATGCCGGGCTTTATGGAGCCGGAAAAAGCAGTACGTGATGCGCTGGTGGATTTGCAGGCGCACCAACTGGGGATGATTGCGGGTATCCGCGCCATCATCACCGCGATGCTGCAATCCTTTAATCCTGACAATTTGCAACAGGAAGAGAGCGGTCGCCACCTGTTCACAGCCTCACGTAAGGCAGCGCGCTGGGACAGCTTTGTGAAGCGCTATCAGACTATCGCCAGCGAGATCGACGACGATTTTCACACCCTATTTGGCGAAGCCTTCCTGCACGCCTACGACGTCGAAGTGAACCATTACAAAGACCTGCAAACGCAAAAAACGGAAAAATGATGAATATAACGTTCGCGTCTATCAGCCATCAGGGCAAACGTAGCAGCAATCAGGATCGACTGGCGAACGCACTGGGCGCACGTGCCGCCTGTTTTGTCATGTGTGACGGCATCGCAGGCGAACAAGGCGGCGATACCGCGGCACGTCTGGCGTGCGACACCATCATCACGCAATTTGACGGTGACAATCATCTCAATGCACAACTGATCCGCGGGTATATCGCGGCGGCGAATCAGGCCATTAAACAGCAGCAACATCATCATGACAGCTTGAAAAATATGGGCACCACGTTGGTGAGTTTGTTTATCGATCGTGATTACCAACTCGCCTATTGGGCCCATGCTGGTGACAGTCGGTTATATCACTTTCGTCGTGGCTATTTGCTGGACGTCACGCGGGATCACAGCCTGGCGCAACGCATGCAGGACGCCGGTTATCCCGCTGATGCCATTAATCACAACCTGCTCTATTTCGCGCTGGGCATGAAAGAGGATCGCGAAGCCAGTTACAGCGATGTGCTCGCGCTGGAAGATGGCGATGTATTTCTGCTGTGCACGGACGGCTTCTGGCATGAAATGAGCGTCAGCGATCTGGAGCAGTCGCTGCGGATGGTCAGCAATCCACAAGAATGGCTGGCGCTGTTGCAGCGGATGAAACCACACGACAACGGTGACAACTTTAGCGCCATGGCGGTATGGATGGGCGATCCGCAAGACTCGACCCTGCTCAGTTCGCTCAACGATGCGCAGCGCATTCTGCTGTCACAGCGGGATTGAGGAGATCGCCATGAAAACCGCTTCTGCACTGTTGTTGTCCCTGATGTTGTTGCCGTGGGCGAGTGAGGCGAAAAGCGTGCGGATCGTTTGGTCACCGACACTGCGCCTGAGTGCCTGGCTGGATAACGTGGTAGATGGCCGGGTAAAGAGCTGGTGTGACGACAGCGTGGCGCTGCATTTCGAGCCGCAGGGGGAATTGAAACAGGATGCCGTAGAGACCTTTGTGCCCCAGGTCGGAAAACTGCTGCAACGCCAGTGTTCGGCACTCACCGTGCTGCACTGGACGCTGATTGATAACAGTGGCAAGTCAGTACGTGAAGGCGATGCAACCGCAAAAGATAACTGGCGTGTCCCACCCAAACCCAAACCCGTCGTTGCCCCGGTTGATACCACCCCGTGGCAGCGTTTTCGTATCAGCGATAACTGTCAGTTACGCACCTATTGGCCAACGTCCGGTGACGCGCGCTTCACCTTCGAGGCGCATCCGCAGTGTGACAAACAGGGCTGGATTAATGGCGCAGGCGCGTTGCATCAAGGGGCGTCCGCCAGCACGCCATTGTGGTTCCTGCAGGGATATCCCCTGATTGACCTGCCTGTGGGCGCCCATGATGCCCACGTGGTGGCAGCCAACAATCAGCGCCTGATTATTGCCAGCGCAGAAGATGCACAAAGTTGGCTGCTGCTGCCCTGGGACGCCGAACATCTCGCCTGGCGCTTCCGTGGCGACGTGCTGCTGAAAGCCAGCGAAGCGCAAGCGCGTGATGACAATGCTAATGCGCAGCTTATGGCCGATGCGTTACATCGTTGGCAGATTGATGCCAGTGCCAGCCAGCTGCACTGGCAGCCGGTTGATGCGCCTGATTTTAAGGAGCTGTGATGAAACCCCATCCCGACACCTTCAATGGCTGGCAGGCGCGCAAACAATCGCGCGTCACAGCACAGGATGAGATGCGCCCCAGCCTGCTTGACCGGCTCACCGATGACCATCCTGAACAACAGAACGTCGAACTGGGGCGCCAGACCGTCAGTCATCAGACGCTGCGCAACCAGGTGCTGCGCGATTTACAGTGGCTGTTTAACTGCATCAACAATGAGAGTCAGATCGACCTGCAACCCTGGCCGGATGCCCGTATGTCGGTGATTAATTTTGGTCTCACCCCGCTGGCAGGCAAACGGATGTCGGAGATTGAGTGGGACGATGTGCGTACCGCACTGCGACGCGCCATGTTGCAATTTGAACCACGCATCATCCCGCACGACCTACAGATCCGCTGCCTGACCGACGTTAACGCACTGAATAATCACAACACCCTCGCCATCGAAATCAGCGGCAATTTGTGGTGCATCCCCTGGCCACTGGCCTTTGTGTTTCGCACCGACCTGGATCTGGAACACAGCCGATTTGACCTGAAGGATGCGGACGCATGAATCCTCAACTGCTTGATTACTACAACCGTGAACTTAATTACCTGCGCGAGATGGGGGCGGAATTTGCCGAACGCTACCCTAAAGTTGCGGGTCGCCTCGGCATGAGCGGCATTGACGTTACGGACCCCTATATCGAACGCCTGATGGAAGGCTTTGCTTTCCTCACTTCGCGCGTGCAGCTCAAAATGGACGCCGAGTTTCCGCGTTTTACCGAACAGCTGCTGGAGATGATCTACCCCAACTATCTCGCGCCTACCCCCTCGATGGCGATCGTCGAGTTTCAGCCGGATCATATGAAAGGCAAAATCAGCAGCGGCTTCTCCATTCCGCGTGGCTCGCTGATTGAGAACCAGGCGATGAAGAGTAAAGGCGTTAGCTGCAAATATCGCACTGCGCATGATGTCACGTTACTGCCGCTGCAATTGCGCGAGGTCTCGCTGGGCAGTATTCCAGCTAATCTGCCGGTTTCCGCCGCCAGTCTGGCGCAACGTGGCGCGGTACGTGCTCTGCGTATCCGGCTGCAAACCACCGGGAACATTCCATTACATCAGCTCGACATGACGGAACTGCGCTTTCATCTCAGCGGTGCCGATCTGCCCGCCAGTGGCTTAATGGCACTGCTGATGGCGCACTGCGTCGGGGTGCTCTATCGCAGCCCGGACAATACACAACATTTACTGCTGGAGGCGGACGCCCTGCACCAACAGGGATTCGCCGCCGAAGAAGCCCTGCTCCCTGACGACCAACGCAACTTCAGCGGCTACCGCTTATTGCAGGAGTACTTCGCCTTCCCTGCCCGTTTCCTGTTTTTCCGCACCAGCGGGCTGCAACCGCTGGTGAAACAGCTGCGCGGAGCGAACGAGATGGAGATCGTGTTGCTGTTAGATAAAGCCGATGACGATTTAGAGAGCGTGGTGGACGTCTCTCATTTGGCGCTGCACTGCACGCCTGCCATTAACCTGTTTCCCCGCGTGGCCGAACGCATTCAGCTCACCGAAGGCCGCAATGATTATCATCTGGTGGTCGATAACACTAACCCGCTCGATTATGAAGTGTTCAGCGTCAGCCGCCTCTACGGCAGCGGCCAGGCGTTGCATCAAGAGCAAGTGTTCCGTCCGTTCTGGCACAGTTTCGGCAGCGATCAGGGCAATTACGGGGCTTACTTTTCGCAACGGCGCGAGGCGCGTGCGCTGTCGGATCAGGCCAAAATCTACGGCACCCGCACTGGCTATAGCGGCTCGGAACTGTTTGTCACACTGGTAGATGAACAGCAATCCCCCTGGTCTGAAGATGTGCAGTACGTGATGGCCGACGTACTGTGCACCAATCGCGATTTACCTCTGCTGTTAAGGCAGCAAGGGATGGATCAGTTCACGCTTCCGACCTCCGCTCCGGTGTTGGGCATTCACCTGCGTAAAGGGCCAACTGCGCCTCGCCCCGCGCTGGCAGCGGGAGCCACCGCATGGCGTCTGATCAGTCAGTTACAGCTCAATTATCTCAGCCTGATGGAGAGCGAAGGCGATCAGGGTGCCGCTTCACTACGCCAGCTATTGGGGCTGTATGCCGACACCGCTGAAGCGGCGACATCGCGTCAGATTGAAGGTGTGCGCCATTGTGAATTACGCCCGGTGTTTCGCCGGGTACCGGAACCGGGACCGATTGTATTTGCGCGTGGGATTGCCATCACCCTGACGCTGGACGAACAGGCATTCGGCGGCGCCAGCCCCTGGCTGCTCGGCAGTGTGCTGGCAACCCTGTTTAGCCGCATGGTGGCCATCAACACCTTTACCGAACTGACGCTGAACAGTAGCCAGAGCGGAGAAATTGGCTACTGGCCTGCACAAATGGGCAAGAGGTCGCTGCTATGACTGTGCTGCAACCAGGCTGGCGCATCCCTTGTCGCCTGCCGGAGGACTTTTGGCAACAACGTCGCGCCGCGCCCTTTCAGTTCGATCTTTTCCAGCTACTGCGTCGCCTGGATGCACAGGCGGGCAGTGCATGGCAACTGGGTAGCGCGCCGCTGCCCCGTAATGAACCGTTACGGCTGGGACAGTCCCCCTCGCTGGCCTTTGCGCCCGCCACCGTTGCGGGCGTTCGTCAGCGCAATCGTGACGATTTGCATGAAGTGGACATCTGGAGCTTTGGCCTGTTTGGTCCCAACGGGCCGCTGCCGCTGCATCTGACGGAATATGCCCACGAGCGCGTCACGCATTTTGGCGATCGCAGCATGGTGGCGTTCTGCAATCTGTTCCATCACCGCCTTATTCTGCTGTTTTACCGCGCATGGGCGGATGCGCAGCCTGCGATTGCCCTGGATCGTCCCGATCGTCATCAATTTAATCACTATCTCGCCTGCCTGACTGGTGTCGGACAACCGGCATTGCAACAGCAACGCGGCAGCCTGAAAGAGCATGCGCGCTATGCGCTGGCCGGGCACTTCACGCGGCAAACCCACGATGGCGAAGGCCTGACGCGTAGCCTCAGCTGGTATTTGCAGGTGCCGGTGGCGATAAAGAACCACATTCCACAGTGGATGCGCATCGACAAACGTGAACAGGCACAGCTTCGCGCCGGTAAACATGCGCCGCGGTTGGGGGAAACCGCCTTCCTGGGAGGTGCGGTGCGCGATATTCAACACAAGTTTCGTCTGCGCTTTGGCCCACTGCGCCTCAAAGATTATCGACTGCTGCTGCCGCGGGCAGACAACGCACAGCAGGTGGTGGATTGGGTACGCCACTATCTGGGCATTGAGTACGACTGGGAAGTCCAGCTGGAGCTGCATCAGGAGGACGTCAGGGGCGTTGCGCTCGGCGGCGATCAGCCGCTGGGTTATACCAGTTGGCTCGGTGAACAACCCGAGAAACGCCATCGTGATGATTTGGTTTATCAGCCGTCATGAATATCACTTAAAAGCGCAATAAATTGCGCCGCTACGGTTTCATCGCCCTGGTAGCGGCGCGATTCATCGCGCGGGTTTCGTCTTTGTACCGATATTTAAAAAGGACTCACCATGTCAGATATCCGTCGCAATGTGTTGTTTAGCAAACTGAATCACACCCTGTTCACCTCACTTGAGAGCGCTACCGCATTCTGCAAACAGCGTGGTAACCCCTATGTCGAATTGGTGCACTGGCTGCATCAACTCTGGCAACTCCCCAACGGCGACTTACAGCTGATTGCGCGACGTTTTGAACTGGATAGCGACCTGATAAGCCAGGATCTGATCGCTGCTTTAGATCGTCTGCCACGCGGTGCCAGCGCCGTCACCGACCTCGCTGAACACATCGATAACGCCGTTGAACGCGCCTGGATCTATTGCTCACTCAGCATCGGAGAATCAAAAATTCGCGGAGGGCATCTGTTAATGGCCCTGCTGAAAACTGCGGCGTTAAAACACGTCACCGTCGCGATTTCCGGTGAGTTTGCACGAATTAGTGCCGATCGCTTGCTGGACGGTTTTAACGACTATGTTCAAAGCAGTGACGAGCAGCAGCAGATTTTGAGTGACAACGTCACTCAATCATCTGCTTCGCCAGCAGGTGAAAACGTGTTGGCAAAGTATGGACGCGATCTCACGGCTGAAGCGCGTGCCGGGAATATCGACCCGGTGGTAGGACGTGATGAGGAGATCCGTCAAATGGTGGATATTCTGCTGCGTCGGCGGCAGAACAACCCGCTGCTGACCGGTGAAGCAGGCGTGGGGAAAACCGCCCTGGCAGAAGGTTTGGCGCAGTGCATCGCCAGTGGCAGTGTGCCGCCGCCGCTGCAGCAAGTGCAACTTTGGTTGTTGGATATCGGCCTGCTACAAGCTGGCGCATCGGTGAAAGGGGAATTTGAAGCACGCCTGCAAGCGGTGATCAATCAGGTGCAAGCCAGTCCACAGCCGATAGTGCTGTTTATTGATGAGATCCACACGCTGGTGGGTGCAGGCGGCCAGCAAGGCACCGGTGATGCCGCCAACCTGTTAAAACCCGCGCTGGCGCGCGGACAACTGCGCACCGTCGGGGCGACCACTTGGGCGGAATACAAAAAATATATTGAAAAAGACCCTGCACTGACCCGACGTTTTCAGCCCGTTCAGGTGGCCGAACCGGACGAGCAGACAGCCATTCTGATGCTGCGCCATCTGGCACAACCGCTATCCCAGCACCATCAGGTATTGTTGCTCGATGAAGCGTTACAGAGCGCCGTACGCCTTTCTCAGCGCTATATCCCTGCCCGTCAGTTGCCAGACAAAGCCATTGCTTTGATGGATACCGCCTGCGCCCGCGTTGCGGTGAGTTTGCACCATCAGCCGCCAGAACTGGCCTTTTGCCGACAACAGCTGGCTGCGCTGCAACTGGAGATCGAGATTGCGCAACGTGAAGATCGCCTCGGTTTTGACTCCGCGCCAGCGCGCATCATGGCCGCACAGCAGCAACAACTTCTCTTGCGCAGTGAAGAGAAGATGTTAGATCAACGCTGGCAGCAAGCGTTGGCGCTGACACAGCAAATGAGTGCGCTACAAGCCGAACTGCAGATCGAACAGGATGCCGAACGCACCGCACGCTATCAGGCATTACAGCAGCAGCTGGATGCACTGCAAGGCGATACGCCGCTGACCTTCCCAGCGGTAGACAGCGGCGTGGTCGCCACCGTGGTCGCGGACTGGACCGGTATCCCCCTCGGCCGGATGCTACAGAGCGAACGCGATGCCGTGCTCAATCTCGGCCAAACCCTGGCAAATCGGGTAATTGGTCAACCCTCGGCGCTTCATGCTATTGCCCAACGTATTCAGACTTCACGCGCGGGACTGGACGATCCGGGTAAACCGATTGGCGTGTTTATGCTGTGTGGCCCTTCCGGCACCGGTAAAACAGAAACCGCGCTGGCGCTGGCGGAAACCCTGTATGGCGGCGAGCAGAATCTCATCACCATCAACATGAGTGAATTCCAGGAAGCGCACAGCGTGTCAACATTGAAAGGCGCACCGCCAGGCTACGTTGGATACGGTGAAGGCGGTGTATTGACCGAAGCGGTGCGCCGTCGTCCCTACAGCGTGGTGCTGCTGGATGAGATTGAAAAAGCCCATCCCGACGTACACGAGATCTTTTTCCAGGTGTTTGACAAGGGCTGGATGGAGGATGGCGAAGGCCGCCGTATCGACTTCCGTAATACGGTGATTATTCTGACCTCCAATATCGGCAGTGACGAACTGGCTCAGGCCTGTTCAGGTCATGCACCTCATCCAGACAGCGCGGCGCTCAATATCCTGCTGCGTGCGCCACTGCGTGAAGTCTTCCCGGCTGCACTCCTGGGAAGACTGGCGGTGGTTCCGTATCTGCCACTCAGTGATGAGATGCTGATCCGCATCATCGATTTGCGTCTGACAAAAATTCAGCAGCGCTTACGCGATCGCCACGAGATAACGGCAGAGTTCTCCCCCTCGGTGGCCCAGCAGATTATGCAACGCTGCACCGAAGGCGAATCCGGCGGGCGTATGGTGGACGCGGTACTGTCACAAACCTTACTGCCACAAATCAGCTGTCATTTGTTGAGTGAAGTCCCGACCACAACCCCAAGACATTTAAACATCGACTATCAGGATGCGGCATTCCAGCTCACTTTCAGCGCGGAGACAGCCCATGAGTGAAGCCAGCAGCAAATCGGTGTCACAGGCGCTGCCTGTCGGTTACCGCTTTAACGAATATGAAATTCAACAGGTAATTGGTGAAGGTGGCTTTGGCATTGTCTACCGCGCCTGGGACAGCGAGTTGGACCGCACCGTGGCAATCAAAGAGTTTATGCCGTCTTCGATTGCGCTGCGCGATGAGGATCACCATCTGCTGTTGCGCAGCGAGCGCTTTATGCGCCTCTATCAGGCTGGTTTAAACAGCTTTATTCAGGAAGCCAAAACGCTGGGGCGCTTTAATCATCCCCATTTACTGCACGTGCTGCGCTTCTGGCAGGCGAATGATACGGCCTATATGGTGACGCAGTTTTATCAGGGTGAAACACTCAAAAGCCGCTACCTGCGCGATTTTACACCCTGCAGCGAAACGGACCTGCGTGCCATGCTGTCGCCGTTGTTCAGTGCGTTGCAAACCCTGCACGATCATGACTATCTGCATCGCGATATCGCACCCGATAATATCCTGATCCAGCAAGATGGTGCCCCGGTACTGCTCGACTTTGGCTCCGCCTGTAAGACCATCGGTCACCTGACCGATAAAACCGAGATCATGCTCAAACCAGGCTACGCGCCGATTGAGCAGTACAGCGAAGGACGCGATGGGGATCAGGGACCCTGGACCGATATCTATGCGTTAGGCGCAGTACTGCACACGTTGATTTGCGGTGAAGCGCCACCGGTCAGCGTGGTGCGGTCGTTGAGTGACAACTATCTGCCGCTGGCAGAGCGGGGTCTTAGTGACTATTCCAGTGGTTTACTGCGCACCATCGACCAGATGCTGGCCTGCGAACCCGATCAACGTCCGCAGTCGATTGCTGAATTGCGTGACAGACTGATAGAAAACGACCGTGGCACAGAGGCTGGTGCGCCGCTGCTTACGCCCGCACAAGAAGAGCGATTTTTACCGGTGGTGGCGCCAGAGCAGACGGATTCGGTCCCCGCTGCCGTATCACCGCGCAAAAGTCGCACTGCGATCATCGGCGGTGGCATCGCTGCGGCGGCCCTGCTGGTGCTAGTCGGTATGCATCTATTCACGGCTGAACGCACACCTGATGTGGCCGTGGTTCCGGTAAAGGCTACAGGCAATAAAGTGACACCGTCACCCAAACCCACCCCGGCGCCTGCCCCAATGACACCGGCTGAAATCTACTTGCGTGCCTCGGATGCAACGCAACTTAGCCAGATTGAGATCAATGGCAAACCACAGGATACCGTGGATCAGGATGGCATGAAGCGACTCAGTTTAGCGCCCGGAGATTATCAGTTGCAGATTACACGTAAAGAAGGTGGGGTCTGGCAGCACTCACTGCATATTGATGACGGGAGCGGCACCTGGCTGATTAATGTGCCTACCCCCAGTAGCTGATTTACTCGACGACGTTACCATTCTCGCTAAACAGCACCTTGTCACCCTGCGCGTGGTGCTGTGACACCTGTAACGTCCAGATGTGGTTATCATCGTTGCCCGCACCGGCCGCCGGTGACAACACGTAGCTGTAGTCACCGTTACGGAAGATGTAGCCACGAAAATCGTGCGAAGGCCCGATGTTTAAGGTCGAGCCCTTCAAGGTTAATTCGTGGTGGTTCTTTTTATTGATCGAGTGGTAGACAATCCCGTCGCACTCCACGTCGCCTTCCACGCATTTACTGGTATCAAGAAAGACCTGATAGCTTTTACTGTCGAAAAACGGCTTTTTCACAGCAGGCGTCTGCGCCATCGCGTGGAGTGAAAAACAGACCAGTGATAAGGCAAGTAGCTTTTTCATAGTTTGATATAAATTCCTTTATGATAAACGTTCAACTCGCTTTTTCTGCGATTCACCAATCCCTTCATACGTACCCTACGCGGTAAGGGGAATATATGGCGTTATACGCAGAAGATAAATATTTCTGTTAATGATTGGGCTAATTCAGGACCATAAATGCGTGTCGTCTTACATCATTGCGCCACGCATAAGTGACGGGCGGCCTGAAGGCCGCACTCTACAAAGAAGTAACGACTTTGAGTGCCAGTTGCGGAATCGTTAAGGGACGTACTTCTGCGCGCATGCTGTCGGCCGCTGCCGCCATGGAGACCTGTGCTAACGCAACCTGCTGAGCGCCCTTCATGCGTCCCTGCTCTACGGCCTCACCAATCAACGCATGGTAACGCTGATGTTCACCGGCTTTGAAGGCGGTCCAGGCGTGTGGGATCAGTTCAACCTGTGGCTGTCTCTCTGCTGCTAGTCCAGGTGGGCAGAACAACGCGCGGGTCGCCGCCAGCGTGGATTCCGCTGCGCACAGCACCAAAGATGGCCCCGTCATTTGATGTAGGTGATCGGCCAACATCCGGTCGGTGCGATACACTGGGCAGCGATGGTCATCCGCGATAAAGCTGTCGGCTACCGGGCCAAGGGTGGAACAGGTGATGAGAATGGCGTCAAACCACGGCGTCAGGCTGTGCAGCAACTGATCCAAACGCTGCTGCTGTGCGGCTGCCATCCCTCCGCTCAGTTCCGCCTCGGCGAGCAAGTGTGGCATCACAATATGGCTGAGAGCGGTGGCGGGCAATCCCAGTGTCTTTGCTGCCTCATCGAACAGAGCGATATTACTGGCGGCCGTATGCAGGCAGGCGATGGTCATGATAATCCTTTAAGTTATTTCATGGGTTTAGGCGAAAGCTTCCGCAACCATATTGCTTTACACCATAATCATATTCAAAATTATTAAACATTTTTTCGCTGTTAAGCCGATGAATCTGCACCTGCTGGCCTTTATCATTGCAATCTTACCGGTGGCCCTGTCACCGGGGGCGAGTTTTACTCTGGCGATGAATAACACCCTGGTTGCTGGCTCTCGCGGGCTGGCGTCGATCATCATCGGTACTGCGCTCGGCATCTATACGCACGCGCTGTTGATCGGCCTTGGCATCAGCGCCCTGCTGCTACGCTCACCGATCATTTTTAATCTGCTGAGCGTGGCCGGCGCGGTGTATTTACTGTGGCTGGGTCTTCAGTTGTTGCGGCGCGGGGGCCACATTGCCCGGCCCGTAGCTTCACATCACAGTACACGCATCGGAATCAAAGATGCCTGGCTGGCAAATGTGCTCAATCCAAAAGCCGTGATGCTTTATCTCACCGTGGTGTCGCAATTTGCCGGTCGTGAACATGCCTTGGCGCACTACCTGTTATTGGCATCCATTCATGTCGCCATTATGAGCCTGTGGCTGATGATTATCTGTTTTACGCTGATGACGTCGGCACGCTTGATCAATATGCGCAAACTCGCCATCGCCATTAATCTTGGCGGCGGCATCGTGCTGATTTTCTTCGCCATCAGTAATTTGGTGCAACTGGCCATGACCCTAAAAGGATTTTCATCATGATTTCATTAAATGAATTGGGCCCACGCATTTGTATTCTTGGACCTTCAAACAGCGGAAAATCGACACTGGCCCAAGCTATTGCCAGCAAAGTGAAGCGGCCGATCATTCACCTTGATCAGCTTTATCACTTTCCTGATACGCAGTGGCAAGCGCGCGAAGAGGCTGAATTTCGCGAGTTGCATCTTAACGCTATCTCCGGAGAAAGCTGGGTAATGGACGGGAATTATGTTCGTACCCTACCCGATCGATTAACCCGTGCCAGCGGCCTTATTCTGCTTGACCTCCCACCAACCCAGCGATTTGTGCGCTACCTGCGTCGCACTTTGTTTGATGCCCAACGCATCGGTGGCGTTGTGCCCGCTAACCAGCGTGAGCATTTGACTTGGGAAATGACGCGATACCTGCTGCTGACTGCACGCAGTCATCGTTTACGCAATCAACAGATGTTCAACGAATGGACGCTGCCTAAGCTGTTGCTGAGCTCCTCATTGGAGATCACGCGAGCCTGTAGAGATTGGGAACTTCCCGACACACACAGTTCATCACGCTGAAATTAACCACCGTCCCTCGCGCAAAACGTTAAACAAAAAAAGGGCGCACCGGAGTGCGCCCTGTTTCAATGCTGCTTTATTACTTCAGACGGAACGCGACCACGCTGTCACCCGCTTGGGTACCGAGCGAGCCGTGACCACCTGCTGCAATCACCACATACTGCTTACCATCTTTACCCATAAAGGTAGATGGCGTGGCTTGTGCGCCAGCGCTGAGTTCGGTCTGCCACAACAGCTCACCGGTGGTGCTGTCGTAAGCGCGGAAGAAGTTATCCGCGGTGGCGCCATGGAACACCAGATCACCGGCGGTCAGCAGTGGACCACCGTGTGCAACCATCCCCATTGGGAAGCCAATTGGGAAACGGCCCGGCAGGAAGCTGGTTTTCAGGTTTTTGGTAACGCCAACACGACGTAACCACTCGGTTTTACCGGTTTTCAGATCCACACCCACCATACGACCCCAAGGTGGCGCGATGCATGGAATGCCGAGGCCAGAAGCCAACTGCTGAATGTGAATGGCGTAATCACCCTGGAAGTTTTCGTTCCAGTAAGGCTGGCCATCTTTGGTGAATAGGCGCTGAGTTTCGGTCTGCGGCGTACGTTTGATCAGGTTGTATTTGTAGGCCAAACGTACCGGTGCAGCAATCAACATCTGGCGCTGCGGATCAACCGCAACTGAACCCCAGTTGAACACACCAATGTTGCCAGGGAAGATCAGCGAACCGGCTTCGGTTGCTGGCGTCCACGGGTTGCCATCATAACGCAGCGAACGGAAGTCCATGCGGCATGACATCTGGTCAAACGGTGTAATGCCCCACATGGATTTCTCAGTCAGCGCATCAGGAATGAAGTTCAGGCTGGACACCGGCTGCGTGGCGGCAAATTTCTCACCGGGTACACCACCTTCGGTCGACACCTTAACTTGATTCACCGGATACACCGGCTGCCCTGTCAAACGGTTCAGCACAAACAGGTTGCCGGTTTTGGTCGGCAGGATCACCACAGGCTGTTTTTGGCCTTGGTAATCAATATCCAGCAAGGACGGCTGTGACGGGTTATCACGGTCCCACAGATCGTGATTAGAACTCTGATAACGCCATTTGAACGCACCGGTTTGCAGATCCAGTGCCACTAAGGCATCACGGAATTTCTCGGTGTTGCTGTTGGCATCACGCTCGATACCCACTTCATCCGGAGACGCGTTACCAAATGGTACATAGACCAGACCATTTTTCAGGTCTGCACTCAGCGTACCCCAGGCAACGGGCGTATCCTGCGGATAGTTCTGTCCTGCCGCAACAGGCGCCGTATTCTCCGGGTTGGCCGGATCGAAGTTCCAGACCAAACGCCCAGTTTCAGCGTCATAAGCACGGATCACGCCTGAAGGGTTACCACTGTTGAAGCCGTTGTCCATCACGGATCCACCGACAATCACCAGCTTACCGGCCACGAGCGGTGCTGCAGTTTGCATCAGCGCATGTGGACGCACTTCACCCATGTTGGCATGCAGATCAACAACGCCATTAGCGCCAAAATCAGCGCAAGGCTTGCCAGTATCAGCATCCAGCGCAATCAGCTGTGCATCCGTGGTGGCATTGAAGATACGCTTACGGCAAATTGCCGGTGTCGCAGCGGAATCTTGTGCTGCAACCGGGCTTTGCTCGTAATAGCTCACGCCACGGCAGGTTTGGTGCTGCTGCAGATAAGAACGATCTTTGTTAGGGATGTATTTCCACTTCACGGCGCCAGTTTCTGGGTCAAGCGCGTGAACCTCATTGTGCGGGGTGCAGAAATAGAGCATGCCATTGGCTTTCACCGGCGTGGCTTCGAAGGTGTACTCCGTCGCATCCGCATCCTGACGTAAATCACCGGTGTGATAAGTCCAGGCTACCTCAAGGTCTTTCACGTTGTCTTTAGTGATTTGATTCAGCGACGAGAAGCGCTGGCCATCTGTGGTGCCACCGTATGCGCTCCAGTCATTGGCTGCTCCCTGCTCGCTGGTCTGCTCACGCGCATTCGTGATAGTGCCTGCCTGCGGCAGCGGGTCGTAGAAGCAAAGGCCGATCACGACGACAATCATCACGATCACCGTGCCACCCAGGAAGGTGTGGAAACGGCGCTGACCTTGATACAGCGGTTTGACCACCCACGGCATAGCCAGCCACAGGCCGATGACACCAAACAGATCGCCACGCGGGATCCATTGCCATTTATCAAAGCCCACTTCCCAGATAATCCAGGCCAGTGTAATCCACATCAGCACCGCGTACAGTGCCAACGCGCTGCGCTGGTTTCTGAACAGTAAAATCGCGGTAATCAGTAAACCCACCGCCATCAGCGCATAGAACGCACTCCCGCCTAACATCAGCAATTTCCCACCCATATAGAGCAGCGCTAATGCCAGAATCGCAAGCACGATGCTGGTTAGTTTGTTAACCATGCCAATCCCTCAACGTTTTTCATCAATAACTACCCAAAATAAACCCACACAGTTTCAACAAAATTTTAACGTACGTTATCGAACAGTAAAAACCCGTTGCTGAGTGTGTCGTTAGCTCCGCTTATGAATGTAGCCTGGCTTATCACTGATGAATCGCGCTGCGGCTATAGTGTGACTGAAATCACGTTTTAGTTTTCGTAGAGAGAATTAATCATTAGTGAGGATAAATCGCATTTTTTGATAACGCCGCACGGTCAGTTTCGCAACAACCCCGGTTTTTGCGTGTTACGCATATCGATGTGCGGAATTGTTACTACGCCTGCTTTAGCACAAAAAAAGCGCAACAGATGATTGACTGGTATCAACAGCAAGCCTGTGATGGCTTCGTTATTCTCCCGACTTACATTGATGAAAACGAGGACCTGTTCCTCAGCGAAGTGGTACCGCGTTTACAGGATGCCGGGGTGTTCAGACAGGATTATTCCGCAGGCACATTGCGCGATCGTTTGGGATTGGCTAAACCGGCCAATCGCTTTCATCAATAAGATCTAATGAAATGATTTAACCTTTAACTAGATCGCCACTGCGATTATTCCTGGCAAAAATCGACGCAGTGGCGCTAATAACGCGCTTTTAATAACATTTTCATTTTACACCCATTCATTTCATTACCCTCAAATTGATTAGCAACTGCCAACTCGATTTATTTTAAGACTTTACCCAGCCTGATATTGCCAATAGAGCGTGATATAAATCACGCGACTGCACTGCGGCAAGGCCGCTAATAACAAGAAGGCTTATTATGATCAGCGCAGAATATTTTTATCAAAAATTACGCTTCACTTTCAAACTCTCACATGCAGCATTGATGTTTCCAGCCGCCAATGCACGGGCTAAGCAGTATAAGGTCTTATCCGCGGAACAGACCATTGACCTGCTGCTCAGCAATAACAAACTCTCATTAAGCCGCTATGGCGCAGGGGAACTGGAGATGACGCTATTTAACAGCCAAAGTTATCAACCCTGGGATGAAAGATTGTCAATTCGCCTGAAAGAGATACTGCGTCGGGCAACGCAACCGAATAATCCTTGTTTAGTTTGTTTACCGGATGCGTTCCGTAGTTCGGATAATATCGGCTTTGGTTCGGCCCTGTTTTGGTTTTTCCATAAAGCCTTTTTCTTCCGCCACTATGAAAACTTATTAAAAAAAGAATACCAATACGGTAATACCTCGGTAACAGGTCCATATACCTTGCTTCAAGGTCAAGACCAAAACCCGATATTCAATAAGTTTAAAAAGCTATTCAAAAATAAGAAAATACTGATCGTTGAAGGCAAACATTCGCATTTGGAACCCGGAAACGAATTACTGGCAGATGCGCTGGAAGTCAAACGCATTACCACGCTGAATCGTCATGCCTTCTCTGTGTATAACGATCTCTATTGTTCCGTGCTATCCCATGCGCGTGATTTCGATATGGTGTTGATGTCACTGGGCCCAACGGCGACGGTATTGGCCTACGATCTTAGCCAGCATGGCATCCGCTGTATCGATATGGGTCAAATGGAGGGTGAGCACGACACGATGCGTCTTTCATCGCTCAATAACCTGACTTACGTGGACAAAAATAGTGATTTAGTGGGGCAGCAGGAACCCGACGCACTGTATCGAAGCCAGGTATTGCTGCACGTCGGTTTGCCCGTCGAAGCAGAACTGAGTGCCCCTATGCTCCAACAGCCTTTGATGTAAGTCAGATCGCAAGCAATCGCAAAAATACATATTTTTGCGATTGCTTGCGTTATCTCAGCGTTTATTCAGCCACTCTTTGAGTTTTCTCAGTGAAACGGGGGCTTGATACACCGTCCCTTTTCCCTCTTTGATTGGCCTCAACAGCCCTTGCTCGGCGAGACTTTTCAACCGACTGCGCGCGGTGTTATCAGCAATACCTAACCGTGATTTCACCGCCGCTGCACTCAATAACGAACCTGGCGCGTGCAATGCAATCGCCATAATATCCAGTTCGCCCTTGGCCAAGGCTTTGTTTTCTTCTACCCATTTCACCAGCAGAGCACGTTCCTGATGCAGTGTGGTGATTTGCTCAGTAAAGGCCTTAACCGCACGCATCACCACATCACACTGGAATTGCACAAAATAGGTGAGATCAAGTTCATCCGTTTCGCTGTAAAGGTAGGACATCCCGTATTTAATCGCTGCCGCTTTAAGCAGTTTACTGATCGATATATAGCGAAAAGCATGATACCCACGGCGAATGAGATAGTGGTAGAACAAGCCGCGCGCGGTGCGCCCATTGCCATCATTGAAAGGATGAATGTAACCAATGGCAAAATGCATAATACAGGCGACCAGCAAGGGATGGGTGCCCTGCTGTTCAAGAAATTCAACTTCAGCACAGAGGGCATGCAGCATGCCATCGACCAAAGAGTAATCCGGTGGTTGATGGATGATTTCACCGTCCCGACCGGCGACAAAAATATCGTTGTTTCTGCGCACCTCCCCAGGCCGATATTTTTCATCATTGATGCCCGCGCACGCGATATGGTGCATGTTCAAAATATCATCGCGCGTTAATGGCCCATCCCCCATGGCCGTAATGTGCTGCATGAGACGCCAGTTGCCCATGATCATGCTTTCGTCTTCATTGCGCGGTTCACGCCCCACCGCCAGCAGTTCCATCGCAACCCGGGAAGTCGTAGCAGCCCCCTCTAGCTGACTGGAGGAGATCGCCTCCTCCATGATTAATTGCGACATTAAGTAGGACGCCGCATCCTCATCCGTAGGCTCTCCGTTACGTGCAAACGTCGTGCGATCGACCAACGAGATTGCCGCGTTAATACGCGTGGTGAAATTGACGCTCACTTCCTGAGAGGCAATCACAAAATGGTGAGCCGTACTGCGCCGTTTGAACTTCAACGCACTCCACAGCGCCAGCCGTTCATCCGCATCACTGATACGGCGGTATAACTCATCAAAGTGAAGGTAGCGTGCATCCCACTCGCTGTATCGGCTGAGCAGATCAGCTATATCATTGCTGCTCTGTTGTTTCATGAGTTGTGTCGGCGGGCGGCGCAGTTTCATCGCAAGCAATCTCAAAAATGATGTTTTTTGAGTTTACTTGAGATTCATTCGGGTGACAAACTTCATGATAAATAAATTAACTATATGAATTAATTGATTTATATAGATGCTGCCGCAGCCAAAAAACGCCTGCAAGCCGATACCCCTGCGGTGGCGGCACAGCAGGCAATGTAAGCTATACCGCGTGCCGCTGGCAGAACGCCGCAATATCGGGTGACTGAAAATCAGCCAGATGCGCCATCAGCTTCTCCAGCGGCCAGTTCCACCACGCAATCGCCTGCAGTTGCAGAGCGATATCCGGCGTAAAACGACCGCGAATCACTTTCGCCGGGATGCCGCCAACGATGGTATAGGGTGCCACATCTTTCGTGACCACCGCGCCTGCCGCCAGCACCGCACCATCCCCCACGGTTACGCCAGGCAGCACAATCACGCCGTGGCCAATCCACACATCGTTGCCGATGATGACGCGGTCGGCACGGCGGTCGGCAAAAAATCCTGCATCCCGTTCTGCCTGGTTGTCGTAATATTCCGGGCAGTAGGTAAAACGGTGCTGGGAAGCGCGGTCCATCGGATGATTCGGCGCACCGATACGCACCTGATTGGCGATAGCGGTAAAACGGCCAATCTGCGCATCGGCAACGCAGCAGTGCTCACCGAGGTAGGAAAAATCACCCAGTTCGCTGTATTCCAGATAACTCTCTGCCAGGATTTCACATTGCTGACCAATGTGGGTTTCGCGCATACGCACGCTGGGATCGATAACAGTGTGTTGCAGTTTTGCCGGTTGAACAGCAGCGAGTGCCATAGAGAGCTCCAATGTGGTCAGATGTCTGGATAACGGGTTGTACCAGGTCAACCGCGAAGCACAACACTAAAGCGGGAAGATGACAGAAATGCTATCGTAACGCCTCTGATGCAGGCGATGGATAAAGGAAAGGGAATGAGAACACCGTGGTCACTGCTGGCACTGTTGTGGTCAGCCGGGCAGGCAACTGCCGCCCTGCCCGCTGATATTAAAGCGGGCGATATTGTGCAGGTCCAGTTATCACAATTGCATCCCACTCAGGCGGCGATTGGTTATCGGCAGTTGGATTATAAACTGCACCGCTATCAAGCCGATCCCAAAAAGCTGTTTGATGATTTCTGTGAAAGTATGGGACAGAAAGGCGTAGATAAATTCAGCAGTAAATCGCGCATCTCTGACCTCAACAGTTTCACCTGTAAAGCGTCAGTCGGTTCGCATCCTGGCCCGATGAAGACAGCAGTTATTGCACCGGATAATGCGCTCTATCTCACCGATGGTCATCATACCTTCAGTAACTTTGCCGACATTGGCGGTTTGAAAACGCATGTACAAGTGCGCATCACCAATGACTTCCGTAACCTGGCCAGCATGAAAGCATTCTGGCAACAGATGGAAGCCGCGCATCTCGTCTGGTTAGATACACCAAAAGGGAAAATCACGCCGGATGCCTTACCAAAAGAGTTAGGCCGCAAGCATATGCAGGATGATGAATACCGTTCGCTGGTGTACTTCGTGCGCGATATTGGCTTCGAGAAAGAAGAAAACCCGCCGCCTTTCCTGGAATTCTACTGGGGACAATGGCTGGAAACCCAGCTACCGCTGACTTCCTTCGATTTGCATGACCGTAAAGGCTATGGCGCCGCCATCACCACGATTGCCGAGAAAATCACTGATGTGCCGAAAGACACGGTGATTGCCCAGAGCGATGCCGGCCCGCTCACCGCTGAAAAACTGGGTGCCATGAAGAAAGTGAACGAGAAAAAACTCGATAAGCTGATCTCTGCCGAAGGCAAATTAGGCTGGGCTTTTAAACAATAACTTCGCTGGTTTTCACCAGCGCCAGAAAGTTCTGCGCCGTTGCCGTAAACGCATGGTCATTCCATGCCACCGCTAATCCGGTGGTGGGTATCGGCGCTTTAATCTGCTTAAACACCACGCCCGCCAGGCTGAATTGCCGCATCGATTCGGGTACCAGTGACACCCCTAACCCCGCCGCAACCACCGATAATATCGAGACAATGTGCGGCGCGGGTTGCCCCTCCATCGGCGTAAAACCTTGCTGACGACAGGCTTGCAGTACTGACTCACGCAAACTGGTGCCACTCTCTTTCGGCGTAAGAATAAAGTGTTCCTCACGCAGTGAAGGCAGGGCAATCTTACCGCGCAGACGTGCCTGTGGATGGCTAGCAGGCAGTGCAGCCACCAGCGGCTCCTGTAACAATAGTTGCATCGTCACGTTATTGGGGATGGCATTTTCCTGCCGCAACAGCGCAATATCCAATTGCTGATTCGCCAGCGCCTGCAACAGCACAATCGAGTTGGCTTCCATGACGTTAAGAAACACGGCGGGATGCGCCTGACGAAAGGCGCGAATGCAGCCTGGGATCAGTGGATTCATGCCAGCCGTTCCGGTAAAACCCAAACGCAACGTTCCGGTGTCACCTTGTGCCGCGCGACGCGCCGACGCAATGGCTTCTCCGGCGAGAGCAGGCAGCGGTTGGATGGCCTGTAAAAAAGCGTGCCCGGCTTCAGTGAGTTCCACACCCTGTGCAGTGCGGTTAAACAGTGCGTAACCCACTTCAGCTTCCAGATCTTTAATCTGCATACTGAGCGGCGGTTGTCCGATCCCCAGTCTGGCTGCCGCGCGTGTGAAGTTACGCTCGGTGGCGACCGCGAGGAAATAGCGAATATGGCGTAGTTCCATCTGTTTTATAGATACCATTATGCAGTGCTATATATTGGACAGATAATAAGTGGCGCGGTAGCGTTGTGCAATCTTCGTTACGCTGGAATCACCATGAGTCGCTCGTTAGAAACTGCTTTACCCGCCACCTCCGTGCCCCCTGCCACCTATAGCATTGCCCGCGGCAGCAGCGAATATCGCCGCGCAGGCATCGCCTTTTTCATGTTGGGACTGGCGAGTTTTTCGCTAATCTATTGTGTACAACCGCTGCTGCCCGCATTTACTCATTCGTTTGGTGTGACCCCAGCGCAGAGCTCGCTGGCACTGTCACTCACCACCGGATTATTGGCGATCTCTATTCTGTTGGCGGGGGCATTTTCTCAAGCGGTGGGGCGCCGTGGATTGATGTTCACCTCGATGGCGCTGGCCTCGATCTGTAATTTTATCGCGGCGGTGCTACCTGACTGGCACATGTTGCTGGTGGCACGAGCGGTGGAAGGCGTGGTGTTGGGCGGTGTGCCTGCCGTGGCAATGGCATGGCTCGCTGAAGAGATCGACAAAAAAGATCTCGGTAAAACCATGGGATTGTATGTTGGCGGCACGGCCTTTGGTGCCATGGTAGGCCGCGTCGGCATGGGCTTGCTGACGGAATTCACCTCCTGGCGCATTGCCATGGGCGTGCTCGGTTTGCTGGGCATGGCCGCAGCGATTGCGTTTGTGCTTTTGCTACCTGAGTCGCGTAATTTTGAGCGGAAACCGGGGCTCAATCTTCACTTTCACCTCAGAGCCTGGTTCAGCCACCTCGGCAATAAGGGCTTGATTCGCCTATATGCCACCGGCTTCTTCCTCACCAGCGTGTTTGTCACGCTCTTCAACTACGCCACATTTCGCCTCTCTGACGCGCCATTTAATTTCAGCCAGACACAAGTGAGCCTGATCTTTTGCGCCTATGCGATTGGCATTGTCTCCTCTTCACTGTCAGGCAGTCTGGCGGATCGCTTTGGCCGTAAACCGCTGTTGATTACCGGGTTCCTGCTGTTACTGGCGGGTATCTTACTGACGGTGCCAGATAGCCTGCTGTGCTTGATTGGCGGCATTATCCTGATCACCAGCGGTTTCTTTGTCGCGCACGCAGCCGCCAGCGGATCGGTTGGGCCCTTGGCGGGCAACAATCGCGGCCATGCGTCTTCACTTTATCTGCTGTTCTACTACATGGGTTCCAGCATCACCGGTTCATTCGGCGGCTGGTTTTGGCTCCACGGTGGCTGGAATGCGGTGGTGGGTTTGACCGTGGTGATGGCGCTGGCGGGACTGGCATTGAGCGGGTTGTCACGGCAGAAAAGCGCAGGATGAAACGGCCATGGTGCACTACGACCTTGGGGTTAATGCCATTCATCATGAATTTGTATGCAGGTGCGCATCAATGCGCACCCTGCGAAAACAGTATCAACTCTTGTAGAGTCGCCATTCATGGCGACCAACAAACGCTCAACTGACAAACCGACCAGAGGCTAAGTTGTTTGCAAAGCGAAATTAAACCAGTTCGCAGTTTTTAACATCTGCCGAAGGCGCCAGCAGGTTTTTATCAAACTCACGTAACGGCGCTGCGTCACGGATGCGCATTGGCCAGTCGGGATTCGCCAGCGCGCTTTTACCCAAGGCCACATAATCAGCCCCCTGCTCCAGCGCCTGTGAAGCACTGCGGTTGTCGGAAAGCGAACCGTTAGCGACAATCGTCAGATTGGGTGCGGCTTGCCGGGCGATCTGCACCAGAGAAAACAGAGTGTCAGCGAATGCGGGCTGCAGCGCGTCGTATTCAGTGAGGTGCAGATAATCAATTCCCGACTCAGCCAGTAAAGTAAACACCTGCCTCGCCCCCGCTTCGCCTTCCTGCCACTGATGGTGGAAATCATTCACTTTGCCCTGAGAGATACGCACGCCCAAGGTCACATCATGGCCCACGCGCTGACGTACGGCTCGAATCACCGCCAGCGTTAGTGACAAGCGTGCAGCAATATCGCCGCCCCAGCGGTCACTGCGCTGATTGGTGTAATCCGTGAAGAATTGATCGAGCAGATAACCATTGGCCCCGTGGATTTCAATGCCATCAAAACCGGCTACGCCAATGGCACGCGCGGCAGTCTCAGCAAAGCTTTCAATCACCTGCTGGATCTGCTCCTCACTCATCTCTGCCGGCAACGCATATTTGCCGTGACCATGATAAAAGCCCAACTGTTCTCCGCGCGGTTGCACGGCAGAGGGGGCCAGCGTATCGCTACGGTAGATATTGCCTTGGGAAATCGCGCCAGCATGCATCAATTGCGCGATGATCTTCCCACCCTGCTGATGCACACCGTCCGTGATGGCTCGCCAGCCAGCAACCTGTTGGCTGTTAACCAATCCGGCCTGAAAGGCATAGGTTTGTGACCAGGCTTCATCAATGTAAAGCCCTTCGGTGATGATGGTGCCAAAACCACCACGTGCGAAGCGTTCGTAGTAGTGCTTCATCCGCTCACCCGGTACGCCATCCACTGTCGCAGAAATACGCGTCATAGGCGCGACCATGATGCGGTTCTTCAGGGCGAGACGATTTAACGTGCCGCTCTGAAATAAATGTTTATCGGCCATGTGCTACTTAATGTTCCCTGATTAACGTCAGCACGCATTATAGTGTGGCGTCATAGCAGCAAAAATGACCAAAGTTGATACGTCTGTATAACGGAAATCGTTAAAATGAACTCCAAAGATATTGAGGTCTTCCTGATGGTATCGCAAACGCGCAGCCTGACGCAGGCGGCACGGCGGCTAAATACCACAACGATGACCGTGTCGCGTCGGCTGGCTTCGCTTGAGGAAGACCTGGGTGTACGCCTGATGCATCGCACCACACGTGCCATCGCGTTAACCGATGAAGGTGAAGAGTTTCTGCCCTTCGCAAAATCGCTGGCGGAAACCGAGCAGAGCGCGCGCAATCTGTTCTCACCTCATCAACAAGGCGCGACAGGACAGCTACGGATCACCGCACCCTCTGGCTTTGGTCGACGCACCATTATTCCGCTGTTACCCGCACTGATGGAGGCCAACCCTGAACTGCGTATTGAATTTCAGCTCAGCGATGACGTTACTGATTTGGTTGGCTTAGGCTTCGATGTTGCTATTCGTATTGCGCCACTGCGTGATTCCCGCCTGGTGGCACATCGCCTGGCAGATAACCCACGCATGCTCTGTGCATCACCCGATTATCTGCATCGCTTTGGGACGCCCCAGACGCTTAATGACTTGCACAAACATAACTGCCTGCGACTCTCCAGCGTGGTGCAGTGGAGTTTTATCGTGGATGGGCACATCTCCAGTCTCAGCGTGGAAGGCCGTTTTAGCGGCAGTAACGTAGAGGGCGTGCGCACCTTATGTGTGGCGGGCAGCGGTATCGCGCAGTTATCGGAATGGGACATCCGCGAGGAGTTGGCGGCAGGCGAACTGGTTGCTATCGAGTTGCTGGATGCACAACCACAGATGCTCGGCGTCTGGGCACTGTTTCCCACCACGCGCCAGTTGCCCGCGCGAGTAACGGTATTTCTCAATGCCTTAAAGCAGGTGATGGAAAAAAACAGATAAGTTACCTGTTCACGTCGGGGGAATGTACGCTTAAATCAATGACTCACCGATTCGCTTCGTGGAGACCCATTTTGAAACCTGAAATTCATACCCTCGCTTCAACAGAAATCTATCGCAATCGCTGGATGACCTTAAAAGAAGACAAAATTCAACGTGCTGACGGCAGCGAAGGCATCTATTCGGTAATCGAAAAAGACGATTTTGTGGTGATCCTCCCTGTGGATCAGGACAGCATTTTTGTTGTGGAACAGTATCGCTATCCAGTAAGTGAACGTACGCTGGAACTGCCACAAGGCAGTTGGGAACTGGATCCTGGCGCCTCACCTGAAGCCCTGGCGGCGGGAGAGTTACAAGAAGAAACCGGCCTGATTGCCGACCGCTGGCAATATGTCGGTTATCAGAAGTTAGCCCAGGGGTACTCTTCGCAGGGATATCACATCTACCTCGCCAGCGAGTTGCATTATCAGGGACAGAATCTGGATGCGGAAGAAGTTGGACTGACGGCGCGTAAAGTGAAAATCAGTGAGTTTTTACAGTGGGTGCTGGAAGGCAAAGTGACGGATGCCACCTCAGTGACCGCGTTTTTACTGGCGCGGGCAAAAGGGTTGATTGCGTAAGCAGCCCTTCGTCAGAAGGCATATTGAGGGCCGCCTCACACTGATGATGCAAGGGTACGCTTTTGGTCGCCATAAATGGCGACCCAACGAGCGTATCAGCGGGTTTCGTAGGGTGCGCATTGATGCGCACCTCAACACCAAACGCAGCTTAGCAGCGTTTGATGTCCGCCAACACAGCCTGCGCACCTGCCGCATCCACCGGGACGCCATCAATATACAACTGACGCGACTCTCCTACTGGCAAGGCAATCTGCAGGGTTTTCCACGCGGGCTGATAGTCGCCTTTGCGCTGGAAACTCAAGTGAATCGCCTCGGCATCGCTGCGCATTTCCCAGTTGAGCCACAGCGCATTGCCCTGCTGATAACCCCAAGACTCACCGTCATCCTCAAACACCAGTCCATCGGACACGCCTTTGCCTTGAAGAGGATAGAGTTGCAAGGTGCGGCGGTCATCCGCTTGTGCATCCACATGGCGCAGACGCTGGCTCCGCGGCAGTGCGGCACCTGCGCGCACCAACATCGGCTGCGTTTCCAGTGGTGCTGGCAGCGTAATCCACTGACCGCCGCTGTACCACTGCTGCGTGGCGAAATCATACCAACCGGTTTGGTTGTCGGGCAGCCACAAACTGCGTTCGCGCTGGCCCGCTTCGACCACGCTGGCCACTAAAATGTCGCGCCCCAGCATAAACTCATCACACTCGGCAAACGTCTGCGCATCCTGCTCATGATCGAGGAAGGTAGGACGCAGCATCGGTTCGTCATCTGCGTGCGCTTGCCAAAGCAGGGTGTAGAGATATGGCAACAGGCGATAACGCAGTTCGATAGCCGCACGGATCGCTGGGGTCACTGACGGATACATCCACGGCTCATTCACCGTGTGATCATCATTCCATGAGTGAATGGTGAAACGCGGATGCATCACGCCGTTCTGCACCCAACGCACAAACAATTCAGCATCGGGTTTATCACCGGAGAAGCCACCCACATCGTGACCGACGTTGTAGAGGCCAGACAAGCTCATCCCCAAGCCCATGCGGATGTTATAACGCAGCGAGGTCCAGTTGGTGCGGTTATCGCCACTCCAGGTTTGCACATAGCGCTGCATGCCGGCACAGCCTGAACGAGAAATCAGGAACGGACGTTTCTCCGGCGCAAAGCGCTGTTGCGCTTCCATCGAGGCACGCATCATCAGCAACGGCATCACCGGGCGAATGTGCTTGATGGCGATTGGCTGACCAAACCCGTGGCAGCGGGCTTCACCGTCCCACACTTCATATTCGTTGTTGTCATTCCAGGTTGAATCGATGCCTTTCTCCAACAACTGTTTGGTGACATTCTCCTGCCACCAGGCCACCGCCTGCGGATGGGTAAAATCAAGGTGCGAGCCTTCGTCGTCCCAGAACACCGAGCGCTCTGGCGCATCCTCTTCTGAATCGCGGATAAACAGTCCCTGCGCCGCCACTTCTTCATAGCGCGGGTGATCCTGCAACAGGCAAGGCTTGATATTGGCGGCGAGGCGCAGACCGGCGTCATGGAACGCCTGACTCATCACTTCCGGCTGCGGCACTTTGTCGTAGTTCCAGTTGAACACATAGCGCTTGTTATTGATCGAGGTATAACCCGATGACAGTTGGAAGGAGTCGCACGGAATATCATGCTCTTCACACAAACTAATGAAGTTCATCAGCTGATTCTGTGCGTCTGGGGCATCGGTGTAATGCATGGTCGAGCCGCTGTAACCCAGGCTCCATTTCGGACCAAACAGGGTTTTACCCGTCAGCCGCACAAAGGCTTTAGTGACATCCAATACTTTGCTGCCAACGAACAGGTAGTAGTCGATATCACCGCTTTCGGCCTGCCAGCGGCGATACGGTTGGTGGTAGTTATCCAGCTCGTTACCGAGATCGAACCAGCTGCTGCTGAGGTTATCGTAATAGAGACCAAAGCTGACATCACTGCGGCGGGTGATGGTGAACGGCACATGCTTGTAGAGCGGATCGGTTGATGAAGCGTTGTAGCCCATCGCATCCAGGTTGCGCATCTCGTAGCGCTTACCGTTACGTTGCAAATCACCCGCTTTTTCACCCAAACCGTAGTAGGCGTCATCATTCATGCGGCGCTGATAGTGCGCCACGCCATCGCCATGGGCGTTGATCAGGTAGGCGCTGGTTGGACGGTCACAGGTCAGCAGTTGCCAATTACCAGCGCTGTCACGGTACTGCCATTCTAGCGCCAGCGGCTGATGGACGATGACACGCAGCACATCGGTGGAGACCACCAGTGTGTCACCCTCTTCTTCCAGCGTGAACCCTGGCAGAGTAAAGCCCGCCAGACTGTCACGTGATCGCCCTTCCCACGGCACATCGCTCTCAGGCGCAATGCTCCAGGTACGGTCCAGCGCATAGCCGCCCTGACGTTTAATGGCAACGCGGAACATGCCGGATTCCAGTACATACAGGTTCAGCGTGTGTTTGCCATCCACGGTTAACGCAACATGGTGTTGATCAGAATGTGAGAGTGACCAATTCTTTAACGTTTTCATTGTTACCTACTTTATTCAGGCGCGTTGAGCGCGACGTTCAGCAATAAAAGCAATCAGGAAGACCGCACCAATCAGGTCAAAGAACCCCATGGCGACAAATAAGGGGTTGAAACCAATTTTGTCGGCAGTAACGCCAATGATCAGCGAGAACAGGAAACTGGAGATCCACGCGAAAGAGCCGCGCATACCGTTGACTGTCGCCATCTGGCCTTTATCAAATTTCTCTACCACCAGCGCACTCAACATGCAGGAGATGATCTGGTGACCAAAGCCGCCAATCGAGATCAGCGCGATGGCCACATACGGATTCTTGGTCATCGCCACCAGCGCCAGCGACAACATCAGGAAAGCGCCGGTAACCGAACTGGCCACCACCGAGTTCACCTGTTTGAAGCCAAACAGTTTGGTATAAACACGCGTCAGATAACCGCTGGCCACGCTGCCTAAGTCAGCAGCCAGGAACGGTAACCATGCGAACATAGCGATTTGTTTCAGGTCCATGCCGAGTTCTTTCGCCAGATAAAGCGGCACCCAAAAACTCAATACGCCCCACGCGGGTTCGGCCATAAAGGCGGGAATGGCGATGCCATAAAAGCGCTTATTTTTCGACACGCTTTTTAAGGCCTTAAAGAATGGCAGTTTGACGGCCGCCGGTTCGTTATCCTGACGAATAAACTCCAGTTCCGACGAGGTAAGATTTGGATGGCGTTCCGGATCGCGATAGAACAGTGCCCACAGCACTACCCACGCCAGTGCCAGACAGCCGGTAAACAGGAATGCGCCCTGCCAGCCAAATGAGGCATGTGCGAAATAAATAATCGGCGGGGCCAGCATGGCTCCAATCGAAAACCCGACACCGGCCCAGCCAGCCGCGACCGGACGCTCTTTTTTCGGGAACCATTCACCCAACACTTTGGCGTTGGCTGGGGTTGCAGCTGCTTCTGCGCCGCCCATCACAAAACGCAGGATAGCAAGATGGACCCAGCTCCCCGCGCCTGCATGGAACAGGCAAGCTACCGCCCAGATTGAGGCACAAATCATAAAGCCGACTTTCAGACCGATAACGTCGATCAACCAGCCGCAAAGGGGTTGGAAGAAGGTATACGCCAGCTGAAACGCGCCAACGATCCATGAATATTGTTCGGTCGTAATACCCAGGCTGGTTTTCAGCTCAGGGGCCAGAATGCCTAATGAGTTACGCGTGATGTAATTGACGGTAACGCCCGCTAAGAACAACACCAATACCCACCAGCGTAAATGACGGAAGGTGCGTTTGCTGCTTGCTGCAGCGATCCCTGGATTCAAACTGCGGTTCATCTGGTTCTCCATTCTTTATTAACATCATGAGCTTACAAGTTCTGCTGTTGATGCACGGGCTACCGATAAACCGGAAATATCGTTGGCTGCCGCCCAGAATTTGTCGCTTGTTGTTGAGGAGCGACTTCAGTGAGTCATCTCTAACCATCCGCCAGGAGTGAAACACAGATGTTTGAAGTGGTCGCCACTCAGATGCCGCATTTGTGATCTGGTTAACCAAAATTAGCAGCGAGGTTGACATCAAGCGCTAAAGAGTCGAATTTTAGCCCCTGAGAGCGCATTCTCTGGTTTTTGACAGTGCGCTAACCGATAAATAGGTCAACCAATATAAGAATTGTCTTGGGATTTATCTTCAGGACCCTAACTGAGGTAACAACATGAAGCAGACCTGGCGCTGGTATGGCCCTAATGACCCCGTTTCTCTCGCCGATGCACGACAAGCTGGCGCAACCGGCATCGTCACGGCTCTGCATCACATCCCAAATGGCGTCGTGTGGTCCGTTGAGGAGATCATGCAGCGCAAAGCTATCGTGGAAGCCGCAGGACTGGTGTGGTCGGTGGTGGAGAGCGTGCCGATTCATGAAGAGATTAAAACCGGCAGCGGTGAGTATCAGAAGTGGATCAGCAATTATCAGCAGTCACTGCGAAACCTGGCGCAATGCGGCATTAAAACCGTGTGCTACAACTTTATGCCCATCCTGGACTGGACGCGCACCGATCTCGAATATCTGTTACCGGACGGCGCCAAGGCACTCCGTTTTGATCAAATCGAGTTTGCGGTGTTTGAACTGCACATCCTCCAGCGCGCTGGTGCAGAAAAAGATTATACCGCCACCGAAATTGCTCAAGCGGCTGACCGCTTCGCCACCATGAGTGATGAACACAAAACCCGCCTGACGCGCAATATCATTGCCGGCTTGCCGGGTGCTGAAGAGGGCTACACGCTGGACCAGTTCCGTGCGCAATTGGCTCGCTATGACGGTATTGATAAAACAAAATTACGCGAAAACTTCGCCACCTTCTTACGCGCTATCATTCCTGTGGCAGAAGAAGCGGGCATTCGCATGGCGGTGCACCCGGACGATCCACCGCGTGCCATTCTCGGTCTGCCACGCATTGTTTCCAACGCCGACGATCTGCAGTGGATGATGGATACCGTGCCGAGTCCTGCCAACGGCTTCACCATGTGTACCGGTTCTTATGGCGTGCTGCCAGAAAACGATCTGGCAGGTATGGTGAAACGCTTTGGTCCGCGCATTTACTTCGCCCATTTGCGGTCGACCAAACGTGAAGAGAATCCCAATACCTTCCATGAGGCAGCACATCTTGGCGGCGACGTGGATATGTTCGCGGTCATCAAAGCGATTGCCGAAGAAGAACATCGCCGCAAACTGGCCGGGGAGGAAGATTTGATTCCGATGCGCCCAGACCACGGCCATCAGATGCTGGACGATCTGCACAAAAAAACCAATCCAGGCTATTCCGCGATTGGTCGCCTGAAAGGTTTGGCAGAGATTCGTGGCGTAGAGCTGGCGATTCATCGCGCTTATTTCTAGCACCGGTTAAATCATTGCACCCATTGTAGCGGCGCAATTCATTGCGCATGAGCAGCACTGCCGCTTCAGACCGCGCGATTAATCGCGCCGCTACGTCAGGTGCATGAAGTGGGCTGAATGCCAACTGTTTGGTCAAAGCGGAGTTTACATGGAACACAACCTTGCCAGCGGGGATTTAAACGTCGCCCGCCCTGCCTGGAATCATCAACGTCTGGTGCCACGGATAGTGCACATTGGCTGCGGCGCATTTCATCGCGCCCATCAGGCGCTTTATCTGCATCACTTACTCGCCACCAGCGACTGTGACTGGGGGATTTGTGAGGTCAACCTGATGTCAGCGAGCGGCAAACTGCTGGTGGAACAATTACGCCAACAAGATTTGCTCTATAGCGTGACGGAAAAAGGGGCTGAGCAAAATGACGTTCATATCATTGCGGCGATTAAAGAAGCACGGCACCCGGCATTGGATGGCCATGCGGCGATTATCGAAGCACTGGCTCGCCCCGAAACGGCTATCGTCTCTTTGACTGTCACCGAAAAAGGTTACTGCACTCAAGGTGCCAATGGCGCACTGGATGCCGACCATCCCCTGATTCAGCACGATTTGGCGCATCCTGCCACGCCGAAATCCGCCATTGGATTTATTGTTGAAGCGCTACGCTTGCGCCACCAACGCGGGCTTGGGCCTTTTAGCGTGCTGTCCTGCGATAACCTGAGTGATAACGGTCACGTTGCTCGTGCGGCCGTGGTTGGGCTGGCTCAACTGCGCGATCCCGCGCTGGCAAAATGGATTGCCGCCAACGTAACTTTCCCCAGCAGCATGGTTGACCGCATTGTTCCCGCGGTGACGGATGAGACCCAGCAAGAAATTAGCGCACTGCTGGGCGTTAACGATCCTTGCGGCGTGGCCTGCGAGCCGTTCCGCCAATGGGTGATTGAAGACAACTTTGTCAACGGCCGCCCTGACTGGGATCGTGTTGGGGCACAGTTTGTCACTGACGTTGCCCCCTTTGAAATGATGAAGTTGCGTATGCTCAACGGCAGCCATTCGTTTCTCGCCTATCTCGGGTATCTGGGCCAATGTGAAACCATTGCTGACACCATGCGGTTACCTGAGTATCGCCAGGCAGCCATCAACCTGATGATGCACGAGCAGGTGCCTACGCTATCGATGCCTGAAGGCATTGATTTGCAGGCGTATGCCGAACAACTGATCGCGCGCTTTAGCAACCCAGCGTTACGCCATCGCACGCAACAGATCGCCATGGACGGGAGCCAAAAGCTGCCACAGCGCTGGCTGGATTCCGTACGCCATCACCTGCGTCATGGCAGCGATTATCGCCATCTGGCGTTAGGGATTGCCGGATGGATGCGCTATGTGTTGGGTCAGGATGATCGCGGTGACGCCTATGACGTGGTTGACCCATTATCTAGCACGCTGCAGCAAGTCAATCAGCACTACCCCGAGGGCGATGCACGCGTCACTGCCCTGCTCGCGGTAAAAAGCCTGTTTGGTGATGACCTGCCCGCCAATGATGGCTTTGTCGCCACCTTACAACAGTGTTACGCGCAGCTATGCCAGCGTGGTGCCCGCGCTGCCGTTGCATCGCTTAATCAGGAGTCAAAATGAAGCGCTTTATGGATGACGATTTTCTGTTGCAGAGCGACATCGCCCGTCGCCTGTACCATGACTACGCTGCAGAAATGCCAATCTACGATTATCACTGCCATCTCAACCCACAAGAGATTGCCGAGGATCGCCAGTTTGCCAACCTCGGTCAGATTTGGCTGGAGGGCGACCACTACAAATGGCGTGCGCTGCGTGCCGCAGGCGTGGATGAGTCATTGATCACCGGTAAAACCACCAGCGATTTTGACAAGTACCTTGCCTGGGCCCACACCGTGCCTAAAACCTTGGGCAATCCGCTTTATCACTGGACGCATCTTGAACTGCGCCGCCCGTTTGGCATCACCGATACGCTGTTCGGGCCGGATACGGCACAGCGCGTGTGGGAAGAATGCGCGGAGAAACTGGCAACGCCGGCGTTTTCTGCACGTGGCATCATGCAGCAGATGAATGTGCGTATGGTGGGAACCACGGACGATCCGGTGGATTCCTTGCGGTACCACCGTCAGATTGCTGAAGACAGCAGCTTTGATATTGATGTGGCACCCAGCTGGCGCCCGGACAAAGTGTTCAAGATTGAGCTGGCGGGTTTTGTCGAGTATCTGGGCCGCCTGGAAGCCGCCGCGGATGTGGCGATCACCAGTTTTGATGCGTTGCGCCAGGCGCTATTGCGTCGTCTCGATCACTTCTCGGCACACGGCTGCCGTGCCTCAGACCATGGCATAGAGATTCTGCGCTTTGCACCAGTTCCCGACGATAGCGTGCTGGACCAGATTCTGGCGAAACGTCGCAATGGCGATGTGTTGAGCGAGCTGGAAATTGCACAGTTCAGCAGCGCAGTGCTGGTGTGGCTGGGCGCCGAATATGCCCGACGCGATTGGGTGATGCAGTTGCATATCGGGGCGATTCGCAATAACAGCACCCGTCTGTTCCGCTTACTGGGCGCTGACAGCGGTTTTGATTCCATCGGCGATAACAATATCGCTCTGCCGCTTTCACGCCTGCTTGATGCGATGGATCTCAACGATCAGCTGCCTAAAACGATTCTTTACTGCCTCAATCCACGTGATAACGAAGTGCTGGCGACCATGGCCGGTAATTTTCAGGGCACAGGCATTGCCGGAAAAGTGCAGTTTGGTTCCGGTTGGTGGTTCAACGACCAGCGCGATGGCATGTTGCGCCAGTTAGAGCAGCTGTCACAGATTGGTTTGCTTAGCCAGTTTGTCGGCATGCTGACAGATTCACGCAGCTTCCTGTCGTATACACGCCATGAATACTTCCGCCGCATTCTGTGTAATTTGCTTGGGCAGTGGGTGCAGGATGGCATTGTGCCACACGATGAAACCGTGCTCGGCAGCATGTTGCAGGACATTTGTTTCAACAATGCGCAGCGCTACTTCACCCTCAATCCAAGGTGAAAATCACGCCCTGTGCTATAGTGCAGGGCGCGAAGAATGGCCGCCGCTGTCGTGGTAAATTCCTTAATCAGCAGAAAAGAGCTCTATGAAAACACAAGCTTCAGCACAGCGCCCTTATCAGGAAGTCGGGGAAATGCTGCGTAACATGATTACGCAAAAGCAGTATGCCGTGGGTGAACGACTGCCCCCGGAACGTGAACTGGCTGCGCTGCTGGATGTCACCCGCACGCTGGTGCGTGAGGCCCTGATCATGTTGGAGCTGGAAGGTTTAATTGAGGTACGTCGTGGTGCAGGGATTTATGTGGTCAACGACAGTCCGGCACCCCGTCCCGGTGTGCAAACCACCTGCAATGACGCCGGTCCGTTTGAAATGCTGCAGGCGCGTCAGTTGCTGGAGAGTAATATTGCCGAATTCGCCGCCTTGCAGGCCACGCGTGAAGACATTATTAAAATGCGTCAGGCGCTAGAGCTGGAAGAGAAAGAGCTGGCATCGGGCGCGGTGAATGAGAGCGAGAACGGCGACCGCAACTTCCATTTAGCCATTGCCGAGGCCACCCACAACAGTATGTTGGTGGAGCTGTTTAAACAATCCTGGCAGTGGCGTGAAGACAATGTGATGTGGAGCCAGCTGCATCGGCATCTGGTGAACACCCACTACCGCAAAGAGTGGCTTGACGATCACAAGAAGATCCTCGCCACCTTAATCAAGAAAGATGCAAGAGCCGCCAAACAAGCGATGTGGCAGCATCTGGAAAATGTAAAACAGCGACTGCTGGAGTTTTCCGATGTCGATGACATCTATTTTGATGGCTACCTGTTTGAATCCTGGCCGCTGGACAGCGCCAACGGCCAGGATCGCGTCAGGTAATTACTGCGGTAAGGACGCTTTCAGACGTTGCGCAGCCAGGGCCAGGTTGGTTTCTGACACTGAAGCATAAGAGATGCGCAGCGTTGAAGTGTCCGGATTGTCACAATAGAAAAACTCACCCGGCACGTACACCACGCCATTGCTTAACGTTGTTTTAAGCCATTCGGTGGTGTTGAACGCTTCTTTGAAGGTTGCCCACAGGAACATCCCCCCCAGCGGACGATAGAAGTGCAGGCGATCGCCTAACTCCGTTTCCAGCGCCACACAGAGTGCATCACATTTCTGCTTGTAGGCTGCGCGGATCAATTTAATCTGCTCTGGCAGACGACCAGTATCCAGATAATGACGCGTCAGGGATTGCGACAACGCGCTGGTGTGCAAATCCGTTGCCTGCTTCAGATTCACCACCGATGACTTCAACCAACTCGGCATGGTGATCCAGCCCACACGTGCGCCTGGCGCAAGAATTTTCGAGAAGGTTGAGGTATAAATCACCTGATCGCTGGCCCCCATCGCTTGCGCATGAGATTTAAGCGGGCGGAAAGTCTGGCTGGTGAAATTGATTTCGCTGTAAGGGTCGTCTTCAAAAATCAGGAAGTCATACTGTTTGGCCAACGCGACCAGTTGCTGACGACGTGCATCAGATAAGGTCACACCGCTTGGATTGCCAAAGGTCGGTACGATATACACGGCTTTGATGGCGGTCTGTTTTACCAACTCTTCCAGCTCATCCACAATCATGCCTTCGCCATCAGTTCCTACTGACTTGAACTGTGCTTCGGCCAACTGGAACACCTGCAGGGCGGCGAGGTAAGTAGGACGCTCAACCACCACCACATCACCCGGATTGATCAATGCACGGGCGATAATGTCCAGTGACTGCTGTGAACCCGAAGTGATGACCACGTCATCCGGCGTGCAATCAATGCCACGCTCAGCGGAAATGCGGCAGATAGCTTCGCGTAACAGCGGATCACCTTCACTCAAGCCATATTGAAAGGCGTTGTGCCCATCCTGGGTTAACGCACGATCCATGGCGATCCGCAGACCTTCAGTGTCAAACAGATCGGGATTCGGGATTCCACCACCCAGCGAAATCACCCCTTCCATTTTGCTGTGTTTTAATAAATCTCGAATTGCAGATGACTGGATGCGCTGAACGCTATTGGATAATTTTTGCGACGACATAAAACCTTACCTGATTATTTTTTTCTAAGGCTAAATTCATAACATAAGTTAGCTATGCTGATAATCACATTTTCACCCTCTGGCAAAGAGAATGTCGTGAAAGGGAGAATTCAAAGGAATCGGCAATCCTGGAGGGGGAACAATTCAGCCTAAACGGGTAAAAAACAGGCAGCGGGCAGATAAATAGTTTCTGCCCGAAAGGTATTATCACCGTGAGGAATGTTTCAGGGTTCCTTTGACGCCATGCGGCTCTGAGCGTAAATATTGCGCCGGTGATTCAACCTGCGCATTGAGTGCCGCTGCCGCTTGCCACGGCCAGTGCGGGTTATAGAGCACAGCGCGACCCAGTGCGACCAAATCGGCATCCCCTTCTTGCAATACGGCTTCCGCCTGATGTGCTTCGGTGATCAAACCCACGCCCATCACGGGAATGTTCACCTGCTGGCGAATAGCTCGCGCGAACGGCAACTGGTAACCGGGCCCAACCGCGATCGCCTGTAAAGGTGATAAACCGCCACTTGAAACATGCAGGTAATCACAGCCAAGCGCTTCCAGCTGCTGGCTAAACACGATGGACTGTTCAACATCCCAACCGCCGTCGACCCAATCTGTAGCAGAGAGACGCACGCCAACCGGAATGCTGGCTGGTACCGCCGCGCGTACCGCCGTAAAGACTTCCAGTGGGAAACGCAGACGGTTTTCCAGTGAACCGCCGTACTGATCCTGACGCTGATTACTCAAGGGTGACAGGAACTGATGCAGCAAATAACCGTGTGCCGCATGCAGTTCAATCAGTTCTATTCCCAAACGCACAGCACGCTGCGCACTGTCGACAAACGCCTGCTTAATCCGTTCCAGGCCTGTCAGATCCAGTGCTGCGGGCGCGTCATCGTTTTCAGCAAATCCCAGCGCGGAAGGTGCGACCGTTTGCCAGCCGCCCTGGCTTTCCGGCACTTGATGACCACCCTGCCATGGCGCGCTGCACGAGGCTTTACGGCCTGCATGCCCTAGCTGAATGCCGAGACGAATCGGTGACCATGCGCGAATATCCGTCAGGACGCTCTGCAGCGCCGCTTCTGTCTTATCGTCCCACAGGCCCAAATCACCGGCAGAAATACGGCCAATCGCTTCCACCGCGGTGGCTTCCAGGATTAACAGCCCCGCTCCCGACAGCGCGAGCGACCCTAAGTGAATGCGGTGCCAGCTCGTGGCTTGCCCCGCTTCGGCGGAATATTGGCACATCGGAGCGATAACAAGGCGGTTTTCCAGTTTCAATCCGCCGATGTGGGTCGCGCTAAAAAGTTGGCTCATTTTTATCCCTTAAACTCGGTTATCGATGATGTTTTCGTCAGTTATGTGTTTAGCAGCGGGCAGTGATGAGGTGCAAACGCTGCGATTAAAAACACATTCAGACCCTGACCTTAGATAGCCATCATAACCAACTCAAAAATGGCCGTTTAAAACAAAGTGCTGTGGAGGGGATTGAGTCAATCGGTAAGTCAGGTCGAGGCCGGCACAGCGTGAAGACGGGAATATATACGCACGAAAAAAGGCGGAGGGGTAAGCTCCGCCTTATTTCAAGTTCCGATCAGTGCACCTGACCGGTCAGTTGCAAAAGGGCAACGATGATTTGCAGGACGACCCGGACCAGGTCCAGGAGTAACCGTACAAGTTCCATCACTTTCCTTCTCCTCTGACAGGAGCGCGCCTTTCAGCTATCGAGGCTTTGACTCCACCCGCCGATGGCCTGAGCACATCTGTGAGGAGTGCTGAGCGCCACTCATTGTGGAAGCCACAGGCCAGCACCACCTGAAACCTGCCGGGATTTGACTATCCGCGCCCCTGGGAGTCATCAGAAAACAATGAGACTGCGCCCGCCACTCAACACCTGTATAACCATACAGTATTTTAGCTAAACTTGAAATATTACCCCGCACATTTTATGATTTGCCTTGTGAGGAGTGCTGAGCACCCCGTTCGCAGCGCGGTTACCAGCCGGTTTGCGAACATAAAAAAAGGATTTGGCCATTTAGCCAAATCCTTTTTTATTTTCTGCCTTAATCAGTTTGCCGAGCTGACCCGCCAGATTGCATTTCCGGCATCGTCGGCGATCAACACCCCACCTTGCTGATCGACAGCTAATCCCACTGGTAATCCTCTTACCTGTTTTTGATCATCCGTCAGGAATCCGGTGACCACCGGCTGCGGTTCGCCTGTAGGTTTTCCATTCTCAAATTTCACCCACACCACCTGATAACCATTCAACGGCGTACGGTTCCAACTGCCATGTTCGCTGATAAAGGCACCGCCGCGATACTGCGGCATATTGTCGGCACCATAAAACAGTAAACCGAGCGGTGCCACATGAGAACTCAGTGCGTAATCCGGCTTGATGGCTTTTTCGACCAAGTCAGGTCGCTGGGGCTGCGCTCGTACGTCCACGTGCTGACCATAATAACTGTAGGGCCAACCATAAAACCCCTTATCCTGTACCGACGTCATGTAATCCGGCACCAGGTCAGAGCCGATTTCGTCCCGTTCGTTAACGATCGCCCATAACTTGCCACTTTGCGGCTCCCATTGCAGACCGGTGGGATTTCGCAGCCCGCTTGCGTAGATGCGGCTGGCACCGCTGGCGGCATCCACTTCCAGAACAGCAGCACGACGATACTCTTCACCAATGCCATTCTCGCTAACATTGCTGTTAGAGCCTACGCCGACGTACAACTTGCTACCATCAGGACTGGCCACCAACGATTTGGTCCAGTGATGGTTGATAGGCCCCCCGGGTAGCTCCGTCACCTCCACGGGTGGTGTGCGAATCTCGGTTTGTCCGGTTTCATAAGGGAATTTCACCAGACTGTCCGCATTGGCAACATACAGCGTGTTACCCACCAGTTGCATACCAAAGGGCGCCGTCAGATTATCGATAAAGCGATGTTGCTGCCACTTGCCATTCACATTTCGCAGCAGGGTAATACGGTTACCACCTGGTCCGCCTTTGCCCGATGCGTTCTTCACGAGTCCGGTGATGAGGTCTTTCGGAGCCGTGGTGGGTTTGGGTGTGCCGTTCGATTCCGCGACTAACACATCATTATTAGGCAGCACTAAAACCTGTCGAGGATGCTGCAAATTGTCGGCAATCTTTTCTATCTTCAGCCCATCCGTCACCTTTGGCATTTCACCTGCTTTCCAGGGTGTAGCTTGCGGCACCTGCATGGGTGGCATAAAGAAGTTTTGCGCTTGCGGCAGTTCAGGATTGGGACCAACCTGCTTTTGTGGATCAATTAACGCACCGTCATCGCAAGCACTGAGTACCATTGCCAGCGTCACTGCACCAAGAATTTGCTTCATGCTCGGCCTCCTGGTGTGGTATGCCCACGTAGTGCGAGTTGTACATTAGCGAGTAACAGCAGCGCGACAACTATTGTGGATAATGTCACGCCCAGAGGGACAACCGCGTAAGCATCGCGGCTGTGAATGAACGCATTGATGATGGCCAGCACGATGGCAAATAGTGAAAGCCAAAAGTGCGTCTTTTCGCTGGCGTAAGCGCCACGGAATAAGTAAATAAGACTGATCAATCTAGGCAGGATGGCCATGACTAAGCCAATGGCGATTAGCCAACTGGCAGATTTAGTCCACATGATGACAAAGGTTTGTAGATAGATGATGTCGAATAGCCAGGCTGCCACAAAAAAGCCCAGCGGTAGCGGTTCCAGAAGCGCATAAAGCCCCACTGCAAACGCTGAACGTCCCGAGGTATACAACATTTCACTCTCCCTAATACGTGTATTATTCAGGCTATGGCTGCGTTTCGCTTCCCCGAAACAGCAGCCAAGCACCTGTAAAATATTAGTAAAGATGAAGAGTTGTGCGCATTAATAACGCAAAATGTCTAAAGGTTACGACTTATCCGCTGGCAACGTCACCCAGTAGCCTGGCTGATAAGGCAGTGGCAGAAACTTCTCATGGAACGCACGGAAAGTGGCATCAGGATCGAGATCTTTAAACAGATCCGGATGCAGCCACTTCGCTAACGCCTGAATCGCGACAAACTGATACGGGCTGTCATAGAACTGGTGCCAGATGGCGTGCGCATGACCGTTATGTGCCACCGGCAACGTTTTGAAGGCATCGCGCATCATCAGCAATTTCAGACGTGCCGTGGCCTCTTGCGTATCTGCGCCTGGACCGACGCCCACCCATTTACCGACCGTGTTGTAATTTTTCCAGTTAGCACCGGTCACCACCACCACATCTGGACGACTGGCAATAATTTGCTCTGGGTTCAAGGTGCCAAAGGTGCCCGGAATCAGGTCTTTCGCGATATTACTTCCGCCCGCTATCTCGACCATCTGCCCAAAGTTTTCATTACCAAACGACATACAGCATTCGTCGGTGTATCCGCCAGCACGGTCAATCATCACTTTCGGACGTGTCCCCGAGAAGTTTTTCAGACGATCGGTGACTTTTGCGATTTCTGCACGACGAAAGGCGATAATGTCTTCAGCACGCTTTGGGTTGTTGACCAGTTCACCCATGATGCGGATGCTTTTCTCTGCGTGCTCCATCGGCTTCTCGCGGAAGTCGATAAACACCACCGGCACACCGACTGCTTGCAACTTTTCAATCAGCTTGCCTTCGTCGGTCGCGGCTTTGGACTCTAAATTCATCAGCACCAAATCAGGTTTCAACGTCAGCGCTTGCTCAACGTTAAAAGTGCCGTCTTTTGCCCCGCCAAAGGTCGGCAGCTTTTTAATCTCTGGGTACTTTTTCTCATACGCCATATATCCGTCATAATCGGCTTTTGGGAAGTCATCGCGCCAGCCGACTACGCGCTGGAAAGGCGCTGCGGTATCGAATGCGGCCAGCAGATACATCTGACGCCCTTCGCCCAGAATGATGCGCTTTGACTCCTCTTTGACTTCCACCTGACGCCCTGCAATGTCAGTGATGACTTTTGCCGAAGCGGAACTCGTTACCGCCAGTAACCCCAGTGCTAACAGCCATTTTTTCATTTTGCCTACCCGTACAAATGATAATGATTATTATTAAAATTTCGCGGCGTCACTATTACCTGGCAGACACAAAATGAAAAGCCCCTGAGACACATTTTTTTACATCCATTCACGATTTCTGTCGCTGTGGGATTGCATTTATTAAGGGCGGCAAATTATTGGAAACAGGGGATGGGAGGTATTGATGGCTAATCGTGTGCAGTTACAGGCAGGTTAAAAATGGGTGTAGCGGCGCGATTCAACGCGCGCACCCGTCAGCAATACCAATGCTCGAGGTTCGCGCGGTGAATTGCGACGCTACAAGGATAGAAGTGAAGTGTTTAGATAAGCTCTCGCACGAAGCGCACGATTTCCTGATTCTGCCCGTGTTCGAACAGGCACTGCTGGAAGCGTGAGCCGGTTACAGCCGCTTTCACCAGTTCAGGGTCCAGCGCGCGCAGTGAATCCAGGTAATCCTCTTTCAACAGCGTGGCTTTAACTTGATTAAGAATACCCGCATTACGCACCTGCGGCTCTTTGCGCTCCGGCGGATAACCCAGACCTTTTTCACCGGTGAAGGCTTTCTCAAAGATAAAGCGCAGGTTCAACTCTGCACCCCAGCCAAAACCTTTGGCGAACGGCAGAGAGAGCGCATTGCCGTTGTTAATCTGGGCAAACAAATAGGCATCAGCGGGATCGATACAGTAGCCACACACCACACCGGGATGCAGGTTGAGCGACACCAGTGCCCCTTGGCCCGTGCCGCAACCTGCCACCACGAAGTCCACGGCTTTGCTGTTCAGTAATAGTCCAGCCATGATACCGAGGTGAATGTAAGTCAGATGATGATCTTGCTCGTCGCTCATGCCGACGTTAAACACCTGATGGCCGAGCGGTTGCGCGACAGTTTGCAGTTCATTCCATACGGTTGCGTTCTTGGCGGCCTGGCTATTTTCCATCATCAAAGCGATTTTCATGATCCATCCTCAGATTAAATTGAAACACCGTTTCATTTTAATCAAAGCGAGCAAAAATGCAGCCCTGAAATGCCGTTTGTGGTGTGAGAGGCATCACATTTTAATGATGTTATCTGAGCGAAGTGAAACCTGGCGCGCATTAATGCGCGCCCTAAAGAACCCGAAAATTTTGTAGGGTGCCATTCATGGCGACCGGTTTTAAATCAGAGAGTTAGCTGAATTGTCCCGCCCACCACAAACGGAGTTTCAGCCCCCAGCCGCTGCTCCAGCCGGTGGTGGTGCTCACCACTTTCCCCTGCTGAAGCACAATGAAGGTTGGCGTGACATTGATATCCCAGCGTTGACTGATCGCGCCATTTTCATCGTTTACCGCGATGCCTTGAACTCCCTTCTTCTCCAGCCAGGTGGCGATGCGCTGGTCATCCCCGGAACGCAACGCCACACTTACTACCTGCGTGCCCTGCTGGCTCATCGCGGCCACCGTTGGCGTAGTGAGTTTGCACACGCCACACCAGGTCGCCCAGACATACACCAGCACCGGGCGATCCTGACTCAGTGCGGCCAAATCGACCTCACCCTGAAGTGCAGTCAGTGGCTGATGGGCCAAATCGGCGGGCAGCTGAGGGGCACGCAACCAATCCATGCCCCAAATCACCGCACCGGCAATCAACACCAACCAGAGCGCTTCCCGCAGCCAGCGTTTCAGTCGCCTCATGGTTTCGCCTGCAATGCGCCCTTCACTGCCGCTTCCAGCTGCGCGTAAGGCACCGCACCGCTTATCAGCTCATTACCTACCAGCGTGGCAGGCGTGCCCTGCACGCCCAATTGCTGGGCCAATGTCAGGTTCAGGTTGATGGTGTCCAGGCTGGCTTTGCTGGGTTCCTTAAGCTTAATGCCGGTTTTATCCAGCGCAGCCGCGATGCTCGCTTCGTCATGGTTGCCTTTTTTCGCCATCAAACGTTCGTGCAGTTTGGGGAAGTTTTTCGGCTGCTGCTCCCACACGGTCAGGGCCAGACGGGCCGAGGTCAATGATGTCTCAGCGCGATAAGGGAGCGGTTTCAATACTACCGCCACTTGTGGATAGCTTTTCAGCAGCTTCTCGATATCCGCATCGAACTTTTTGCAGAACACACAGTTGTAGTCGGTGAAGTAAACCAGCGTCAGCGCCGGTTTTTCCGCCCCAATACGCGGTGAACCGGCATCATTAAATAAAGCATCGTGGTTCTTCGCCACCACCTGCGCGACAACGTTTTGCTGCTGGCGAGAGGCCTCTTTATCGAACGCATCGGCCGCTTCTGCCAGAATTGCCGGGTTCTGCACCAGGGTTTCACGGATCAGTTCTTTGATGCGCGCCTCCTGCTCAGGGGTAAAAGGAGCCGCCGCCAGTGCGGGAAGAGAAAGGAACATCAATGTCAGTAACAGGGATTTGTTGATCATTTTTTTGCCTCAGAGAGTGTTGAGATCACCGCTTCACGACTCAGCAACGGTGACAAAATTTGGCCATTCGGCAGTGCCGGACCATAAATTTGGTTAAATGGGATGGCGACGCGGTCACGGCGGCGCAGGAACTCGCCGATGGCGGGGTCGGGCTGCGTCCAGTCGCCGCGCAGCAGCACCACATCATCGGCCTTCAGCGCGGCGCGCACGTCAGGTTGATTTAGTACGCGGGATTTATTCACTTTGCAGGTGATACACCAGTCGGCGGTCACATCCACAAATACCCGCTTATCCTGCTCCAGCGCCTGATTGATAGCGGCTTCGGTGAGCGGCTGCCAGTAGAGTGTTTCCTCTTCAGGTGCGATGCGCGTCATTAGAAAGATCGCGCCTGCCAGCGTCAGTGTGATAAACACCACTCCCGCTTGTTGAAGTGCGCGACGCTGAACCAACCAAGCGCAAAGTGCGACCAACAGCACTCCGCCCAGCACCAGCGCGTACGTCTCTCCCCAGTGAGGGATCAATAGCGTGACCAGCCAGAACGTTGCGAGCAGCATAAACAGACCGAGAATAGTGCGCAGGTGCACCATCCAGCGCCCAGGGCGAGGCAGGCATCGCGCCAGTCCCGGCAATGCCGCCACCAGCAGCCAAGGCAGGCTCATGCCCACACCCAATGCGGCAAATAACAGCCACAGTTGAGGCAGCGGCGCGGTCAAGGCATAGGCTACGGCGGTGCCGAGGAAAGGTGCACTGCAAGGCGTCGCCAACAAAGTGGCAAATGCTCCTTGCCCAAAGTGTCCGAGCAGCCCCTCACCGCCCTGCGTGGCCAGCCGGGTGTTAAGGGTTGACGGTAAGCGAAAATGCAGCAGATCAAACAGGCTAGCGGTGAACAGGAACATCACCAACACCATCGCCAACAGGAAACCGCTACTCTGGAACTGGATGCCCCAACCCAGTGCCTGGCCGCTCATTCGCAAGCCGGTCATTAATGCGGCTAACAGCAGGAAAGAGAACAGGATGCCTGCGCTTGAGGCGAGAAACTGCTGTCGCGTCTGACGGCGTGTTTGCCCCTGTTGCTGGACCAGGCTACTGAGTTTTATCGCCAGTACCGGCAGCACGCAGGGCATCAGATTGAGGATCAAACCACCTAACAGCGCCAGTAACAGCACTGACCACAGCGTTTGCGATCCGCTATCTGTCGCCAGTGGCTGTGACCCAATAGTTAATGCACTCTGCTGGGCAATCCCGCCATCCGCCAGCACCAATGAAAGGGTTTTACCCTGCAGATCGGGTGCCGTTTCACCCCATTCATCCGTGACCACAACACGTGCCGTCAGCGTATCGCCCTGAACCCTGATTTTCGGCGCAGCCAGCATGCTGCCTTGCGGATAGTCGAAGAACAGCGCCGGTTGCGTCCAGCCCTCGTGACGCTGTGCACGAATCTGCAACTCGCCATTGATATAGCTGGCGTCCAGTTGATCGGTCAGGCCGCTTTCCGCGGGGATCTGCCCCATCGCCTGGGCATAATCACGCGCAAAATCGCCATCAGCCGGTTGCGTGAGATCAAGGCTGAACGGGAAATCGGTCAGAATACAGACATCGCTACAGGTGGAGAGCGTGAGCGTGCCTGCCAGTTTCTCGCCCGGCACGTGACTCATCTCAATGGGGAGCGTGATATCGCCTTTGTAGCCTTGCGTGGTGAGCCCGCTGACGTCAAAACGTGCCGGCGTTGGCCAGTGCCACTGCGCGTTAACGTCGGGCATTTGCCAGCGAATTTCCGGGGCGACGCCGCCTTCGCCAGGCGTGCGCCAATAGGTTTTCCAACCCGGTTGCAGGCGAATATCCAGTAATAACTGTTGTTCCTCACCCAAATCGGCGCTGCGCAGTCGCACTTCAGCGTGGCTGTTTTGCGCATTACGCAGCCAACCCGTATCGGCGGCTTGCACCAGGCTTGCGCAGCACATCAGCAGGAGCATCAAACTCCTGATAAAAATCTTCATCAATGTTTCTCCAGTCAATAACAGGGTTACGCGATCGAACGCGTAGCGTTATTCCCGGAAGACGCAGAAGGTGAGATGCCGTCGTTGAATGGGGGGGAAATGGGTTTCACGCTGATAGCCTGTCGCCGTTTGGGACGGGAACAGCGTGACGAGTAAGGCCATCACCATCAGCAGGAACGGCATGGTGCTGTCCAGCATGGGTGTCGCGGCGTGGAGTGATTTAGCACTGATCGAACAGAGTTTGTCGCCACCCACATCCTCAACATGATTGATGGACGAGGCACTGATCGCGGTCTGAGGGGCGGAGGGCAAATTGAAGCTACGCTGGGCGAGACAAAACGCCAGCACCAGACAAAGCAGTGCCAGAATCCATTTTGCGCGTTGTACCGATTTGGTCATGCCATCGCCCCAAAGAAAAGTGCGGGCATTTTATGCATAGGGAGCAGAAACACCAAGCGTTGCTGTGTAAACTTTTGTCTTATTTTCCATGTTGATGCTTTGGGTACCTGTGTCGTAGGGGCGTGCCCGATTGCGACAACGGGCGGCCTAAAGGCCGCACCCTACAAAACCCTGACGTGTAAAATGGCCGCTACGGTAATCTTCTGCTTATTAGTGTTTAAACGATGTCATCCACCACACCACCATCGACGCGCAGTGCCGCGCCAGAAGTGGCAGAGGCTTGTTGAGAGCAGACATACACCACCATATTGGCCACCTCTTCCACCGTGGCGGCACGCTGGATGACGGAACTGGGTCGTTGCGCCATCACAAACTCTTTTGCCAGCACCTCTAATGACTTACCGGTGCGCTTAACCTCCTCTTCCATCATCGCGGCAAAGCCATCGGAAATTGTCGGACCGGGCAACACACTGTTCACCGTCACGCCGCTGCCCGCCGCAACTTTGGCCAAGCCACGTGCCAGCGACAACTGCGCCGTTTTGGTCACCCCGTAATGCACCATATCAGCAGGAATGTTGCGCGCCGATTCCGAAGAGATAAACACCACGCGGCCCCAGCCGCGCTTCACCATGTCGGGTAACAGCGCACGCGACAAGCGCACACCGGACATCACGTTGGTTTGCCAGTAGGCTTCCCAGGTTTCATCATCAGTGGCGTAGAAATCTTGCGGACCGTAAATGCCCGCGTTATTGACCAGAATATCGATCGGCGGCAAGCCATGAAGTAACTGCTTCACCCCCTGCGCACTGCCGAGATCGGCAATAAACGTATGAATTTTGGCGCCCACCACTAATCCATTTAGCTTCTCACGCGCGCGGCTCACCGACGCTTCGCTGCGACCATTTAGCACCACCTCTGCGCCACTCTCTGCCAGCCCTTGCGCAATCGCAAAACCAATGCCGCCGGTGGATGCGGTAACCAAGGCCGTTTTGCCGTGCAAATCGATTTTCATAATGCTCTCCTGGATGGGTGCCGATTAACCTGTTGAACAGGCTCAAGCCTGGCTTACGCTGCGCAAGATGCCTTGTCGAATCATGCGGTTATTATCACGGCTGGGAAGTAAGACCCTTCCTTACAGGGTGCTGTCTCGCCCGCCAGACAATCCACAGCGCCACCGCTAACAGCCCTAAACAGACTGGGGCAAAGCTTGCCACCCCTGGCCCATCCAACAATACGCCGCCCAGCATGCCACCTGCGGCAATCGCCAGATTCCAAACGGTGACCAGCATCGATTGCGCGACATCGACGGCCTGCCCGGCGCGCACCACCATCGCCGTTTGAAACAGAGTGGCAGCCCCACCAAATGCCAGTCCCCAGATGATCACCGCCAGCCAGACTGCCCATCCATAGGTGGGTAACAGTTGCAGCAGCGCCGCAGCGGCGATAAACAGTGCAACGCAGATGCTCAGCATTGCCTGTAAATAGCGGTCCACCCACAATCCGGTGATGAAAATGCTGACCAAGGCGCTGATGCCAAACAACAGCAGTACCGCATCGGCTCGCTCAGCCAGCCCGGCAGGCTGTAACAGTGGCACGATATAGGTGTAGAGGACGTTGTGCGCCAGCACGAAGCAGAGCACCAAGACTAAGACGCTGCCTACGCCAGGCAATTTCAGTACATCACGCAATGGCAACCGCTGCCGGGCTGATTGTCCCGGCTGCTCAGGGGCCGTCAGTCGCAATATCAGCATCAATAACAGCGATAAGCCACTTAGTGCGGCAAAACACAAACGCCAGCCGATCAGGTTGCCAATGAACGTTCCCAAAGGTACACCAATCGCCAGCGCCAACGGCGTACCCGCCATCGCGATAGCGATCGCTTTGCCCTTATGCTGCGCAGGGGCCATAGCAGCGGCATAACCTGCCAGTAGCGCCCACAGCAAACCCGCAGCAATACCGGCGATGGCCCGTGCCACCAGCATCAGCGGATAATTGCCAATCAGCGCGGTAGCGCCGTTCGCCAGAGTAAATCCTGCCAGCGCACACAGCAGCAAGCGCCGTCGCGGCATCCCCTGTAACAGGGACATAAGCGGAATAGCCGCAACGAAAGAGCCCACCGCATACACCGAGACGCTTTGCCCGGCAACCGCCACTGAAACCTGTAAATCCTGTGCCATCGGCGCGAGCAGACCAGCAGGCAGCGCTTCGGTGACAATAGTCACGAATGCCGCCATGCTCAACGTGAATAAAGGGATGAAGGGTAAACGCGTGCTCATCGTACCTCCCGTAAACCCTGATAAACCGCATCACGCAGGTCATTGACAAACTGCCCGGACATCCTTTCGTCTAGCGCGTTGGTAGACGCCACCGCCCTCTGCGCCTGTTCCATTAACTGCTCAATCAATTTCTGCATTTTTTATCGCTCCTGAATAATGACCTCCTAAATTAGTCATTTCACCATTGCGGATAAACCAGGGTACATTTCAGGACTAACAGGACATTTATGTCCGCAATTGTGAGGCGCTATGGACAGTCTCAATGGCTTTATGGTGTTTGTGCAGGTCGCCGAAACCCGGAGTTTTGTTGCCGCTGGGCGTCAACTCGGCATCTCCGCATCAGCGGTGGGCAAAAGTATTGCCCGACTGGAAGATAAACTGGATGTGAGCTTATTTCATCGCAGCACGCGCAGTATCACATTGACCGCAGAGGGTGAGCTATTTCTGGAACGCAGTCGGCGCATTTTGGCGGAGATCGAAGCTGCCGAAAGCGAACTGTCGCAGGCGGCACAGCGTCCTACCGGGCGGTTGAAACTGAGCCTGCCGATTGTCAGCTCGCTTATTCTGCCTGCACTGGGTGACTTTATGGCGGCCTATCCTGATATTCAGCTTGACCTCGATTTTAGCGACCGCGTGGTCGACGTGATTGCTGAAGGCTATGACGCCGTGATGCGCGGCGGCCCGCCTGGTGATTCTCGCCTTACCGCACGTAAACTCGGATACGCCTACTCGATTGCCGTTGCCTCTCCCGACTATCTGGCGCGCCACGGTACACCTCAGACACCAGAAGCACTCCAACAGCACGCCTGTCTGCACTACCGATTTAACACCACAGGGAAGCTTGAGCGCTGGGTGCTGCGCGGTTACGAAGATGAGAATGAGTTGGTATTGCCCACCACCATGGTGTGTAACAACATTGAGACGCGGGTCTGCTTTGCGATGCGCGGATTAGGCATTGCCATGCTCCCCGATTTCTCGGTGCGTGATGCCCTGGCGCAAGGCACGCTCTGTGAAGTGCTCAGTGACTATGCCTGCCACCGTAATGTGTTCCATTTGTTGTGGCCAGCCAGTAAACACCCTTCCCCCAAAGTGCGCGCGTTGATTGACTTCCTCAGCACGCGCGTGTTCACGCAAGCGTAAAACGGTTGTATTTGCTTGCACTTTCCTCCACGCACTCTCAGCCGGGCGTTCCATACTGACATCTCACCGCTTGAGGAGATGCCGTTATGATAACCATCGCGATTGCCGCACCGGGTGCCATGGGAGCCGCCGTAGGCGGCGTGCTGGCGCAGCACGGTGCGCGCGTGATTACCCCACTGAGCCAGCGCTCTGCGATTTCGCAACAGCGCGCGCATGATGCGCACATCGCTGACGCCAGTATCGAAGCGTTATGTGAAGCCGATATCATCCTGTCGATCCTGCCACCTGAATCCGCGCTGAGTTGGGCGCAGCAGATGGCGCCGTTGCTGCAATCCGCCGTGCGCAAACCGCTGTATGTAGATTGCAACGCCATCAGCCCAGAAACACTTAAGCAGGTCGCGCACGTCATCGAGACCACCGGCACCCCCTTTGCCGATGCTGCCATCATTGGTTTACCGCCTGGCACACAGAATCCACAGGGGCCGCGTTTCTGGTTTGCTGGTCCCCATGCGGCAAAACTGGCGCTGTTAAGCGAAGTCGGCCTGCGTGTTCGGGTAATGAGTGCCGAAAACGGCGCGGCATCAGCGCTGAAAATGGCCTACGCGGGGATCAATAAAGGCATCACGTTACTCACCTCGGCGATGCTGATTAATGCCAGCAGAGTGGGCGCTGCCGATGCGTTGCGTGAAGAGATGCAGGATAGCCAACAGGCGTTGTTGCAGAGGATGACCAAAGCCACCCCAGATATGTTGCCAAAAGCCTGGCGTTGGGCGGCGGAGATGGATGAGATTGCGACGCTCAATCAGGGCGAACTTGCCACCGATCGCTTGTATCAGGCTTTGGGGGAAATTTGCCGCCAGCTGGCTGAAGATCGTCAGCACGATCAACAGTTCAGTGCGCTGCTGGCGGCGTTCTTTCACCCTGACGCCGACAGTGCGGGTTGAGCACTGACCGGTAAACACAGTTGGCGTTGCAGCCAGGCACACGCGGCGGCGGTATCCGGATCGCTGGCATCAAGTTGCAGTACGGGCCCGAGCGCCATCGGCTGTGCGGTTTCCGCCAGCTTACGCAACTCGGGTAGATACTCCGCACCGGGATGGCCCGGCATGCGCTGCGCCAGCCGAGACTGATAGCGCGCCACCGCTTCATCCGGCGTGATCGCCAGCCACATCTCCAGCACGCGCGTGACGCCCGCCTGCTGCAATCCCTGCTGCAACACCTCTTTCGGCTGGAAGCCAAACCAGGCATCAATCAGGTAGACACAACGCGTCGGTGCCTGCCCAACCACTTTCCATATCGCCTGATAGGCTGCACAGCCCAGCTGGCGATTACGCAAACGGTCAACCGGCGCAAAACTGGCCATAAACGGCTCTTTCAGGCTATCCAACGTCAGCACCGGGAAGCCAAACTGCTCTGCCAGTGCACGCGTCAGGGTGCTTTTGCCCGATGCCGGAATACCGTTGACCAGCACCACGCATTTCTCTTCAGTGGAGGAAGTCATAGGATTTCTATCACCTCCGCGACGCTGCTGGCCTTGCGCAGACGCACCAGCGTTTCTTCATCCTCTAACAGTGACACAATGGCGCGAATGCCCTCTTCAATGTGAGCGTTGCTGTCGCGCGCACCAAACATGATCACGATGTCGGCTTTGTCGCTGCCCTCAAAGGAAATCGGCTCATCCAGCACGATCATGCTGAAACAATCTTTCAGCACCCCGGTTTCCGGGCGCGCGTGCGGAATGGCAATCCCTTCTTCAAACACGTAATACGCCCCGTGGGTCAGGGTATTGGCGATCACCGCCTGTGGGTAAGAATCTTTCACGTAACCACCGTTGACCAGCGGTTGTGCCGCCAGGGCGATCACCTCACGCCAGTCCTTAGCGGTGATCCCTACCTGAATCGCATTCGCTTCTTGCAGCAGTCGCTTAATACTCATACTGCCTCCTTAAATCGATTTGCGGATGGTATTGCGCAGCTCATCAATTTTAATGAACAGCGGATCAATTTCCTGACGAAAGCGGCGGCTTTTGGCAAAGATACTTAATGCGCGATTGTATTCCAGCATTAATTGTTTTTGCGTATCGACCGCCTGCGGGTTAATAGCGAGCTGTTGCTCCAGCTCGCTTATTTTACCGCTGATCGTTTCTGCCTGAAGATCTATTTCTTGTGAATCCTGGCTCTTATTATCAGAACCTTTTTTCAAGAATCCAAACATAGCGTCTCCTGCCCCGAATGGCGCCAGGGCACCTCAGGTTATTACGTCATGAGAGAGTCGTGATTAGCGGAACAGTGAAATTTTCTCTACCAGCACATTCGTGACGGCATCGTTAGCGGGCACAAGGAAATTACGCACGCTGTCATTCACTTTGCCTTTTTCAAACGTCTGTTTGCAGTTTGCCACCCATTGCACATTCATTTCTGTGCCCACGTTCACTTTCTCAATCCCACTGCGCACAGCCAGACGCATGTCTTCATCACTGACACCGGTACCACCATGCAGCACCAGAGGCGTTTTGGTGGCATCGGTAATGTCAGCCAGACGTTGATGCTGGATATGCGCTTTGCCGGTATACAAACCGTGTACTGTCCCGATTGAGATGGCCAGCATATCCACACCGGTTTCATCAACAAAGCGTTTGGCATCATCCACGGTGGTAAATGACGCCGCATTCATCTCCACTTCTTTTCCGTCTTCAGATCCGCCAATCGCCCCCAGTTCCGCTTCAACCGAGACATGCACGGGGCGCGCCATATCAATAACGCGACGTGTGTTGGCAATATTTTCTTCAATCGGTAAATGCGAGCCGTCATACATAACTGAGCTGAAACCGGCATCAATCGCCGTTTGGATCGCATTTAAATCTGAACAGTGATCGAGATGCAAACAGGCCGGTACATTACGACTTTCTGATAATGAGCGAATCGCATCGACAATTAATTTATGTCCTAAATATTTCGCCGTACCGGTGGAAATCTGAATCATCAATGGACTATTGGTTTTTTCTGCCGCAGTAAAGAAAGCCGGTAACATTTCCAGACAGTGTAAATTAAAAGAGCCGAGCGCTTTAAATTCACGTTGTTTAGCCACCTGTAACAGATCGGTAAAGTTATAAAGTTTCATGGAGTTTTTCCTCATGGGATTTAGTGGATTTTCCGTTAACAAACCAGGCGATAAGCGTAATAAAGAGAATAAACAATGCGACGAACATCCAGTTGCCCTGGAACGCGTGGCCCAAGACCAGGCCAGTACTGATGACGTCGGAATCACTGAAGGTCACGCCGGTAAAACCGTAGCTTTCGAGCATCGGCACCAGAATGGCAGGCAAGAAGGTGATGAACAGGCCATGGACAAAGCCCCCGATCATCGCACCGCGACGTCCGCCCAGCGCATTACCAAATACCCCTGCGGTGCCACCAGCAAAAAAGTTGGTCAGCAGTCCTGGCAGGATCATCGCCAGGCCAAACATCGGAAACACCAACATGCCGACTACCGAACCCAGCGTCGTGGCCAGGAAGCCGACGATCACCGCATTAGGGGCATAAGGGAACATCACTGGGCAGTCGAGTGCGGGTTTTGCGTCTGGCACCAGTCGCATCGCGATACCACGGAATGCAGGTACCAGCTCATTCAGCAGCAAGCGCACGCCGCTATACAGCACGAACACACCAGCGACAAACTGAATCGATTGCATAAAGGCATACATCAGATAGTTCATGCCGTTGCTGTACTGACCGATAAATTCCGGGCCCGCCGCGAGCGCAGGGATCAGGTACATCGGCACCATCACCACCGCCATCGACAGATAGGTGTCCTGCAGGAATTTGAAGTTGTCTGGCAGCTTGAGATCTTCGGTCGAGCGTGACCCCTTACCCACTACCTTAGCGACGGCCGCCGTCAGCAGATAACCAATGGTGCAGAAGTGGCCGAGCGCAACGTCATCCGAATCCGTGATGCGACGTACCACAGGTTGTGCCAGAGCCGGCATAACCACCGCCATGACGCCACCAAATATGCCGCCGGTAAGGATCAGAGGTAAACCTGTCAGCCCCGCTTTATAGCCAATCACCGCACCGATAGTCGCCATCCATAACAGCGCCTGTCCGGTCAGGAAGATGTATTTGAACGGTGTCAGACGCGCGATGATGATGTTGACGATAAAGATGACCAGCAGCGTCAGCGCCACTTCTGAACCCAGCTCGCGGCTCGCTAACCCGGCAATGGCAGCCACATCGGTGATGTAGCCCTTCATGCCAAAACCATGTGTGAATATGGTATTCAGGAAGGTCAGAGTACCGACAATAATATTGATACCCGCCATCATAATTAAGAAGCCCAGAAGGGTTTTAAAGGTGCCTTCCATCACCTTTCCTGCGGATTTTTTCTGCAGTAGCAGACCAATCAGGGCAATAAAGGCGATCAGAATTGACGCCTGCCCTAATAAGTCTTTTACCAGGAAGTTGATCACACTATTCATGGTTAGCAACCTTTAAGTTACGTTCTTTCATAAATGCCACGATTTTCTCTTCAATTTCCGCTTTGTCGGTCAGCCTGTTCAGAATAATCACCCGCTTAATTTGCTCTGGGGTGGCATCCGCATTCAGGACATCCGCAAAGGCTTTCTGCGTTAAAATCATGTCGGACTTGAAAGCATTGGCTTCCGAAATCGTGGTGTGATCGATATCAGCTTCAATTTCGAGTTTCTTTAATACGGATTTGGCGCTCATTTCAATTGCGAAACTTGAACCCAGACCACATCCACACACACATAGTATTTTCAGCATGGCTTATTTCCTCACAGAATATGCAGTTGTTTAGCAAGTTTATAATGGTGCCCTTCGGTATCCACCAGGCGTTTTTTCATGCTTATGAGATCTATCGGTATCGGTCTATTACTGCCATTAATAATGACCGCCTTATTGCGCATCCCCGATTGAATACAACGCGCGACTTCACTGGCCATAATGGTGCCCTGATAAATTTCTTCACAGGTGGGATCACCACTACGCAAGCCATAACCGATAATCGTTTTACGAATTCGCACCCCTATTAACGGTTCAATTTGTTTAATCAGCGTATCGATTGCCCCCTGGAAACCCGGTGAATATTCACGCGTGTAACCTTCAGAGCAGAGAATCACCACGCTGTTCTGCGTGGACAGGCGCTGTGTGATGCGCTCTGCCAGCTCTTGCGGCGGAATCTGGCATTCCGGAATCAGCGCGAAATCAGCATTAGACTTGATCGCCGATTGTAGTGTTAACTCTCCGCAGTAGCCGCCGAGTAATTCGACCATAAATACACGCCCTGTTAAGGCACGCCCGGTATTTCTCAGCTTCGACACTTCTTTAAGGACTTGCTCACAGGCAGTAGAAAAACCGATGGTGTAATCACTGCCGAATACATCGTTATCAATCGTCATGCCCACGCCGAAACAATTCACGCCGAATTCGCTTAACGTGTGCAGAAATTGTAATGACCCATCGCCACCGGCCATAATTAATACATCAATACGCAGCGATTTAAGATGTTTAGCAATCAATTCGTATTCAGGTCTGATTAATTTTCGCGTGGTTCTTCCTGATTGCATCACAGGTATAGATGTGATGGCATAATCCACCAGATCGCGCTGAGATATTTCCTGATGCCGATTTTCCAGTAAGCCGGGAATACCACCATTAAATAACACCATGTCTGCTTGTGTCATACGTGACATTTGAAACACAAAGTTATTTATCCCGGTTACATCGCCACCGCTGATCACCATGCCAATTCTCATTGTCATCACTCCCTAAGCTGCGCGTCTGGCATTCATTCTTCCGGTGAACGACTTTTCTATTTGCAACGGAGATCACACTTTCAGCATGAATTTAATCCCCATCAAGATTGACAGCGAGGTTCAATACTCTTTTTTTGTGACTTAAATCACATAGCTATTTTTACCATAGGAGTGAAATTAACTTAATAATCATCGGGTTATATTAATTTTGCGCAGTAAAATAGTGCGCGTTTTTAATCGGCATTCAGCCTTAATCTCTTTCGATCTAAATTGTGATTGCCCGCGCATTTTTATCGGTACGCAGGCTTTTTCCCGCGAAGGATAAAGGGATAATGATTCCGTGCGTTATTTCCTTAATAGTGCCGCTGAATGATTGACGCCATGCTGATCAGGTTGTCCAATAACGCGGCAGATAAATGACGAAGAAGAGAAAACATGACCACCCCGCAGGAGATGTTGCGTCAGTTGGCTGACGCAGTGGGCGACAAGCAGGTATTGACCCACGCCGATGATAAAGCCTGGTACACCAAAGGATTTCGTGTTGGTCGCGGTGATGCGTTGGCCGTAGTGCTACCGCAAACCTTGCAGCAGTTGTGGCAAACACTGCAGATTTGTGTGGCTCAGAACGCCATTATTTTGATGCAGGCCTCCAATACCGGCGTCACCGGGGGTTCGACCCCTGATGGCAACGATTACGATCGCGACGTGGTGATTGTGAGTACGCGCCAGCTCAAAGGTGTGCAGGTGATCGATCAGGCACGCCAGGTGATCGCTTTCCCTGGCACCAGCCTGACCGAACTGGAACAAACGCTGCAACCGCTAGGACGTGAACCGCACTCGGTGATCGGTTCGAGTTGCATTGGTGCTTCTGTGGTTGGTGGCATTTGTAATAACTCCGGCGGTTCATTGATTCGTCGCGGCCCGGCGTTTACCGAAAAGTCTCTGTTTGCCCGCATCCATGACGATGGCCGCCTGGAGATGGTCAATCATCTGGGAATCGATTTGGGTGCCACACCGGAAGTGATGCTGAAAAATCTGACCGAGCAGCAGTATCAAACAGGCGAACAGCCAGACTGGCAAGGCAAAATCTGGGCCGATGACTATGCCGATCGTTTGCGTGACCTCAGCGCTGACTCCCCTGCACGCTTTAATGGCGACCTGCGCTATCTGCATGAGAGTTCAGGCAGCGCAGGAAAAGTGGTGGTTTTTGCCGTGCGCTTACCCACGTTTGAAGCCAGTACCGGCAGTGACACTTTTTACATTGGCACCAACGATGAGCGTGAACTGGTCGCACTGCGCCGTTTCCTGCTTACCGAGATGAGCGAATTACCGTTGCAGGCTGAATACATTCATCGCAATGCCTTCGATTTAACCGTGCGTTACGCAAAACATATGTATCTGGCGATTCGTAAACTCGGCCCGCAGGCGATCCCCAAAATGATGACCAACAAAGCGAAATGGGATGTACGCGTTGGTCATGTGCCGTTTTTACCGCGCAATTTTGTTGATCGTGCATTGCAATGTTTTAACCAACTGACACCCAGTTTTGTCGCCTCGCGTATCATGAAGTACCGCGACGAGTATGAGCACCATTTGATGATCAAAGTGGATGCACAGCAGACCACGGAGCTACAGGGGTTATTGCAGCAATTTTTTGCCGAGCAAAAGGGCGACTTTTTCCACTGTGATGCACGCGAAGCGGCCGATGCCTTTTTAGTGCGTTTTGGCGTGGGCGGTTGCACCATTTCGTACTGTGATGCACTGGGTTATAACCCGAATGAGCGGCTGGTGGCCTTTGATGTGGCGCTGCGCCGCAATGATGACGCATGGCGCTTAACGCTGCCCGCGAATCTGGCGGCGCAGGTTCAGGTCGACTCCTGTTGCGGACATTTCTTCTGTTATGTGAACCATCAGGATTACGTGTTGAAGGAAGGCGTTGATGCGAAGGCATTCAAGGAAGCGGTGAAAGTCTATCTGGCGCAGCGCGGTGCTAAGTACCCTGCCGAGCATAACGTGGGGCATCTGTATCAAGCTTCCTGCGAACATGTCGCGCACTGGAAGCAGTTGGATCCCACCAACAGTTGCAATCCCGGCGTGGGTAAGACCAGTAAGAAGAAGAATTGGGGTTAAACCGCGCGATAACGCAGTCTGGAGCCGCATCGGGGCTGGCGGTCCTCGCGCCGCTTCGCGGTACCTTCACTTCAATCGTCTGCCTTAACGGACCGGTGCCGATGAACTGAACCCATAATGTTGGACTGTAAAACGACATAATGGGGATAAATCATGAAGCCAAAGTATTCCACTCAGTT